>JAZNZV010000149.1:0-5189 GCA_045595105.1 Eubacteriales bacterium | reverse complement strand
CGCAAACAACCTTCTTGCGGCTATGCTTGACAACCACATATATCAGGGTAACTCCCTCAACATTGACCCTCGACGCATCACATGGAAGAGATGCGTTGACATGAACGACAGACAGCTCCCTTACGTTACCGACGGACTTGGCGGAAGAGTAAACGGTGTGCCCCGTGAGGGTGGCTACGACATTACTGTTGCATCCGAAATCATGGCTGTACTCTGTCTCTCCTCTTCTATAACAGACTTAAAGGAACGCCTTGGCAAAATAATCGTAGGCTACACCTATGACGAGAAGCCTGTTACCGCCCGTGACCTGAAGGCTGACGGTGCTATGGCGGCACTTCTCAAGGATGCGCTTAAGCCCAATCTCGTTCAGACCCTTGAGGGTACTCCCACCTTCGTTCACGGTGGTCCCTTTGCCAACATTGCACACGGCTGTAACTCTGTAATTGCCACAAAGATGGCTATGAAGCTTTCCGATTACGCTGTAACAGAAGCGGGCTTCGGTGCTGACCTTGGTGCTGAAAAGTTCCTTGACATTAAATGCCGTATGGCGGGACTTACTCCTTCGGCGGTAGTTATTGTTGCTACTATCCGTGCTCTCAAGATGCATGGCGGTCTTGCAAAAACCGAGCTCGGTGCTGAAAACCTTGAGGCGCTGGAAAAGGGTATTCCAAATCTTCTCCGTCACGTTTCCAACATCAAGGACGTGTACGGTCTTCCTTCAGTTGTTGCTATCAACCGCTTCCCCACCGACACCGACAAGGAAGTTGAGCTTATTATAGAAAAGTGCCGTGCTCTCGGTGTAAACGTTGTACTTTCCAACGTATGGGCAGAGGGTGGAAAAGGTGGCGAGGACCTTGCTCGTGAGGTTGTTCGTCTCTGTGAAGAAGAAAAGGGTGACTTCCGTTTCTCTTACGACACGTCTCTTTCCATTGAAGATAAAATTCGTGCCATAGTTCAGAACGTTTACCGTGGTTCTGACATTACCATTCTTCCCTCGGCTCAGAAGGAGATTGCAAAGCTTCGTGAGCTTGGCTTCGACTCCTGCCCCGTTTGTATGGCAAAGACTCAGTACAGCTTCTCCGACGACCCCTTGAAGCTTGGTGCTCCCGAAAACTTCGTTGTGACCATCAAGAAGGTCAAGGTTTCGGCAGGTGCAGGCTTTATCGTAGCGCTTACAGGTGACATTATGACTATGCCCGGACTCCCCAAGGTTCCTGCGGCAGAAAAGATTGACGTTGACGAACACGGCGTAATTCACGGATTGTTTTAATATTTGTTAATATTATGAAAAAGGGGAAATGCTTTTGAAGTCAAAAGCACTCCCCCTTTTTATTCCCCCACGAAAAACATATTAATTATTTTGATTATGGTTTTCGGGTAGGTGTTTGAGGGAGGGCACTTTTGACTCAAAAGTACCCTCCCTCAATATTTTTAATTTCCTTTGCTCTTCAAAAGGTCGTGCTTGATGTTCCACAGCCTTTCGGATAAGTCAACGTAGTAGCGGTGAGGATTTTCAAAACGTCTTACCTCTTCCCACAGATGTGAAATCTGCTCCTTGCAGTAGTCTCTTATTTCGGAAAGCTGAGGTGTCACGTAAACACACTCGCCGTTTTTAAATACTTCAACCTGCAATTCCTTGGCAGTATAGTCGGTCACCGTCTTGTGCTTCCAGGTATCCACAGGGTCGAAAAGGTCGAGAGGTACGCTCTCGTCAATCACCTCGTCGTGAACACACATAAGGTCGGCTATCGCCTGACCGCTTTCGTTTGAGAAGATGCGATATACCTTTTTGTAGTGAGGGTTGGTAATCTTACCTGTGTTCTCACTTATTTTTATTTTAGGAATAATTTTGCCGTCCTTTTCCTTTGCTACAAGCTTATATACACCGCCGAAAACGGGGTCTGACTTTGCGGTTATGAGGCGCTCACCCACACCGAAGGAGTCAACACACGCCCCCTGAGATATGATATCACGGATGATTGTCTCGTCGAGGGAATTAGATACAACTATCTTGCAATCATGAAGTCCTGCCTCGTCAAGCATCTTTCTTGCTTTCACGGTAAGATATGAAATATCTCCTGAATCAAGACGGATAGCGCACTTCTTTATCCCCTTTTCCTTAAAGGCCTTAATAGCGTTGGGAACACCGCTGTGAAGAACGTCATAGGTATCAACGAGAAGTGTGGCGTTATCGGGGTAGAGGTCACAGTAGGTTCTGAATGCATCAAGCTCGCTATCGAACATCTGGACCCAGGAATGTGCCATAGTACCCGTTGCAGGCACTCCGTACTCCTTGTCAGATATAGTACAAGCGGTAGCACCGCAACCACCGATATAAGCCGCTCTGGCACCGAGTATGGCTCCATCGGCACCCTGTGCACGTCTTGAGCCAAACTCAGCCACGGGTCTACCCTTAGCCGCTCTGACTATTCTGTTAGCCTTAGTAGCGATAAGCGACTGATGGTTGATAGCAAGGAGCAAGTAGGTTTCGATAAACTGAGCTTCGATAGCAGGAGCACGAACGGTAATGATAGGCTCACCGGGGAAAATAGGCGTGCCCTCGGGAATAGCCCATATATCACCCGTAAACTTGAAATCTCTGAGATATTCGAGGAAGCCTTCCGAGAAGCACTTCTTACCTCTTAAAAACTCGATATCATCACTCGTAAATTTTATATTTTTAATATAGTCAATAAGCTGTTCAAGACCTGCGGCAATAGCAAATCCGCCACCGTCGGGAATACTTCTGAAAAAAGCGTCAAAATATACTATCTCGTCCTTCTTCCCTGCCTCGAAGTAACCGTTTGCCATTGTCAGCTCATAGTAATCGCAAAGCATTGTATAGTTGTTATGATACATATTTTAAAACTCCGTTATAATAATTTTGCTCCATTGTATCACATTTTATTTTATTTGACAAGTGTTTTTAGGAGGGATTACTTTTGAGTCAAAAGTAATCCCTCCTAAAAAAGTCATAAAACAATATCTGCTATCCTATCAAGGTCATCAATTTCGTAAGTAACGGGAATGCTGATAGTATTAGGCTTATGTGATGGGTTAAACCAACAGGTATCAATTCCCGAAAGAAAGCCACCCTTCACGTCACTTGTAAGGGAATCGCCGATAATAAGCACTTCCCTTTTATCAGCTATGCACATTTTCTTAAAGACGTAATCGAAAAATTCTGTGCTCGGCTTTTCTGCCCCAACGTCCTCTGATATGAAAATCTCGTCAAAAACGTCCCTTAACCCCGACAGTCTCAGCTTCTTTTCCTGCGCCACCTTTGTGCCGTTGGTAACCGCTATGAGGGTGTATTTTCCCTTTTGAAAAAGTAGTGTTTCTTTTGCATTCTTTACAAATTCAATATGGTCGCCAAGGGTCACCTGATATTCTTTGTTAAAGCGTTCGGCGATGGTCACGTCAACGCCTATCATTTCAAAGAACTCACGAAATCTGCCCACCAATATCTCCTCTTTAGTGAGCTCTCCCCTTTCAAGCATCTGCCAATACTTTGTATTTATTGCAGAGTACTCCTTTATCATTTCGTCACTGCATTCACCAAGATTATATTTTTTAAACAAAGTCCGTATTGCGTATCTTTCGGAAGCGAGAAAGTCAAGGACCGTTCCGTCTACGTCCCATAACAAATATTTATACATTTTGTTTCTCGCCTTCAAAATTCTTCCAAGTGAATACTCCACTCTCAAGCACCATATAGCCGTGCCATGAATTTTCCTTGGGTATGGAAGCCGAGCCGGGATTCAAATAGCGGACACCGTCTTTTTCATAGTCTGCAGGAATATGAGTATGACCTGACAAAACTACATTCCCCTCTTGCAAAAGAGGAATTTCGTGGTGCCCGTGACAAGCATATATAATCAGATTTTCCCAGCAAATAATAGCTGAGTCAGACAGAATCGGGAACTCCAGCATCATCTGGTCGACTTCGCTATCACAGTTACCTTTTACACAAATAAGCTTTTCTTTTATTGAGTTAAGCATTGATGCCACTTCTTTAGGAGAATATTCTGCAGGGAGGTCGTTTCTGGGTCCGTGATAAAGTAAATCTCCCAAAAGCAATATTTTATCGGGGGTTTCTCTTTCAACTGCCTTTATGAGCTGACGGCAATACTCTGCCGAACCATGTATATCTGATGCAATAAATAATTTCATGTTTCTCTCCTATAAAATGATATACTTCATTATATCACCAGCTCTTATTTTTTACAATAGCTTTATTTCGTATTAAGAGGTAATATAACTTTTTACAAAAAGTTTCATAAAAAAGAAATAGCCGAAGCTATTTCTCGTTTATTAAAATTATATACTCTTTTAGTGAAGGAATATCATTAAGAACTGTCTCCCACAGAATATCAATATCAATTTCACCGTAATTGTGTGCAGTTATGTTCCGCATATCCTTAATTTCACGCCAAGGCATTTTATTATACTTATTCTTGAATTCATCCGAAAGCTTGCCGACAAGCTCACCTATTTGAAGAATACACATAGATATTGCATTACGTACAACAAAATCTTCTTCAAATTTTTCTCTGGTTAATTCAAAGCGTAATATCGTGAGTTCGATTTGATCAGCATACTGCAAGATTTTTTAGTTATCAAAATATCCCTATCGTTCATAGAGAATCACCTCATTTCTTACGGTGTCCTTTATCAAAGAACGCTCAAAAGTATTATATGTTATCACGTCAACTTCCTTATTGAGTCTCTCTTTTAGTGTATTAACAAAGCTATTAAATACAAACAGTCCTTTTATATCCCCTTTATCAATAAGCAAATCTATATCGCTGTCAGGTGTTTGCGTTCCCATAGAATATGAGCCAAATAATGCCACTTTTTTTATGCCATACGCTTTTGCAATATCACTGATAATAGCTCTCAGCTCATCTGTTGAATATATCATACCGCACCACCTTTCTATTTTTATTTTACCCCCATTTTTATTTATTGTCAATATATTTTAATATGGTAATGCTTTTTCAATCATTTCAAAGCTCCGCATTGAATTCGCCAAAAAGCTTTTTCGGGGAGAACAGCCAAGAAACTTTTTACAAAAAGTTTCTTGGCTGTTCTCCCCGAAAAAGCTTTTTGGCGAATTCAATGCGGAGCTTTGAAATGATTGAAAAAGCATTACCATATTAAAATATATTGACAATAAATAAAAATGG
>JAZNZV010000148.1:0-5099 GCA_045595105.1 Eubacteriales bacterium | reverse complement strand
CGAGGGGTAATCAATATTTATGATTTTACCCGTTCTGTCAATAAGAAAGTGCCGTTCTTTTAGAGTTCCTTCTTCGAGTGCGGTCAAAACAAGGGAATTGTTTTCAAAGGCAAAAAGCTCTTTATAGGTCTTGACGTTATTGGTTTTAAAGCCTGTGAAGCTTGGAGAATTCATCGTAATAATTTCTCCGTTATATTCAAATTCAGAACGATATCTGTTAATATTATGCGGCGCATATTTAAAGGTTTCGCCCTCGTCGAGCCTTGCAAGGTCAATTTTTTCAAATTGGAAATCGGGAGCAACTTCTTTTTCGTCGAAAGCGCTGTGAGGCAGTCTCCAGCCGTTTTCGGTTTCTATAATAACAAAGGTTCTCTTTTCTTCAAAATCACCTAAAACGTAGGCATCAACGGAAAATACAAGCACACCCTTATATTGTTCGGTAAGTCTTATGGACTCGTAATCGTAGCTTATAGCATTCCCTCTCCCTGTATCCTTGCAATAAAGCTTCCCGCCTTTTTCTATGTACTTTGAGTTATAAGAGTTTCCATAAATCAATGACGAAAAATGTGAATATCCACAAGACTGAGTAAACACTTCAAAAACCGCATCCCTTATATCTTCTAAGGTTTTGTACTCTTCGGAATTCATGTAAACATAGGTGCGACCTTCATAAACAAACTGGTCATCTGAATAAGGCGGAGGGGAGTGCAAAAGGCGATTTTCTACAAAGATTGCTTTATCAAGTAGCTCCTTGAAAATTTTCACAGCCTCATCGTTTGAAAGCTTGTCACTTTTTTCAAGAAGGTGTCGTTTGATAAAAAATCTATCATCTACTTGAAAGCTTATAACATCTGAGTCTTTAAGCGGCGTTTCATTCATTGGGTTACTATCATTAGGTACTTCGGGAGATTTTATTTCATCCGGCTCGGGCTTAGTTATCTCAGGCTTGGGCTCGGGCTCAGTTTCTTTGGGGATATCGATAGATATTTCGGGAGCATTGGGAGTTTCTTCCTTAGTGCAAGAGACGAAAAGTAGAAGTACGATACATAAAAGTGTAAAAAGTTTTTTCATAGAATCTCCTTTCGGTGTTACTCGTTACATCATCTACTATATACAATATATCATATCAACTAAGAAAGCGCAATAGTTGATTTCAATTTTGGTGACTCGCATCTAATTTAACATTACAAGACGTTTTAGACTCTTTTGATTTTTCTATTGCAATATTGGTGAAACTATGTTAAAATTACTTATTAACTAAAAACAAGGAGAAATATATGAAAACAGTAGCAGATATTTTAAAACTTATTGAAGAAAACGGCATTAAAATGGTTGACTTTAAAATGGTTGACATCAACGGTCAGTATCGCCACGTTACTATTCCCGCAAAGAATTTTAGCGAGAAGACAATGAAGAACGGTATCGGCTTCGACGCTTCAAACTACGGCTATGCTGTGGTTGAAAAGAGCGACATGGTGTTCATACCCGACCCCGATACTGCAGTTATTGACCCCTTCTGTGATATACCTACTCTGTCAATGACAGGTAACGCAATGATTATTGATAACCCCGAGAACAGACCCCTTGCACAGTACCCCAGAAACATAGTTCTTGCGGCAGAAAAGTACATGAGAGACAGCGGTATCGCCGATACAATGTATATTCTCCCGGAATTTGAGTTTTATCTTTTTGACAAGGCAGGCTGGAAGGTTTCACCCGAAGGCGTTGGCTACGAAATAGATGCTTATCAGGCTCATTGGAACTCTGCTGAGGAGGGACTTGGCAACGTTGTGGCAAAGCAGAAGAACTACCACATTGCAAAGCCCTTTGACGTAACCTATGAAGCAAGAAGCGAAATGTGTATGCTCATCGACGAGGCAGGCATTGCCCTCAATTACCATCATCCCGAGGTAGGCGCAGGCGGTCAGTTTGAAATTGAGCCTGAGCTTGGCGTTATGTCTAAAATGGCAGATGCTACTATGATGATAAAGTATATCATTCACAACACCGCAAGAAAGTATGGAATGTCAGCAACCTTCATGCCCAAGCCCATTATGGGTGAGGCAGGAAGCGGTATGCACGTGCATATGCTTCTTATGAAGGATGGCGTGCCCGTATTCTCCGACGATAACGGATATTCAAACCTCAGCCGTGAAGCTCACTACTTCATGGGAGGACTTCTCAAGCACATTGCGTCTCTTTGTGCTATCACCAACCCCAGTACAAATTCCTTCAAGCGTCTTGTACCCGGCTTTGAGGCTCCCGTAACCGTAGGCTACGCTACCTCTAACAGAAGTGCGGTTATCCGTATCCCCGCATATGCCAAGGCACCCGAGCTCAGACGATTTGAACTCAGAAACCCCGACGCTACCTGTAACCCCTATTTCTGCTATGCCGCAATACTTATGGCAGGTATCGACGGAATAAAGAATAAGATAGACCCCCACGAAAACGGATGGGGTCCCTACGACTTCAACCTCTTCCACCTTCCCGAGGAAGAAAAGAAGAAGCTTACAGGTCTTCCTACCTCTCTCGAGGCTGCCCTCGACGCCCTCGAAAAGGACAACGACTACCTTACAGCAGGCGGAGTATTCCCCATGGAGCTTATCACTAACTTCATTAAGACCAAGCGTGAAGAGGTACGTCAGCTGAACACCATCCCTCATCCCGCAGAATTTGAAAAGTATTATAATTTGTAATGAAAACAAAAAGAGTGAAGCATTCGCTTCACTCTTTTTTCGTTTAGAGACGATTTTATCTATAAGACCTTGCGCTTTGTCCAAACTTTTGCTTAAAAACTCTTGAAAAATAGTTGTAATCGTCAAACCCACACTTGGAAGCTATTTCGCTTATAGATAATTCATTTACGGGTAGAAGTTCTTTTGCTTTTTGCAACCGTTTGTTACGGATGAACGTTGCAACCCCTAATGAGGTTTTCTTCCTGAATATATCGTAAAGTACAGTTCTGCTCAAATTCATATATTTACAAAGCGCTTCAACATTTACGCTGTCAATGTGGCTATCTATGTATTCTTCGCATTTTTGCATAGTTTTGTCAAGCTCGGGGGTAAGCATTTCGTTGAGAATAATGTAGCTTATACAAGCCTCGAAAATCTTTGCAGATGCCATTATATCGTCGTAGCTTTTTAATTTAATTGATTTTGAAAGCTTATGAAAAAGTTTTTCATCAAGGTTATTTTCACTGCAAACATTTGTTATATTTTGCAAAAGAGCGTCTCTTGAAGGCAGGTCTGAAATCTGTCCAAACATAATATAACCCAGTATTTTGCCTCCCTGAGATAAAGGAGCACAGCCTTCTACAAGCCCTGCATGACAGGTATAAAGCTTTAATTGACCGTCTTTTTTGCAGGAAGCGAAGATGTCGATATCGTTTTTGGTACACTTTTTAGAAGTATGCGAATAGCTCTTAATTTTTTTGCAAAATGCACAGTCATTTTCCGGATATGAACGAATGACATTTCTTTTTTCATCGAAAATTATAATTTTAATACCGGTAAGCAAATAAAACGCTTGCATTATACCGTCAAGCTTCTCAAAGTTTATTTTAAGTTCCATTAAAAACATCCTGACTTTCCGTACAAATTTACAAAAATTCGCACATATTTGTCTTTTATTATATCACAAAAATAAATATAATCAAGATGAACGTATCGAAAGGGGACGAATATATGAAAAAACAGACGTTTGCATTGTATTTTGGAAATCGTGGATTTATGCCCGCTGAGCTTATAGAGGGGGCAAGAGAAGATATGGTAAAGGCTGTGACTGATGCAGGATATGACTATATTATGATGGATGAGTCTGCAACACGTTATGGCGCAGTTGAAACAAGGGACGAAGGCAGAATTTATGCCAAATGGCTTAAGAGTCATGAGGGTGAATATGACGGGGTTATTCTTTGTATGCCTATTTTTATAGATGAAAACGGAGCAATAACCGCTCTCCAAGATGCAGGAGTGCCGATTTTAATGCAGGCATATCCTGATGAAATAGGTATGATGGATTTTCAGCATAGAAGAGATGCTTATTGCGGAAAGTTTTCAGTAACCGATGTTTTTGAACAGTATAATATTCCTTATACTGTTATGACTCCTCACGTAGTGCACCCTCTTTCAAAGGAATTTAATGAAAACCTTCGTGATTTTGCAGGCGTGTGCAGAGTAGTGAAAGGTATGAAGCGATTCACAATAGGATGCATCGGTGCCAGAACAACTGCCTTTAAGACGGTGCGTTTTGACGAGCTTGCTATGCAAAGACACGGTATAAACGTAGAATGCTTTGACCTTTCCGAACTTTTTGAGCTTGTAAGAGCAAAAAAAGATGATGACTATAAGGTGATAGAGAAGAAAAAAACGCTTGAAAGCTACACGGATTTTTCTAATGTTCCCGAGGACAAGAAATCAATGCTTGCTAAAATTAGCGTTGTAATAGACGAGTATATTGAGGATTATCATCTTGATGCAATAGCGCTTCGATGCTGGAATGAAATGGAAACGTATTTAAGAGTTTGCCCTTGCGTGCTTATTTCTGAGCTTAACGACAGAGGAATTACTGCATCGTGCGAAATCGATATGTGCAGTGCAATAACTATGAGAGCACTTTCTCTTGCTACTCAAGGACCTTCTGCCTGCCTTGATTGGAACAACAATTACGGTGATGACCCGAACAAGGTTATTCTTTTCCATTGCGGCTCAACACCGCAGAAGCTTATGGCATCGCGAGGAAAGGTTACCTCTCACAAGATGTTTGACAAAGGAGACCCCGGAAGCGGTTGGGGAACAAACGAGGGAAGAATTGCCTCTTTCCCTATGACATATTCTAACTGCAAAACGGAAAACGGAAAGATAACTATATATTTCAGTGAAGGCAAGTTTACGGATGATGAGATAGAGAAGGAGTTCTTTGGTTGTGGTGGTGTGGCAGAAATTAACAATCTTCAGGAAAAGCTTCTTAAGCTTGCACGAGGAGGCTTTAAACACCATACCACAGTTTCAAACGGTCACGTTAAGAAAATCCTTGAAGAGGCATTTACCTATTATTTGGGCTATGATGTAGTCAGTATAGAGGTGTAATATGTA
>JAZNZV010000147.1:0-7528 GCA_045595105.1 Eubacteriales bacterium | reverse complement strand
TCGTCAGTGCCTTCAACAGGCTCATCTGTACCCTCAACAGGCTCGTCAGTGCCTTCAACAGGCTCATCTGTACCCTCTACGGGTTCGTCTGTACCCTCAACAGGCTCATCTGTACCTTCAACAGGCTCATCTGTGCCCTCTACGGGTTCATCGGGAACTTCAACAGGAGGAAGTTCAGGTTCGGGATCCTTAACTTCGGGTTCAGGTGTTACAACAGGTTCGGGATCCTTAACTTCGGGTTCGGGATCAGGTGTTACAACTGCAGAACCGCCTTCAACAGCGCCACCGCAGTAGAAGTCTACGAGAGATACGGGCTTGGGACCAAGACCGATAGCAGACATCATTTCTGTTTCAAGTTCCTGAAGGTCGTCGATCTGGAAGTTGAACTGAATCATTTCGCCTTCCTGGAAGGGCTTGATAAGGGGAACGGCTGCTTCTACAAAATACTTGTTACCGGAGATAACAGCCTTGCTCTTAAGCTTTTCAACGTCATCACCCATAGATTCTTCATAGCAAGTAAATCTTGTGCCATGAGCATCTGCATAGAAGAGGTGGTGAGCATCGTTTGATCCGTCATAAGGAGCAAAGTGGTCTTCAAGGTCATCACCTATTCTCCACTCAACAGCGTCGTTGAGGTGAGGGTGAGGATGGTCCTGAACGTACTCAGGGTCGTTCTGCATGAGTGTAGTATCTGTTACTTCAAAGAACACATATACAAAGTTATCATCGTAAAGTGCATATGCTGTACCTGTAGCGGTAGTTTCTTCAGCACCATTGGAAAGTGAGTAAGAAGCTGCAGGACCGTGAAGCTTAACTGTTAAGCTCTGGGTATAGATTGCATCAAGCTTACCGTCGATAACGGGTGTTCCTTTGAGAACTGTCTCTTTAACGATTGTAGCACAATCTTCGTTGTAATTCTCAACTGCTGCAAAAGCGTTAAGGCTGAGAACGGAAACGAGCATCATCACTACAAGAAAGAGTGCGGTGATCTTCTTCATAGAAATCTCTCCTTAAATTATTCGGGCTATGCCCTTTATTTTCCTGCCTTATCAAGGCTAGGTTTTTACACTGATATGATACCACAAGTTGACTTTTGTGTCAATAGATTTTGGGCAATTTAAAATGGTAAATCGATAGTTATGTGACTAAATTTGTGCAAAACATTCAATTTTTTACAAATATTTTTTTCAATTCTAACAAGTTAGTTTTTCAGTATCAAAATCCCCCTCACTCTCAAATGTTATGATAAGAACACGTAGTTTATTACGCAAAAACACTTTAGATATTCTTTGCATGGTGATTTTTTAAAAGATAAAGTTAAAATTATTTAGTTTTTATCGGATTTATTTTGATTTTTCACAAGTTTACTGTGATATTTTTCATTGTAAATTGATATACTATGTTTTATAATTTTTTTGATAACACTTATATAATATATTTAAGGAGAAATAAAAAATGGCTGAACTTAGATTTAACCCAATGGTAGGCGATTGGGTAATGATAGCCTCACATCGACAGAACAGACCGCAGATGCCAAAAGATTGGTGCCCTTTTTGTCCCGGTAGCGGTAAAGTACCCGATGAATTTGAGGTTTTTGAATACGACAACGATTTCCCCTCAATGATGCAAACCCCTCCCGTTCCCGATGACGTTGCAACAGACCTCTTTAAGACAAAGCCTTGCTACGGTAAATGCGAGGTAATACTTTACTCAAGCAATCATACCATCACTCTCCCCGAGCTTCCTCAGGAGCACGTCGAAAAGCTTGTAAATCTTTGGTGTGAACGCTTTGAAGAGATTAAGAAGGACGAGAATATAAAATACGTTTTTATCTTTGAAAACAGAGGTGAAGCGGTTGGCGTCACCATGCCTCACCCTCACGGTCAGATATACGGTTATTCATTTATTCCAAAAAAGCTTGAGCTTGAATTTGCTTCCTCAAAAAAATATATGGCAGAAACAGGCAACTGTCTCTTCTGCGATATTCTCAACGAAGAAAGAAAAGAAAATAAACGTATAATTTTTGAAAATGATGACTTTATAGTTTTCCTTCCCTTCTGGTCGGAGTACCCTTACGGAATCATGGTCGCTTCTAAAAGCCACAAGCAATACATAACGGATTTTAACGAAAGTGAACGCAAGAATCTCGCTGCTGCCATAAGAGAAGCCGCAGGCACTCTTGACTGCCTCTTCGACTTCCCTTTCCCCTATATGATGTGTATGCATCAAGGTGCAGTAAACGGTGAAGAGACACCTTTTCACCATTTCCACATTGAGTTCTTCCCTCCTATGCGTTCAAAAGATAAGATAAAATTCAACGCATCCAGTGAAACGGGTGCGTGGGCGCATTGTAATCCAACTTGTCCCGAAGAAAAAGCAATAGAGCTCAGAGAAGCTCATAAAAAATATGTATCGGAGGAAAAGTAATGACTGTTGCTGAATTAAAGAAAGAGTTTATAAAGAGATTCGGCGGTGATGAAGCAAGTGTGAGAGTATTTGCTTCTCCCGGACGAGTTAACCTTATCGGTGAGCACATTGACTATAACGGCGGTTCAGTTCTTCCTGCCGCTATTACACTCGGCACAACTATCGCTGCAAGAGTGAGAACCGACAGAAAGCTTGTTATGGAAGCAACCGACCTTACCGACCACGTAGAAGTAGACCTTGACAGCATCGACAGCTACAAGGGCCTTTGGTGGGGAAATTATCAAGCGGGCATTGCAAAAGAACTGATGATTGACGGTGTTGACTTAGTTGGTGCCGATATGCTTTACGACGACACGCTCCCTCATGGTGGCGGACTTTCCTCTTCGGCTGCTATCGAAGTTGCCACAGCTCTTACGCTCACTGTTTTTGCAAATGAAAAAGCGGGCAAAAACGAAAAGGTTGACATGATAAAGATGGCTCTCATCGGTCAAAGAGCCGAAAGGAACTATGCAGGAGTTTCATGCGGTATTATGGACCAATTCGCATCTGCAATGGGAAAGGAAAACTGTGCCGTACTCGTAGATTGTGCAACGCTCGAATACAAGCACGTGCCTCTTGACCTTGGTGATGCTTCGATAGTTATAACCAACACTAACAAAAAGCGTAGTCTTATAACGTCAAAGTACAACGAGAGATGCGATGAGTGTGCTAAGGCACTTTCCGACATCAAGGCTGTTATGCCCGAAATTAAATGTCTTGCAGACGTAAGCGTAGAAGCCTTTGAAAAAAACAAATCTGCAATTAAATGTGACGTCTGCCGTACACGTGCAGAACACGTAGTGTATGAATGTGACAGAGTAGCAAAATCAGTTGAAGCTCTTTCAAGTGGTGATATCCCTCTGTTTGGCGAGCTTCTCAATCAGTCGGGCGATTCTCTTCGTGACCTCTACGAAGTAACGGGAATTGAACTTGATACACTCGTAGACGCCGCAAGAAGCGTAAAAGGATGTCTTGGCTCAAGAATGACTGGTGCAGGATTCGGTGGTTGCACAGTAAGTATTGTTAAAAACGATGCAATTGACGAATTCAAAGAAACAGTCCATAGAATTTACACCGAAAAAATCGGTTATGAGCCGTCCTTCTACATAACAACACCCGGCGACGGCGGAAGAGAAATCAAATAAATAAAAAAATTCGCAATTCTCTTGAATTGCGAATTTTTTATTACATTTTATTTTACAAGCTCGTAAGTATCCTTTGCTATCATAAGCTCTTCGTTTGTAGGAAGAACAAGCATACGAACGGTTGTTCCCTCTGCCGAGATATCAACTTCAAGTCCGTTGCGCTTTGCAAACTCGTTCTTTTCGTCATCGATCTTAACACCCATAAATGCAAGCTTATCAGCTACTCTCTTACGGTAAGCAGGATTGTTCTCACCGATACCGCCTGTAAATACAATAGCATCACAACCGCCCATAGCAGCCATATAACCACCAATATACTTAGTGAGCTGGTGGCAAAGCATGTTTTCTACAAGCTTACATCTTTCGTCTCCTGCTCTTGCTCCCTGTTCAATGTCACGGTTATCACTGGTCTTTTCAGAAATACCGAGAATACCCGACTCCTTGTTAAGCATTCTGTCGATGTCCTTTGCGGTCATATTCTCTTTTTCCATGAGGAAAGGAATAATAGCGGGGTCGATGGTACCCGAACGAGTGCCCATCATAATACCTTCAAGGGGAGTCATACCCATTGTTGTGTCAAGACATTTGCCACCGTCAACGGCTGCAATAGAAGAACCGTTACCAAGGTGACAAGTTACAATCTTGATGTCCTCGGGCTTCTTTCCAAGTGTCTCAGCCGCACGAAGAGTTACGTAGCGGTGAGAAGTACCGTGGAAGCCATAACGGCGAATTCTATACTTTTCATAATATTTGTAAGGAATGGGATAGAGGTAAGCGTAGTCAGGCATTGTCTGATGGAAGCCTGTGTCAAAAACACCAACCTGAGGGATGTTGCCCATTATTTCCTGACAAGCTCTGACGCCTGTAAGGTTTGCGGGGTTATGGAGAGGGCTGAGTACACTGCACTCTTTTACTGTCTCGATAACCTCATCCGTAATAATAACGGACTTGGAGAACTTATCTGCACCGTGAACAAGTCTGTGTCCTACTGCACCGATTTCTTCCATTGAAGAAATAACACCGTGCTCGCTGCTTACAAGAGTATCAACTACAAGCTTTACAGCCTCTTCATGATTTTTCATCTGAATGTCAAGCTTGTAATCTTCTCTGCCTTCAACCTTATGCTTGAAGTTGCCTCCGTCAATTCCTATTCTGTCACAAAGTCCTTTTGCAAGTACCGCATCATTATCCATATCGATAAGTTGATATTTCAAAGACGAGCTTCCTGCGTTGATAACAAGTATCTTCATATAATTCACTCCTAACGTTTTTAATAGCAGTTATGAGTATATCACACTTTTTTCCATTTTGCAAGGCTTATTCGAGAAGCGTTTTCAGTATTTGACATATTTTTTTCTCACGCCTCGAAACCTTCACTTGAGTTATTCCAAGTATTTTAGCAGTTTGTACTTGCGTCATATCTCTGAAAAATCTAAGTTCAACTAATTTTCTGTCCTCTTCAGACAGCCTTTCAACAGCCTCTCTTACTGCAAGCTTTTCAATATTGTTATCGGTATCATCTATGCCGATAGGAAGCTCGAATTCATCTCCGTTATCCCCCTCTGTCACAAGTGCTGAAATGGGTTGTGCGGAATTCAAAGCAAAAACCACTTCCTCCTCACCTAAGCCAAGAGCGGAGCCCACGATCGAGACAGAAGGAGAGGAACCGTTTATCTTCTCATAATCTTCTACAAACCTCATGATATGCATTGCGTTTGTCTTGGTTTCACGGTTAACCTTTATAATACCGTCATCTCTTAAAAATCTTTTGATTTCGCCATAGATGAGAGGTACTGCATAAGTAGTAAGTGCAGTATCATAAGAAAAATCAAAGCCTCTTATCGCCTTAACAAGTCCAATCATTCCAATTTGTACCAAATCGTCAAAGTCGGCTCCTCTGTCAAGAAATCTACTGGCTATACTTTTCACAAGAGGCGTATTTTCACAGACAAGTTCCGAAAGCGTTTGTTCATCCCCGTCACGTGCAAGCTTAATTCTTTCCTTTGTATTTGAAAAATTATTCATTTGACAGTTTTTTAATAAGTGTCACGTTCGTTCCCTTGCCTATTTTTGAAGTAACCTTCAATTTGTCGCAAAAGCTCTCCATTATAGAAAATCCCATTCCGCTTCTCTCGTTTTCTCTATCGGTAGTAAAAAGCGGTTGCTTAGCTTTTTCGATATCTTCTATTCCACAGCCTCTGTCACGAACGTTTATGACAAGAATTCCTTTATCTGAATATGTAGCCTTCAACTCGATTACTCCGTTTTCGGCGTTTTTATACGCATGGACAATACAGTTTGTGACAGCTTCAGAGACCGCAGTCTTTACGTCTGCTATTTCTTCAACGGTGGGATTATAAGGCATTATAAATCCGGTGATTATTATTCTTGACAGAGCTTCATTTGATGACACCGAATTAAACTTACATACAATTTTATTTTTTATGTTATTTTTCATCTTTCTATTCCTTTCACTTTAACAATCTTATCTACTCCTGCCATAGACAGAATTCTCATTATTTTTTCACCCGGATTTACAAGCTCCATTTCAATTCCGAGCTCGGTTGCTTTATTAAAACGTCCAAGAATCAAGCCCAGCCCAGAGCTGTCCATAAAAGTAGTATGTGATAAATCAAACACTATCTTTTCAGGCATTGCGTCGATTATTTCTGTGTCCATTTCTCGCCTTAGCTCTTTAGTTTCGTGATGATCGATTTCACCCGTTGGAGCTATTACAAGTAGCTCCCCTATTCTACTGAATTCAACTGCCATGCTTTTACCTACCTTAACAAAAAATATATCCTATGGAGTTTTCACATCCATAGGATATATTAATAATTCTGAATATTTTGTAAAATTCTGTCGGTTACTTTATTTTTTCAAGAGCATCAACAGTATCGGCAAGCTGAGACTTATACTTTTCAAGCTTTTCACGCTCAATTGCAACAACCTTTTCGGGAGCTTTATTAACAAACTCTGCGTTTGAAAGCTTCTTTTCAAGTCTTGTTACTTCGCCAAGTAATCTCTCTTTTTCCTTGGAGAGTCTTTCTTTCTCTGCAGCAAAATCCACCATATCGGCTACGGGAATATAAAGCTTAGCACCATCGGTAATAAGAGTTACAGAACCTTCGTCAGCATAATCGCTTACAATCTCTACCGACGTAACCGAAGCAAGCTTATCAAAAAATCCTGCTGCCGCTTTGAAGAGCTCGGGGTAAGGCGTGTCGATATAAAGCTTTGTTCTGCGTGAAACGGGAACCTTCATTTCCGTTCTTCTTGTTCTTATCGCCTTAATAGCAGAAATTACTTTTTCAAAATCAGCACTTTCTTTAGTAAATACAAGATTGTCATCTACTTTGGGCCAGTCAGAGATCATAATGCTTTCACCATCGTGAGGAAGTGTCTGCCAAATCTCTTCTGTTATAAAAGGCATAAAAGGATGAAGAAGCTTCAAAGTATTAGAAAGAACGTAGGATATAACCTGTTGTGCGCTCTTGTTCGAAGGACAAGCCTTATCGAAGAGACGAGACTTTGCAAGCTCAATATACCAGTCGCAGAAGATATCCCAAATAAAGTCATACAGCTTTGCAAGGGCTACGCCAAGCTCATAGTTTTCTATGTTGACAGTTACTTCCTTAACAAGCTTATTGTAGGTATCAAGAAGCCACTTGTCCTCTGTTTGAAGCTGAGAAGCCTCTGGTAGCTCAATCTTATCAACGTCAAGATTCATCATAACGAATCTCGCTGCGTTCCAAAGCTTATTCGCAAAGTTTCTTGCTGCCTCAACTCTCTCTTGATAGAAACGCATATCATTTCCGGGAGAGTTTCCGTTAGCAAGAGTAAATCTCAAAGCATCGGCGCCGTAGTCACGGATTATTTCAAGAGGGTCAATACCGTTGCCAAGAGACTTGGACATC
>JAZNZV010000146.1:0-4075 GCA_045595105.1 Eubacteriales bacterium | reverse complement strand
TGACTGGTGAGATTGTCTTCCCTAAGACCGCTTGGCCTCCGACTTTATCTCGCCTACGTATCTCTCGGCTCCGCTTCCCACAAATATGTTATTCTCCGCCAAGAAAAGTCCGCCCGTGCAATAGAGCGTCACTCCTTGCGCCTCGCATTCATTAAAAATACGTACGTTGTTGGTTATTATCTTTAAATTTCTGAATTTATCAATATGCTTGATAATTCTGCGAACAGTTGACGAGCCGTCCATAAGCACGGTAGCTCCGTCAAAGAGCTCCTCTGCGGCACGTCGGGCGAGTTCTTCCTTGACTGCCGAATTTGAGCTGTCACGAAGAGCGACGGGAACGATACTGTTCTCATACTCGGCAAGCACTACTCCACCGTAAATCTGCTTGACGTAGCCCTTTGCCTCAAGTGCCTTTACGTCGCGACGCACCGAAGCCTCACTTGAATAAACAACCCCCGAAAGCTCCTTTATGGTGGCAAAATGCTTTTCTTTGAGATATTTCACTATTTGTTGCTGTCTTTCGTATACTATCATACGCTCTCCTTATAGCAAATGAAAGATTAGATGAAAAAGTTTGAAAATCTTTCATATTTTGCGTCAACTATTGAAATTTTTCTATGTAGATAATATAATTGTAGCATAAGTTTCAGGTTTTTTCAATCTTTTTCAAACTGTTTCAAAAATAAACAAAAGGAGTTAATAATAATGGCAGTTATTACTATCGTAGGCGCAGGAATGATGGGCTCTGCTCTCGCATTCCCCGCAAGAGAAAACGGCAACGAGGTTCACCTTGTTGGTACACATCTTGACAGAGAGATTATTGACGAGTGCAAAAAGAGCGACAAGCACCCAAAGTTTGACAGAGCGTTCCCAAAGGGTGTAAGCTATCATCAGATAGAAGAGCTTGAAAGTGCGATATCGGGAGCTGATTTCGTTATCGGCGGTGTCAGCAGCTTCGGTGTGGATTGGTTTAGTGACACAGTTCTTCCGAAGATTCCCGATGGAATGCCCGTTATCACAGTAACAAAGGGACTTATGGACACCGAAGACGGAAAGCTTCTCACCTATCCTGACCTCTGGCAGAAGAAGCTTGACGAGCTCGGAAAAAAGCTTCCCCTTTGCGCCATCGGCGGTCCTTGCACAAGCTATGAGCTCGTGGCTCACGACCAGACAGAGGTAAGCTTCTGCGGACGCGACCTTGGGGTTCTTGAGTACATAAAGAACGCAATGAAGACCGATTACTACCACATAAGCATCACTACCGACGTTACGGGAATTGAGAGCGCAGTTGCACTCAAGAACGGATACGCACTCGGAATTGCTCTCACTATCGGACTTAATCAGAAAAATTTCTGTGAGGATACTCTTCACTTCAACTCACAGGCAGCTGTATTCGGACAGGCAACCAAGGAGATGTACAGACTTCTCGGCTTCCAGAATGCCCTCACCCTCAACAACCTCTGCGTAGGTGCGGGCGACCTTTACGTTACCGTTTACGGTGGACGTACTCGTCTTGTCGGAATACTTCTCGGCAAGGGACTTAACATTGACGAAGCGAAGGAAGAGCTCAAGGGCGTTACTCTTGAGTCGCTCGTTGTTGCTGAAAGAGTGGCAAGAGCCGTTAAAAAGAACGTTGCGGCAGGAACACTTAACGCAGAGGACTTCCCTCTCCTTCTTCACATTGACGAGATAATCACACAAAAGAAGCCAGTTAACATTCCGTGGGAAAGCTTCACCTACGAGGAGCAGGTATGAAAATAAATTATAACAAGGAAATAGAGCTTTACGGAGAATATGACGTTGCCGTTATCGGTGGCGGACCCTCGGGTGTATGCGCTGCAATTTCGGCAGCAAGAAACGGCTCGAAGGTTCTTCTCGTTGAGAGCACTGCCTCGCTTGGCGGTATGGCAACGAGCGGCCTTGTTGGTCCGTTTATGACCTGCTATGACCGAGAAGGTAACGAAAAGGTAGTTGGCGGTATGTTTGACGAGATAGTTGAAGCTCTTAAAAAATATGACGCTGTAATAGACCCCTCGACCACCGACTCACCGACAATACATACTTCGTTTATTGAAAGATACCACCGCAGAGTCACCCCCTTTGATGCATTCAGTCTTGAAATCGTACTTGACGAAATGACAAGAGAGGCGGGAGTTGAGGTGCTCTGTTACACGCAGTTCTCGGACTGCATAACCGAGAATGGCAAGATAAAGTATGCAATACTCAACACCCTTGGCGGACTTGTTTCCATCTCGGCAAAGGTGTTTGTCGACTGTACGGGAATAGCAGCTCTTGCAGCCACAGCAGGGGTTCCTACCTACAAGGGCGAGGAAGAGAGCGGAGTTCCCCAACCTGCCACCCTCATGTTTGAGGTGGGCGGAGTGAGTGATGCGGGATACATGGCACGCGGAGAGCGCCCCGAACGTCCAGTCAAGGCATACAGAATGCCTCAAAGTGGCAGATACAAGGTAAATCACTATCACGTGTTTAACGTTGACGCTTCAAGCTCAAAGGAGGTGACCGAGGCACACGCAGAGGCTCGCACACAGGTGCTTGCGGCACTGTCGGTGCTTCGTGACAAAACACGTGGATTTGAAAAGGCAGAGCTCACTGCCGTCGCTTCGGTCCTTGGAGTAAGAGAAAGCCGACACATTGAGGGCGACTACAAAATAACGGTTGCAGACGTTTCGGGCGGCACAAAGTTTGATGACAGAATTGCCGTATACGCTTTCGGAATGGACGTCCACAACAGAAGCGAGCGAGATTCGGGCAACTTCAAAATAGAGATTGCAGAGAAATACTATATTCCCTACAGAAGTCTTATTCCCCTTAACTGTGACAATCTTCTCGTTGCAGGAAAGACACTCTCTTGCGAGTCCCAAGCGGTTGGCGGCATGAGATGTATGCCCGCAGCTATGGCTATGGGCGAGGCAGCAGGAGTAGCTTCTGCTATGGCGGCAGCATCTGACGGACTTGTCCGCTCGGTCGACGTTTCGCTCTTGCAAAAGAAGCTCCGCGAGGGCGGCGCAATACTTGATTAAATAAACGAAAAACGGCAGAGCTTTCTGCCGTTTTGTTTTATCCATTTCTCATTTTCTTTTTGTATTCGCTTGGCGAAATTCCCGTCTGCTTGCGGAAAAGTCTGCTGAAATAATACGGGTCCTCGTAGCCCACCGCATTTGCCACCTGAGTGACGTTATATTCTGTCGTTTCAAGTAAGCTTATAGCGTTTACGATACGTAGCGAGAGGATATACTGCATAGGCGTTACCTTCGTGACCTGCTTGAAGGTTCTGTTGAACCAACATTCACTCATGTGTCGCTCCTTGGCATAATCCTTGATACAAATGGTCTTGTTGTAATTCTCGTTGAAATAATGTGTTGCACGCTCGACCTCGTTGAGCGTGTCGGTGCCCATTTTGTTTCCCTCTTTTATACATCTGTTTATACTAAGCAACAAATGACGCAGACTTATATTCATAAGGTCGCCGTAGTTTATTCTTCTTAACTGAAGCTCCTGTATCATCTGCTTGAAGAGCCACTGGTAGTCGGCAGACGTTCCCGTAAAGAAAACCTTTTTGTCGTGTGGCATTTCGTAGTGGTCAAGAAGCTCCTCGACCTCCGAGCCTGTAAAGTGCACCCAATAGACCTCGGGCTTGTCCTCGGGGCAAAAACGATAGACCTGACGCTCACGGGGACGGAAAAGTATCATATACCCCTTTGAGATTATTCTTTCCTGACTGCCCTCGAACAGATGTATCTTCCCCGATGCAACGTATATCAGCTGATAGTCCCCTCTGCCCTTTTCTCTCCAAGTCCTTATAAGGCTCGAATGGATTCGGTAATATCCAACCGCCGTAATAAGCACGGGACAGCTGAGGTCAACTATATCCTCTTCAACCTTTCCGAGATAAGCAAGATTTGCATACATATCTTCACCCTCCGTTGCTCTAAACAACAATCTTGTAAAGATTATACATCAATTTTAGGGAAAAATCAACATAAAATACTGTTTTGTCCATCTTTTGTTTTGTTGAGTCAATTTGAAGAAAGAGAGAATCGTAAGTCGGATCGTA
>JAZNZV010000145.1:0-4649 GCA_045595105.1 Eubacteriales bacterium | reverse complement strand
TCCTCAATGGTCATCTCAAGCTGAATTTTCATAACGGTTTTGTCATCGTCTACCATTCCTACTGCAGGTGAGTTAGCACTGTCAGAAAGGTTGATAAACAATTCAAGATGATCGTTGAGAATCTTGGCAGCAATCGAAACTGCCTCTTTTGCGGAAAGAGTTCCGTCGGTCTCAACTTCAAGAGTGAGCTTATCGAAATCGATGCTGTTTCCTACACGGGCAGGTGTTACAACATAGTTAGCGTTGTACACAGGGGTGTAAATGGAATCAGTATATATCATTCCGATAGTACCGGCGCCGTTCTGCTTATTCTTGTCAGAACTTACGTAGCCTCTTCCCTGGTCGAAGGTAAGCTCCATATAGAACTTAGTATCGGCTGCAAGGGTTGCGATATGGTGGTCGGGGTTTATAATTTCGATATCAGCGTCGGTCTTTATATCGCCTGCTGTTACCTCGCCCTCACCTGTCATATCGATTATAACTGTCTTGGGACAGTCGCAAAAGAGCTTAGCCGTAATGCCTTTTACATTAAGGATAATTTCGGTTACATCTTCCTTAACTCCAGGTACTGTTGAGATTTCGTGTAAAACACCGTCAATCTTCACACAGGTTACAGCAACACCCGGAAGAGAGCTGAGAAGCACTCTGCGTAAGGAGTTACCCAATGTTATACCGAACCCTCTTTCGAGGGGCTCAATTTCGAATTTGCCATATGATCCGTTGTCGCTTAATTCGACAGTCTCTATACTCGGTCTCTTAAATTCTATCATCATTTTCCTCCTAATAATTAGTTTGTGAATAAACTATACATGCTTTCACGCAGCACACTGAATTGTACCACGTAAATAAAAGCATCGGGCTTGTTGATGATATCTCTTATTTTGAGTACAATTCGACGATAAGGTTTTCCTGAATCTCAAAGTCAACGTCTTCTCTTGCAGGAAGAGCAACTACCTTTGCAGTGTAGTTTGTCTTGTTAACGTCGAGCCACTGAGGATTCTTCTTATTGTCGATATTTTCGATAAGTGACTTAAACTTGGGAAGAGACTTGCTGTTTTCCTTAACTGCAATCTCGTCGCCGAGCTTTACGATAAGAGAAGGAATGTTTACCTTGTTACCGTTGAGTGTGAAGTGACCGTGACGAACAAGCTGTCTTGCGTCTCTTCTGCTCTCTGCAAATCCCATTCTGTAAATTACGTTGTCAAGTCTTCTTTCGATGAGCTTGAGAAGGTTTTCACCTGTCATACCCTCTGTTGCGTTAGCCTTAACGTAGTAATTCTTGAACTGCTTTTCAAGAACGCCGTAATATCTCTTAGCCTTCTGCTTTTCACGAAGCTGGAGACCGTAGTTCTTCATCATACCTCTGCGGGCTGCACCGTGCTGACCGGGGATTGTGCTGCGTCTTACGATAGCGCACTTATCGGAAAAGCATCTGTCACCCTTGAGGAACATCTTAACGCCTTCTCTACGACACTGTCTGCATGAAGGTCCTGTATACTTTGCCATAATCTTGCACCTCCTTCTTTAATTATACACGTCTTCTCTTGGGAGGACGGCATCCGTTGTGGGGGATGGGTGTTACGTCTTTGATGAGTGTAATGTCAAGACCTGCTGTCTGAAGAGCTCTGATTGCAGATTCTCTTCCCTGACCGGGGCCTTTAACAAAAACTTCAACAGTTTTGAGTCCGTGCTCCATAGCTGCTCTTGCTGCCTGTTCTGCTGCCATCTGAGCTGCAAAGGGTGTGGACTTCTTTGAACCCTTGAAACCGAGTTCACCGGCTGATGCCCAAGAAAGAGCATTTCCGTCTACGTCAGTAAGAGTAACGATTGTATTATTGTAAGTGGAGCAGATATGTGCCGCGCCCTTTTCAATGTTCTTTCTCTCACGACGTCTTTTAACAGTCTTTTTAGCCTGTGCTTTTGCTGCCATTTAACTTGTCACTCCTTACTTCTTCTTATTTGCAATAGTCTTTGCGGGACCCTTACGTGTTCTCGCATTTGTCTTTGTTCTCTGTCCTCTTACGGGCAGACCCTTGCGGTGACGGATTCCTCTGTAGCATCCGATATCTGTCATTGTCTTGATATCATATGCAATCTTTCTTCTGAGGTCACCTTCTACAACGTATCCGTTTTCGAGTGTCTCACGAAGCTTTGCGAGTTCATCGTCTGTAAGGTCTTTAACACGTGTGTCCGGATTGATACCTGTTTCTGCAAGTATTTTGTTGGATGCGGTTCTACCAATACCGAAAATGTAGGTGAGACCTATCTCAACACGCTTTTCTCTCGGAATATCTACGCCTGCTAAACGAGCCATTTAATTTCCCTCCTATCAGCCTTGTTTCTGCTTATGCTTAGGATTTTCGCATATAACCATTACAACGCCTTTTCTTCTGATAATCTTGCATTTTTCGCAAATTTTTTTTACAGAAGGCTTAACTTTCATATCATTAACCTCCATTGTGTTATGATTTTTTAATTTAAGAATTACAGTCTTCTTGTAATTCTGCCTTTTGTGGTGTCATATACCGATATGTCAACCAGTACACGGTCACCGGGTACAATCTTAATATACTTCATTCGCATCTTGCCTGAAATGTGAGCAAGAATTACGAGTTCGTTTTGGAGCTTTACCTTGAAGCACGCATTGGGAAGTGTTTCCACAACGAGGCCTTCAAACTCCATTACGTCTTCTTTTCCCATAATTTATTCTCCTAATCGAAAAGTGAATTTAACTGTTTAAACTTTCTTTTATCGCTCTCATGAGCATTTTATTCGTGACCTCGCCTTTTAGAAGCAGGTCAACTATTTCGCTCGGGAGAGCTTTGTTCAAAACTTCAACATGCTTTGGCTTTTTGTGCTTTGGACTTTCAAGCCTGCGATGCTTTCCGTCGGCAAGCACGAGGTAGGGCTCACTCTCACCTATTACGGCAAGGTAGCTTCCTTTATCTCGTCCCGACTTTGACAACACAATTTTTCCGACAAGCGACATATTATGCCTCGGTCATTATCTCTACTCCTGTTGGAGTTATGAGAACTGTGTTTTCGTAGTGCGCCGCAAGTTTTCCGTCACGGGTTACAACTGTCCAATCATTGTCCAGTGTTCTGACCTTATAATCTCCTGCACACACCATGGGCTCAATGGCAATTGTCATGCCACTGTATAGCCTTGGTCCGTGACCCGCTCTGCCGTAGTTCGGCACGTCGGGTTCTTCGTGGAGATGCTCGCCAACTCCGTGACCGATGTAGTCTCTGACTACCGAGTATCCGTTCTGCTCAACAAAGGTCTGAACTCCTGCGCCGATATCACCGACACGTGAGCCTTCCTTAACAGCTTTGATACCCTCGAAAAAGCTTTGACGAGTGATCTCAATGAGCCTTGCGGCGTCACTTGATATATCACCGACGGGGAAAGTGTTGGCGCAGTCACCGTGGAAACCGTGGAAATAAGCTCCCACGTCCACCTTGACTATATCGCCCTCAAGCAGAACCCTGTCACCGGGTATCCCGTGAATGACTTCTTCGTTAACACTTATACAAGCCGATGCGGGAAACCCGTTATAGTTTAAAAACGAGGGCTTTGCTCCGTTTTGTTCGATAAAGCTTTTTATCTTTCGGTCAAGCTCGGCGGTTGTCATACCCGGTCGTATTGCCTCGCCTGCCATCTTTAATGCTCCTGCCGTGATACGACAGGCTTTACGCATTTCATCAATATCTTTTTGATTCTTTACGTTAATCATTTCAGATCCAGTGCTTTCATAGTAAGTGCAGTTGTTTCAGAAAGCTCTTCCTGTCCAACCACATCACACAAAATGCCACGATTTCTGTAAAACTCTTCAAGGGGAGCTGTCTGTTCGTGATAAACTCGAAGTCTCTCTTTGATGGTTTCAGGTTTATCGTCAGCACGCTGAGTAAGCTCTTTACCGCAGTGGGTACAATGAACACCGTCAGCCGAGGGGTTGAACACCACGTGATAGGTTGCACCACATCCGCTACAAGAGCGTCTGCCTGCAAGTCTTTCCACAATCTTTTCATCGGGAACGTAGATGTTAACTACCTTGTCTATGGTTATATTCATTTTGTCAAGAGCTTCAGCCTGAGAAATCGTTCTGGGGAATCCGTCAAGGATATATCCATTTGCACAGTCGGACTCTTTAAGTCTTGCTGTCAGTATATCAATGACGAGCTCATCGGGAACGAGCTGTCCTTTTTCGATATAGGACTGTGCCGAAACACCCAAAGGAGTTTTGTTTTTGATTGCTTCCCTTAAAATCACACCGGTTGAAATTGTGGGAATTCCTGCTTTTGCTGCAACAAGCTCTGCCTGAGTTCCTTTGCCGGCACCGGGTGCACCCAAAAATATTATTTTCATATTTTATCCTTTCTGCGAGTCGGACACTTTCTTAATCAAGAAATCCCTTGTAGTTACGCATCATAAGCTGGCTTTCGATCTCACGTACAAACTCAAGAGCAACACCTACAACGATAAGAAGTGAGGTACCACCGAATGAGATGTTTCCGAGTGAAGGAACAACCATTGCGAGAACCATAGGAAGGATAGCTATAAGACCAAGGAAGATAGCACCGATGAGAGTTACACGGCTAAGAATCTTAGTGATGTAATCTGCAGTGGGCTTGCCGGGACGGATACC
>JAZNZV010000144.1:0-21618 GCA_045595105.1 Eubacteriales bacterium | reverse complement strand
CGACGTGGTTTGCGGATTTGTTATCGGTCTTCTTGCAAAAATTCCTCTTATCGGAATTATCTTTTCGATTTTGGGAACAGTTGTAGGTCTTTACGCTCTTGTGGGAATTATCCTTTCAATACTTGTTTTTGTAAAGGTTATTAAGTAATAGCGAACAAAAAGTCTCTCGGAAGAACCGAGAGACTTTTTTCACTTAATAAAGTTTTCTAAAAGGTATTTTACAACGTGCTCATTGTTGGAGCATACTACCTTGTCGGCGATTTTCTTTATCTCGTCAGAGGCGTTTGCCATTGCAAGTCCAAGCCCTGCCATAGTTATCGAGTTTTCGTCGTTTTTGCTGTCACCCACAGCAATGGTCTCACTCTTGTCTATGCCAAGCTTCTCGGCAAGCTTTAAAAGGGCAACCCCTTTACCCGACGCGATATCGAGGCATTCTATGTTGTAGGGCTCTGAGGATACTACCTGAAAGAGTCCTGTCTTTTCAAAGAACTCACGGCATTCGTCCTGCTCCTCTTGATATTTAAAGTAAGTGCAGGTTGCCTCAACGGGCGCTACTTTGCGTGAAAATTCTTCAAAGTCATCAATAGCGTTGTTTGTAGTGAAGAGGAAGCGACGGCAGTTTTCGGAAAGTCTGTGCTCGATATAGCATTCCTCATTGTGTGTGCGTGAATTTACGTAGGATTTTCCGTTGTAGCGAACTACTGTAAAGGTGTGGTACTCGTTTACTTTATCTAAAACAATATCGCATTTTTCTCTCGTCATACACATTTCAATGCGTTCGCCCGTCTTTTTATCAAAAACTACCGCACCTCCCGAGTGAATAACGTATCTTACACCGGGAAGCTCTCTTATCTCCTCGGGCACTTCGGCAAAGGTTCTGCCTGTGCAAGGCACGAAGATAATTCCCATTTCACCAAGCTTTTTTATTGCTTCAAGGTTTTCGGGAGTTACTTCCATTTTTGAATTAAGAAGAGTGCCGTCAAGGTCACATGCTATTATTTTGTAGCTCATTTTATTTCCTCGCTGTTATAAATTCTGTGCTTTTACAGTCTTTTTTTATTATTTCTTTTAAGTTGACGTCGGATATGACAAAGTCTACGTCATCAATATCGCAAAGGCAGTTTATTCCCTCAGGATTGATTTTTCCCTTGTCTACAAGGAAAAAGCTTTTGTCCGAATTTTCAAGCATTGTAAGCATAAGAAGATAGTAGCTCTCCGAGCATACTATCTTTCCGTTGTCGAGAATTCCCGCCGTTGAAAAGAATACCTTGTCGGCGTGTAGCTTCCTTGCGTTTTCTACTGTCTGAACACCCGAGAGCATGTAAGGAGACTCTACGATTTTTCCACCGAGACAAATGACTTCTATGCCCATATCACCAAGATAGGTGGCAAGCGCCATATTGTTTGTAATGACCGTAACGTCCTTTTTGTTCTCTATGTACTGACCGATATACTGAGTTGTAGTGGTAGCGTCAATGAAGATAGTATCTCCGTCCTCAATAAACTCTGCCGCAGTGCGAGCAATTTTCATTTTTGCGTTTTTCATCTTGTGATAACGAAAAACGAGAGGTATGCTTTTGCTGTGGTCGAGCTCCACTCCGCCATAGCTTCGTTTCACCAGCTTTTTCGACTCAAGAAGAGTCAGGTCACGGTTTATGGTGGCGTTGGAATAGTTCAGCGTTTCGGTAAGATACTTAACGGTTGTATAGCCGTTTTCTTCCAAAATTTTCAGAATTTTATCAAGTCTTTCACTTTGATACATAAATGCTCCTTTATGACAAAAGTTGATAAATTATCAAAATTTTAAACACATATTGCAAAAATTCTAAAACGGATTATAATGATTATAAAGGATAAACAAAAAAATGTCAAGGAGCGTTTATGAGGGATTTAACAACGGGTAATATCTATAAAAACTTTATACTTTTTGCAATTCCTATGGTGCTTGCAGGACTTTTTTCTCAGCTGTATGCAACAATCGATACGGTTATAGCAGGTAAATATCTGGGCGAGGAAGGACTTGCGGCAATCGGTGCAACTGCACCCTTGATATCCTTTGTATCCTCTGCTTTTTGGGGACTTAGCTCGGGCTTTTCTATTTATATTGCAAATCTCTTCGGGGCTAAGGAATACAGACTTATCAAGAATGCAGTTTTTACAGGTGTTACTGTTTTTTGCAGTGTTATTTTTGCTATTTCTCTCTTTATGGTTATATTCCAAGGTCCGCTTTTCGAGTTCCTCAACGTTGATAAATCCATTGTGAAAGAGGCAAGCGCTTATTTTACGGTCTACATTTTGGGGCTTTTTCTCATAATGATGAATACCACGGGACTTCTTATGATAAACTCCTTTGGTATCGGAACCTTTCCTTTCATAATGTCCGTTTTGTCGGCAGTTCTGAACGTTTCGGGAAATATCTTCAGCATAGTTGTACTCCATTGGGGCGTTTTCGGAGTGGCTATTTCATCGGTAATTGCCGCAGGGGTAGTGGATATTTGTTATATATTCAAGTTCCGCTCCTGTTATAAGGAAATGGGGATAAGCGATTATAAAGCAAGGTTCAGTATATCCTCCTTCCTCTCTTCGGTAAGCTATGCACTTCCCAACATGATTCAACAGATGATAATGTACGGCGCAGGCTTTATTGTTTCTCCTCTTGTTAACTCTATTGGTAAGAGTGCCACCGCTTCATATACGGTTTGTCAAAGGGTATTCGACATAAATGCGGCGGTTTATCAGAATTCCTCCAAAACCCTTGCAAACTATATTGCTCAGGCAAACGGTGGTAAAAAAGAACATCTTTTCCCCAAGGGCGTAAAGGTTGGATTTATACAAGGCTTTGTTTTTACGCTTCCCTTCATTCTCGCTTGCGCTCTCTTTCCCGAACAGATTACCTCACTGTTCTTCAAGGATAAGACCGACACCGATGCGCTGGTCTATGCAGCAGAGTTTTTGACTTATTTTATTCCTCTTATTTCTATTAACGTTGTAGCTAACCTCTTCCATGCATTTTTCCGAGGGCTTGGCTCAAAAGCACCTCTCATTGTTTCTACTGCGTCGGGAACCTTAGTAAGAATTTTTGTGTCCTACATATTGATTTCAAAAATGGGCATGACGGGAATGTTTATCGGTTGGGTGGCAAGCTGGGGCGCCGATGCCTTAGCGGGCGTAATTTACTACGTTTTGTTTATTTTTAAGAGTAAAAAAGAAAAGGGCAAATTGGTGTAAAATCACCAATTTTGCTCTTTTTTTAAAATTTCTATTGACTTTTCCATACGTGGTATTTAGAATGAACTTGAACTGAAAAAAGGAGAAAAGCTATGGAAAGTATTTGTCTTGACTTAACTAAAACAGGCGGTAAGATCAAGTATATGAATGCCGTCAACAACGGTCCCACAGCACCCGGTGTCAGAAAGACACCAACTAATTTTGGTTTATATAAGGAAGCGGAGTTTTCCTTCGCACGTCTTCACGACTCGGCATTCTTCACGGGCTACGGCGGAGAATTTTCGGTTGACGTACACAGAATTTTCAGAAACTTTGATGCAGACGTAAACGACCCCGCATCCTATATTTTCGAGCCTACCGATAAATACCTTAAAAATATAGTTGATGCGGGAACAAAGGTGTTCTACCGTCTCGGTGCCGCTATCGAGCACGGCTATAAGTTTGGTACCCTTCCTCCCAAGGATTTTCAGAAATGGGCTGAAATTTGTGAGCATATTATTATGCACTATAACGAGGGCTGGGCTAACGGATTTCATTATGATATAGAGTATTGGGAAATATGGAACGAGCCCGACACCGGCTACAAGCAGGGCAACAGTCCTACCTGGGGCGGTACAATGGATGAGTTCTTCGAGTTTTTTGAGACGGTTCTCTATCATCTGAAGGGCAAATTCCCTCACCTTAAGATAGGTGGTCCCGCTCTTTGCTCGGTGACCGACAGCCTTGATATATTCGAGGATATGTTCACCTATCTTACAAGAGAGGGCAAGCACGCACCCCTCGACTTCTTCTCATGGCATATGTACGGAGAGGACGTAAACGAGTTCCCCAGAAAAATTCAGCTTGTAGATAAGGTTCTTACCAAGTATGGCTACGGCGATATCGAAACAAGCCTTAACGAATGGAACTACGTCAAGGGCTGGACAGGTGACGTTTATCAGTATTCGCTTGATACACAGAAGAAGCTTAAAGGCTCTTCCTTTGTAGCAGGTGCTATGTGTGTCGGTCAGTCTGAAAGGCTTGACACTCTCATGTACTACGATGCAAGACCCTGCGGATTTAACGGAATTTTTGAGCAGGGTACGTATAAGCCCTTTAAGACTTATTTTGTGTATCTTATGTTCAGAGATTTGTTGCATCTTGGAAGACAGGTGCCCACCGAATATGCAGTAGGAAAAACCTATAACTGCGTTGCAACCGACGGCAAGGGTAACTACGGTATGATGCTTACCTACTTTGACGCCGAGGACGAGGCGGAGGATAAGAATATCTGCATTGACGTTATAAACCCCGAAGGAAAGGTAGAGGTAGAGTATTATCTCCTTGACGAAAGCCACGATAGAGAGCTTGTAAGGTCGGAAATATTCACGGCTGATAACTTCAAGATTTATCTTAAAATGTCAAACTATTCTACTTATTACATAAAAATAACAAAGATATAACAAAAAGCGGCTGGAAACAGCCGCTTTTTGATGTAAAAAATTGACTTGAATTTTTGTTTGCTTTCGCTATTGACATTAGCCCAATTTTATAACATAATATTATTGTAGAAAATAATTTATACAAAAAGTATAAATTTATACTTTTAGGAGGAAGTTATGTCAAATAACAAAATTATGCGTTTTGTTGTGAGCGCAGTAGCTATCGTGGCTCTAATGACCCTTACTGCATTTGCTACCGATATTACAGGTGGCTTCGGTGCAATAGGCGGAGTTGACGACACATACTACGCAGCTCCCGCAACACTTAATGCAGCAGGTGACGGACTCGATCTTGGTGAAGCTATCCAGCTCACAGATGCAAAGAACACGGGTCTGGCAGGTCTTTATGCCGTGTCAACAGATAGCACTTTTGAGAGCGACTACGAAATCGTTTACGTGTATGGCGATTATTCAACAAGAGAAAGGCTTGCAACGGTATGGGGAGTTTCAACAACAGACCCTTGGCCTGCAACTACCAATTCCCGCCATGTTGAAGGCGAAATAAGGGGCGTTGACTCATGGAATCATTTTGCCCCTGGATATTTTACGGGTGGTTGTTACTGGCGAGGACATGCATCTTATAATCAACATGAGCTTATTCCATCAGGGACACAGCAGCAGTTTAACAGTAGCTATAAACAAGTTTGGTTTTACAATAACACATGGGAAAGTGCTTTAGCTGAAGCAACAGAGCTTGCAGCCGGAGACAAAGATTTGCTTTCGGCTTACAAGGCTACTATTGATGAGCTTTGGGGTGCATATTATAAGGAAGATGCTCCTACCGAGTTTATTGATGCAGAAAAGGAAAAGCTGTATAATACTGCAAAGGCCGAATTTTATCAGGATTATGTATTGTATCAGACACAAACTGATATTGACATAAAATATGCGTATAACAGCGATCAGATAATTCCAATTTCCGAAGTAAATAGTTTTAATATCAGAATGTTGCTGAGAGGTGGAGCTTTAGGTTATTCACAGGCTTTTTCTTCTAAGGTGGTAGCTTATGTGTATGACCCTGAGGCAGATGCAGTTTCTAAATATACTGGAATTAGTACACCATTTACCTTAAACAAGTCGCTTAGTACAGCAATTAAATTCGATTTTACAGACAAAAGTGCTTGGGAGAGTGCTCTTCCCGAAAGAGGATATCTTGTTGGGATACAGATTTTTCCTCTTGCAGGAATGAACGACCCTGAAAAATTTACTGTAAATGTGAATGCAAGAACACCTGTAACGGTTGCAAACTATAAAACGTATAGTGATAATTCTTGGATTGGCGTTGTAATCGGCGGAGGCGACGTTCAGAGTACGGCGAGCTTGACCAATGGACTTTACTATATTGACACTCCTAAGGCATCTAAGCCCGAAGGGCTTGGAATAAATGAAAACGGTACTCTTACAGGAACAATTATCGGTATGGCTTATGAGTACGCTAAGCTTTCCAGTGCAGATATGCTTAATGAAAAGGAGCTTATTTATGCCGCAGTAGACGACACGACTGTACTTACGGATGCAGGTCTCTATGCGGTAAAGGTTGTAGGTGTTGAGGGTGAGTATACAACTTCTGATGCTTTCTATATTTACAAACCTGGAGATGTTGATGAAAAAGAGTCCGTTATCGAAAGAACGGAGTGGACAGTTTCGGGTAAAAAGAGTGTAGCAGCCGATAAAGTTGCTTATGACGATGCCGGAAACCCCATAGATCCCGATAAAGGCAATCCGTTAAAGCTGGTTGGTACAACCTATTACGTTGTAGCGGTAGATGAAGACGGTGACGGGTGGGATGATAAATACACCTCTTCAATGATTGCTGAGGACAAAACAAATGGCTATTGGTATGTTTGCAATTATACCGAATTGAGAGTAGCTGCAAAGAACACCTCAGATTTTGCTGACGGCTACGTTACAGCTTCGGGCATATCAACAAATTTCTGGTCGGGCAACTTCAGAGACTGGTCGGTAGGTGTAACCTCTGGCAGAAATATTTCGAGTAATGACCTTAGCGCATTCAAGGCCGCTCAGGATGCTGACCCCTATGACGATGATGCAAAGAAAGTGGCATTCGAGACCATTGCAAATGAATCTCTGAAGAGTTTTAGCTATTCATATGCAATTCCCGCTGAAAAAGTTTCCACTATTGAGGAGATTGGTAGTTATACTTACAGATTATATTTTTATGAGGATGTGAAGTACGAAGGCCTTAAGGTAAAGTTTGAAGCCTTTGTCATGGACGATAATGGTGTAGTTACGCCATATACATACATTCATAATGCAACAGATGTTACAGCAGCAAGTGTAGCGCTTGGTTTAGAACCTGCGGTATTTACTGTTGATTTCGGGACAGAAACAAATGGAAAGTGGGATAGTCAAAAGCCTACAAGCGGATATCTGTTAGGCTTTAAGATATATCCGTTCTACGGATTTACAGATTATACTAAATTCACAGTGACATCAACGTCACAGACAAATCTTATGTTTTATCCTGGAGAAAACGGCATAGTTATTAAAACAGCTCCTGATACCCCTGACGTTACTGTAAACGCAGGAAGCAATACTCTTACCGTTAACAATTTCGCATCGGGTACGACGTACGCTTATTCCTATGACGAGGGGGAAACTTGGACACAGTTTATCACAAAGACTATTGACTTGCCCAAGCTTGCAAACACATATTATTGGGTAAAGGCTTGCGCTGACGCTGGTCATTTTGAAAGCGAGATCGCAAAGCCTGAGACCCCCTCGGCTTGTCTTGTCTTTAAGGGAGCGAGTCTTGTTCTTGACGGAAAAATAGGTATCAGATTCTATTTTGACTTCGATGCTTCTGCTTCCGGAAATATGACGCAGATAAAGTTTGATATTTACAATGGCGAAACAAAGATAGATGACAGAGACTTCCTGTTTAAGGTTTCACATCAAAGCTGGGAGCGTGCTTCCTTTAAGGATGATGAAAGAACGGCATATATAACCTTCTATACAGCGCCTAAGGATTATAACGACCTGAGAATAGACACGGAGTACGTGCTTACGTTTGACCCTGACGGCAACAGAACTAATATCTCGTCAACTGTTGGTGACGGATATACCATAACAGGTTATCTCGAAGCCTTCTACCGTATGGTAAATGAAGGTGACGAAGAGTGCATTGCAGCCAATGACTTTGTAACTGCTCTTGAAGCTTATTGTAAGAACGCAGACGTCTTCTTTGACAATAATGCGCAGGCGCTTGACAGTGTTGTTGCAGACGAAAACGCTATCGAAGCTACAGCTAATCCCGAAAAGTCGGGCAAGATAACTTATGGTACAGACACTATTCTTGAGCATTATTCAACTTCACTTATACTTGAGGATGAAATTACAATAAGACATTACTTCAAGTGGAATAAAATCGAGGGCTCATCTCTTGAAGGTCTTACAGCCAAGCTTGACGGCGAAGTAGATATAGACGTTGACACAGAAAGCTGTGTTAAGGCATCTACAACCGGAGAAGAGGGCGTTAATTATTTGTATATTGATATTGAGAACGTAAACGTTGATAACCTCAACAGACTCTATACCTTAGACTTAACTCTCGGTGAAGAAACGATCTCGGTTAAGTATGCAGTTGCAAATTATATTAAGTCGACCTATAATAGTGGAGACACCAAGCTTGCAAACCTTGTAAAAGCAATTTATAACTGCTATGAAGAATGGGTTGACTATCCCTTTAAAGAGGAGAGAGACAAGACCTTGAGCGAACAGAGACAAGAAATTAAAGAGGCTATGACCCTTGCAATCAACACCAAGACTGTATGGAAAGAGGTTCCCGAATTCAATCCTACCATTGAAGAGTATTCTCATATAAAGGCTATCACCTACGACGGACTTGAATACAAGGGTGGAAAGACTAAGATTTTTGCTTACGTGGGCTTTCCCGAGGGGGCAAGTGAAGAATCACCCGTTCCCGCAGTAGTGCTTGTTCACGGCGGTGGCGGACATCCCTATATGGAATGGGTAAGACTGTGGAATGAAAGAGGATATGCCGCAATAGCAATGGAAACCACAGGTTATTTCCCTCTTGTTGCTAACGCAGGAACTATCGGCGGTACAACCGATAACGCTAACTTCTCTTACGGACTTACAGAGGACTTTGCGGAAGAGGGCTACGTTAGCGCACCCGGTCCCGACCGTTTGTATCCTACCGAGTATATGGAAGTGAGTGAGCAGTGGGCTTACCACGGAATCAGTCAGGTAATTCTTGCAGGAAATATTCTGCGTCAGGATAAGAGAGTAGACGTTGACAATATCGGTATCACCGGTATCTCTTGGGGTGGTGTAACCACTACTCAGGTAATCGGCTATGACAATCGATTCTCCTTTGCTATTCCCATCTACGGAATGGCTTATCTTGGAGACGAGATGAGATCCTTTACAAACTTTAACGACCCTTACGTAAATGCACTCTGGGCGTCGGAAAGAAATCTTGACAACGCTAAGATGCCTATATTCTGGTTTGCGTATAACGATGATAACAACTTTGGTGTAAATCAGTACGTAAAATCATACAACCACACCGAAAACTTCAACGATAAGAATACGTTGACTATGCTTGGCGGTTGGGGACACTCTCACGTAAGCGGCTGGGCTAAGAATCAGAGTTACTACTTTGCGGATTGGGTAACCTACGGAGAAAAGGGCTTTATTACCTTTGACAGCCAGCCAGAGGGTAGAGAAGTAGACTTTAAGGTTACTATCCCCGATAACGTAAAGGGTGACGTTACAGCTCGTGTTTACTACATAACCGAGCCTATGTCGTATTCACGACACGATAAATTTGAAAATGGCTTGAATTACGTATACCTCGACCAATTCTGGCAGACGGCGGACGAAGGAATTGAGGTAGACGTAGAAACCGGCAGCGTAACGGGTACAGTTCCCGAAGAAGCGAGGGGCTATTATATCAACCTTTCCTTCGCAATAGAAGAGGGATCTGACGAAATAATGGAAGTAAGCTCTGTATACGTAGCGCTTGAATAAAAATAAAAGTGGCTGTTTCCAGCCACTTTTTGTTATATTGCGCAAAAGCCTGTTGAATAGTAACCGAGATTGTGTCTGCGGTCGAGTCTTCCGAAGGAAGCACAAACGGGAATATCTGCGTCAAGCTCTACCGAGTACTGACCGAAGGGTATCTCAAACTTTTCTTCTCCGAAGGGAAGGTCCATTCTGATACAGATTACTCTCTCAGCGGGAATAACGAGGTGAAGGTCTCTGACGGGCTCCTTGTCCTCGAAGTAAAGAGTTACGTTTATATGAGCGTCCGTCTTGCTCTTATTGGTTATCATCATAGCCTCATGTCCGGGAAGTGACATATCGTCGCCGTTTCCGGGCAGGTCGCCGTCGATGAACATATAATGCTTGTAGCCAAGTACTGCTTCTGACATAGTTTCCTCCTTATAAATCCTTCATAAAGTAGTCGAACATCTTAGGTGAAAGAGGCTTTGAGCCGTTTTCGGTAATGATAAAGCCTGTTTCAATTCTACCGCCGTGAAGGTCGGGATGACCGAAGAAGCTTACGTCAACCATAACAGCCATACCGGGAACGAGAACGAAATCACCGTTAGGACCGAAGAAGGGTGACTCAGCCTCCATGAGACCGATAGAGTGAGCAAAGGGACATACGAGATAGTCGATAAGTCCGTGCTTTTCATAGTAAAGTCTGCCGGGAACGTCAATTTCCTTACCCGACATACCGGGCTTCAGCATTTCGTGAGTAAGACGGAAGGTCTCTCTCATGTGATTGAGTAGGTCCTTCTGCTTCTGTGTGTAAACTCCGTTTACGGGAATAGTATCGCCGAAGGTACCTGCATATCCGTTGAAGCGGGGAGCGATACCTATCATTACAAGCTCGCCGTCCTGCATAGCCTTGTTGGTAGCTGTGGGAACAACCGCCTTGGCACGCTCGCCTGAGCCTACGATGGTAGAGTAAGCGAAGCTTGTAGCACCGTTCTTACGGCAGTACGCTTCACCTGCGGCAGCAACCTCAAATTCAAAAGCGCCGGGCTTTATAGCTTCCATCATCTTGTCTCTTGCTACGTCGCAAAGCTCTGTTGCTTTTTTTATCTGTTCACCCTCCCAAACCGACTTATATGCTCTGAGTGTCTCGTACTCGTCGGTGATATCCACCATTTCAACACCCTCAAAGCCTGCCATAAAGTCACAGTAAACCTGATGAGGAATTGTTGACGTGCCTACGAAGCCGATACGGCGAAGCACGGTTCCTTCGCTTTTAAGCTCGTCGTTAAGCTCCTTGAAGTTAATGATAGTAGCGTTGGGATACTCTTCGTCGGGTACCATGAATACGGGGAAGCAACGTACCTTAGTGATTGCCGAGTTCATCTTTGCGAAGGGCTCTGACTCGGGACCGCCAAGAAGAATGGGTTCGCCTTCTACGGGAACCAGAACTGAACCCTTTTCAAACTGACCGCACCAGCCGGTGAGATACCAGCCGTTTGCAACGTTCAGCTCATCGAAGTAAATGAGAGCTGCATCAAGATTCTTGGCACGAAGTATTTCTCTTATTTTGCCAAGTCTTTTTTCTGTTTCTGCCATGTTGTAATATGCCATAATATATTCTCCTTTTTTAAAATATTTACATAAAATTATCGTCGAGAGGGAACATGGGTCGCCTGATATTTTTCATATTCATGTCCTCGAGACGTTCGGTTGATGCTCCGGGGGTAAAAGCGAGTATTGCACGGGGCGCAATCTCGGCAAGCTCGGGGAAAAGATATCCCAGCTTTACCACAATTATTTTGTAATCCTTTATATCGATATCCACCGACTCAAATATATCGGGTCGGCACATTGACGCTCTGTTTTTGGTTATAACAACGGTAAATTTACCGCAGTCAAGCGTTGCCGAGGGTCCTTCGTTTCCACCTGTATAGGAAAGGATGTCTCCCTTGTGTATAAGTCTGCCTTCAATAGTGGAGCTTTCGCTGTTTTTGTCAAGCGTGCCTCCGACTGTAAGAGAGATGGTGTCACCTATTTCCTTTTCATAGCATTTTTCACAAGCGCTTTCATCCGCAATGCCTGCAATAAGAACGTTTTCAGCACCCGACCTTATTATTCTGTTTAGCATAAAGGCGTTGTCACCCGATGCTCCAGCCGTAGTGTTGTCTCCCGAGTCGGAGATGAACACCTGACCTTCGTCTGCCATAGCAAGCGCAATCGCCCTTTCGGGCTCGGTGGCTTCTACAAGAAATTTAAAATCATATCTTGCGTCATAAAATTTTTTTGCAAGTATATCTGCGTATTTTTTTGCAGTTTCGGGGTTGCTTTTGTGTGTTACTACAAAGTTCGGTCCCATATATGGCGCATCTATCCAAGGCTGACCGTTGAAAACCTGTACCGACATCATATCGGGTACAGTTCTTTCAACCTCCTCAGCATATTCCATAATGCTCTTTAATGGCTCAAGCGAGGTTTGTACGGCGTCTCCCGGAATAACAACGCTTGCACGTGAAATAACGGGTGTGGGCAGAATTTTCTCTTCGATACACTCAAAAAGAAGCTTCATTGCCCTTTCCTGCGTTTCCTTGTGGTCGGTGTGAGGTGCCGTGCGGAAAGCGGTAATGACGTTTGCCATTTTAACTATTTCGTCGGTGTTGTCTGCGTGAAAGTCCATGGCAAGGGATATGGGAACATTGTAGCCCACTTTGTCACGAATGAGCTTTAGGAGATAAGTGTCTCCCGAGCCGATTTCCTCAACGCAAAGAGCACCGTGAAGATAAAGCCATATTCCGTCAACGTCAAGGGGTATTCCGCTCACTATTTCGTGTGCAAGCTTCAAAAAATCCTCTTTGACTATGGCACCACCCGGCAGGGCGTGGGCATAAATTGTGGGTACCACCAAGGCGTTCTTCTCACGAAGCAAGTCCATAACCTTAATTTTTTCATACATTGCTTCGCCTTTTGCGTAGTCAAAGTCACAAAGCCGTGTAGGAACAGGCGTAAGACTGTTTCCCTCGCATTGCAATGAGCCTATCGCTATTTTCATTGTCTCACCTCTTTTTCTTAATTTGATTATAATGGAAATAAAATTTAAAATGAATACAATAATGTCAATAAAACATACATTTTTGTAAAACAAAAATACTCTCGAAAATTACTTTTCGGGAGTATTTTTAAATTCACTTGGTGAAACACCTGTTATTTTTTTAAAGACTCTTGAGAAATATAAAGGATTTGAAAAGCCAAGCATATCTGAAATTTGGGTAAAGTTATAGGTTTTCAGAAGAATCAGGCTTTTCGCTTCCTCCACCTTCAGCTTTGTGATATATTCGGTCATGGTACAACCACACTCTTTGAGGAAAACCTTGGATATATATGCCCTTGAGTAGTTCATTTCACGGCATATTTCCTCCACGCTTATTTTGCTGTAAAGACGAAGAGCTATTTTGCTTTTTATTGCCGAAACAAGCTTTTCTTCCTTGGTTTCACTCATAGGAGAGGGAGTGTTTTTGACGTTGAGGGTTTGCCTTAAAAGAAGAATGATGAACTGTTCAAGGTAGGTTCTTATCATCTGTTGACCGCCAAGCATAGCGTTTTCGGACACGTGAAGACGTTGGTTGTCGGGAGTGTTGAAGGGAAAGTCGAAAACGTGGCTTGCCTCTTCAAGAATACTTACAATAAAGCCTCTCAGCTTTGGGGACAGTCCGAAGTGCTTGTCTCTGAATGCCTGCATATGGGGAGAGTTACAGATGAAGCCTATAACGTAGTAGCTTGCACCCGTAGGGGAGAGAGGCTTATGCAGGTGGAACTCACCCGGCTTATGAAAAACGCACTCTCCTTCCTTCAAGTCAAAGCTGTCATTTTCGGTGTTCACTGATAAAATGCCACGCTCCACGTAGACAAATTCCCAAAAGCTGTGCTTTTCACCCTTCATTGAAAACTCCTCTTTAAATTCAAAGAAGTTGACAATGGCTATTTTGTGAATGTTTATAATGTTGGATATCTGATGCTTTATATATTCGTCACTCATTTAAGAAAGCCTTCCGTTTTCAAATGCCTTGATAAGGGCATCTTTATTCAAAGCGGTTGAGAAATAATGCTTTCCCGAAAGGGGGAGTGTGATAGTTGCCCCCGACCTTTCAAAGGAAACGTTATTGCCCGCAAGCTCGTCCTTGTAGGTGACGTCCCCGTCAAATTCAAGAGTGAGCTTTCCTTCACCCGTCTTGTGCCAGCATACCACGTAGCTTTCGTTATTCCTTTCAAAGTAGAAGGCAGAAAGATTTTCTTCCTTTACTTTTATTTCAAAGTAAGGCACAAGCTCGTAGTCTCCCTTTTCGTTTATGAGAAGAGTGTACTCGGTGTCGGGGTCACGGAGAAGAGCTTTTTGCTCCTGGGTTAGCCAATTTTTGCGTCTCACGTCCTCCCATCTGGCGATTACCTCAAAGTTGTCGTCGGTTCTGGGGTTGGACTTGAATTTCTCAACGTTTGACTGCATGGTAACGGGACAGTCCCAAGACGCCGCCTTTGACGTACCATATTCATATATGTCGGGCTGTGTATCGTCATAGTATGCCCACCAGCCGAAGTTCAGCCTTGTGAAGTCACACGCCATACGTGGCGCTTGCTCCAAGGGGAATTGTGCAATTTTCTCTTTAAAGATATTCATAGGGAAGATGTCAAAGGCGTTTCCTCCGCTGAGGAAGTGCCAGCAGAAATGAGCCTTTGCCGCACCCTCTGTAAAGAGCGGCTTATTGTTGAGCTTTTCGTATATCCTATACTGAGCGAGAGGGATATATATTTCATAGGGTGAAGTAGCACCCTCCGAGCCGTCATAGTATACAAACTCGAAGCCTGCATTGTACGCACGTGCAAGCTTTTCTCCCACCTCGTCCTGAAGACTTGTCTTTTGGTTGATATAAACGCTGGTTGCTCCATACTCGGACAGGTCGAGAATGCCTCCTATTTCTCCTAAATCGTGAGTCTTGACAACGGTGTCGAAGTGACCTCTCTTACAGCCTGTAAAGGAGTAGGGGCGTTCGGTAGTATAGCCATCATAGTAAATAAGCTCGGTGCCGAACTTCAGCACTCGGCATTTCGGATGCATAACGCTTCCCTCGGGATTTTCTTCAACGTATATTGTTGTGTCATCTGTGCCCAAGGGCTTTGCAAGAGTAAAGTATCTTGTAAGATTGAGTCTGTGGTCGGCATAAGGGGTGACGTAACGGCTCTTTATACCTATGTGAGTCTGCAAGAAATGGACACCGGGGTGAAGTCCCTCGGCTTTTATCTTGTCAAGCATGGCTTTAAGGTCCTCTTCACCCTTGGGGAAATGCTCGTTATAGTCGAAATCACCCGAATACTGATAGCCTCCGATTTCCTTGAAAAACGAATTGTAGTAAATGAGCATCATGGAAAATCCGCCTTTTTTTGCATAGGCGATATGCTCGTCAAGGGTTGTGGAGTTTACGTTCCAAGCCCAATAAATCGAAGCGTTAAGCTCTTTTCTTTTTCGGCTTTCTACACCTCGTGGCAGGTCGAAATCACGCTCCAAGGAGTCAATGCAGTCAAGGAGCTGTGAGGGAGTTGAAGCAATTATTGCGGCAGAGCATCCCTTCATCTTTATATCTCTCATAGCATCGGCATACATGATGCGATAGCCTTCTCTCTTCTCGCTGTCGATTCTTGCGTAAGGAGAAGTTGCAAGAACGTTTACCGCCGCCTTTTCATCCCACGTCACGTTGAGCCACTCTCCGAAATTCTCACGCTTCTTTACAGGAAGCTGAATGAGTCTGAATTCATATACGGGAGGGGGAGTCATAGAAAGTCCCTCGAAGTCAGCCTCCGACACGATAAAGTCATCGAGAGTGAACGCCACGTAGTCGTCGGCTTTTTTTATGCGGATCACTGCCTTGAAGCCTACAAGCTCAAAGCCTACAACAAGCTTATCCTCATCAATGGTGAGAGAGTTTGCCTGAAAGGTTGTTCTTTTATTGGGGTGCGACAGCTTTATTTCGTTATTATAGGGTCTTTCCTCGGTGAGAGAAAAAAGAGAAATACTGCCACTTTTATCGAGGCATTCCTCGCCGTTTTCCTTTAAGATAAGGCTTTTTGCCTTGGCGTCACTGCCAACGGTGAGTAAAAAGTGCTTGTTTTCGATGATGATATTTTCCATAGCTACTCCTTTATATCAGTTATTCTCCTTTGATTTTTTGCGGTATTCACCCGGTGTTATTCCAAGGTGGCTTTTGAATACCCTTTGAAAGTACAGTCTGTCGCTATAACCCGCTTGAGTGGCGGTCTCCTCAATAGACAGGGTTCCTTCGTCGAGCAGGTCGCACGCTTGTCTGAGTCTGACAAGGGTTATATATTCGCTGGGGGAATGCCCGGTAACCTTTTTAAAAACCTCTCTGTAACGGCTCGGGCTTAAAAACTCCATGGCAGAAAGCTCTTCTACCGACAAGGGGGATGAAAGGTGAGTGTGTATGTAGCGGATAGACAGGTCAAGCTTTCTGTCCTCTTTCTTGTTTTCACGTCTTGAACGTCCTATCTTAAAGAGAATATATCTTAGAAGGATAGCTGCCGTCTTATCGCTGTCTGCACTTCCGTTTCTGAATTCATAAAACAGCTCTTCGAAGAGAGACAGCACGCTTTCCTTTATGTCTACTCTTATAGGGGTATTGAGAGGAATGTGACAAGCCGATAAAATTGCCTCCGCTTCACTGCCCGTGAAGTGAATCCAGCTGTAATTTACGTATTCCGAGGACTCGGCTGAGTTCTTGTAATTGTAGTGAGTGTTGGGGGAAACGCAGATAACGTTGCCCCTTTCCAGCACGTTTTTTTCACCCTTGCAAACGGCGTCGATTTTTCCTCCCATGATATACATGAGGTAAAAATCGTGTCTTTTTCTTTTAGTCAAAAAGCTTTCCTTAATAACGGTTTCACCGCAGGAATTCACCAAAAGCGGGACGCTTCTGTCGGCAAGATTGTCTATTCTGAAGTAAGCTTGGTCGGTACGCTTTATACTTTCAGCCATTTTCGCTTTTTCCTTTACAAAAAATAAACTGTTGATTTGTCCATAAAAATCGTCGGTTTAGTCATTGAGTTTCTTCAAGAATTGGTATACTATAAACTTAGATAAAAGTCAAGAGTTTTTGACTTGTTTTTAAAAATAATTTAAAGGCGGTAAATGAATATGTTAAAAATGGGACTTGTAGGTCTCGGTTCAATGGGCCGTGGCCACCTCAGCGTTCTTGAACAGCTCATGGCAGATGGCGTTGATATCAAGCTTGTTGCTCTTTGTGATATCGACCCTAAGGCTTTTGGTAAGGTTGACGCAACTCTCAACCTTGAAGGTATGGAAAAGGCAGACTACGACTTCTCCAAGTATCACCTCTACTCCACAGTTGAGGAAATGCTTGACAACGAAGAGCTTGACCTTGTAAACGTAGTTGTTCCTACCTATGAGCACAGCACAGTTGCTTGTAAGGTTATGAACAAGGGTATCCACTGTCTCTCCGAGAAGCCTATGGCTCTCTCTCTTGCTCAGTGTCAGCTCATGATCGACACCGCTAAGAAGAACAACGTTCGTCTTATGATCGGTCAGTGTCTGAGATTCTGGGGCGAGTGGGCTCTCCTCAAGGAATTCTTCACAACAGGTAAGCTTGGCGCACCCGTTGGCGGTTTCTATTACAGAAACGGCGGTACACCTACAAAGGATTGGTTCCTTTGCCGTGAAAAGGGTGGCGGAGGTCTCTTTGACCAGCATATCCACGACGTAGATATGGTTAACTACCTCTACGGTATGCCTAAGGCAGTTTCTACCGTAGGTAAGATCTGTATCCCCGGCTCAGGCTACGATACATGCGCTACCAACTACATCTATGACGAAAATTACTGCATACATACAGAGAACATCTGGGTTAACTACGAGGGCGGTTTCCGTCACGGCTTCAGAGCAGACTTTGAAGAGGGTACCGTTGTATTCGACGGCACAAAGATCAGAGCATACAAGAAGGACTACTCCGAGATAGTTCTCCCCGACGTTCCTCAGCTCGGCGGTCACTACCCCGAAATCAAGTATTTTGTTGACATCATCCACAGCGGTGCAGCAAATACAATCAACCCTCCCGAATCCTCTATGGACACCATCCGTATCGCTCTTGCAGAGATGCAGTCAGCTGACCTTGGTGGACAGATCGTAGAAATCAAGTAATTTTGATAAATAGGAACCGTAATTTACTTGCGGTTCCTATTGATTTTTTTGCAAGATTAGTGTATAATAACAACGAATATTAATACTAAGGAGAAATAAATCATGTTGGTATCAGCAAAAGAGATGCTTCAAAAAGCAAAAAAAGGCCACTATGCAGTAGGTCAGTTCAATATTAATAACCTTGAATGGACAAAGGCTATTCTTCTCACAGCAGAAGAGATGAAGTCTCCCGTTATTCTCGGTGTTTCCGAGGGCGCAGGCAAGTATATGTGTGGCTTCAAGACCGTTGTTAATATGGTAGAGGGTATGATCGAGGGACTTGGCATTACAGTTCCCGTTGCTATTCACCTTGACCACGGAACCTATGAAGGTGCATACAAGTGCATCGAAGCGGGATTTTCTTCCGTTATGTTCGACGGCTCTCACTATCCTATTGAGGAAAACATTGCAAAGACTCAGGAGCTCATCAACGTATGTAACGCTAAGGGTCTTTCTCTCGAAGCAGAAGTAGGTGCTATCGGAGGAGAAGAAGACGGCGTTGTTGGTGGCGGTGAGGTTGCTGACCCCAATGAATGTAAAATGATTGCAGACCTTGGTGTTACAATGCTTGCAGCAGGTATCGGTAACATCCACGGTAAGTATCCCGAAAACTGGGCAGGACTTCGTTTCGATACTCTTGCCGCTATCAACGAAAAGGTTGGCGACATGCCCCTCGATCTTCACGGCGGTACAGGTATCCCCGCAGATATGATAAAGAAGGCTATCGACCTTGGCGTTTCTAAGATCAACGTTAATACCGAGTGCCAGCTTGCATTCGCAGCCGCTACACGTAAGTATATCGAAGCAGGAAAAGATCTCCAGGGCAAGGGCTTTGACCCCAGAAAGCTCCTCGCAGACGGTGTAGAAGCAATCAAGGCTACCGTAAGAGAAAAGATAGAGCTCTTTGGCTCAGCGAACAAGGCATAATTTGCATCGAAAAAATTAAAACACATAAAAAGGAAAGGGATTGTATTTTACAATCCCTTGTGTTTTCTATGGATAAAAATACACTTATAAACCGATTTGCCGACAATGAGGACGAAAAGATAAAATTCGCTCACATTCTCGACCTTGCCGACAGATGTGAAAAAAGGAATATTGTAACGTCAAGCAACTTTCTCACAGAGAGTGAAAGCGAGAGAAGTCTTATGCTTATACAAGGGCTGGGCTATAAAAACGCTGTCCTTTGGGGTGGCTATAATGATGCCGAGCGAAGATGTATGGTGTTTTTGCCCGATTATATAGAAGAAGCCGACAACGAGGTTGCCGATATAACCTTTGTCGGAGTTAGTGTGGATAAATTCAACATGAAGGATGCCGATTTCTCTCACCGAGATATTCTTGGCTCTCTTATGGGTCTTGGACTTGAGCGTGAGGGGGTAGGTGACATTGTAGCAAAGGGTGGAGAGGGCTTTTTTGTTATTCGTAAAAACGTTTTGCCTTTTGTCCTCGAAAGCCTTGAAAAGATAGGGCGCTATCCCGTAGAGGTAAGGGAATGTCCCCGTATGACCTTTGAGAGAAACGATGACTTCGATGAGAAGAGCGATACAGTTGCATCTATGAGGCTTGACGGCATTCTGGCAAGTGTGTTTTCACTCTCCCGAAGTGTAGCATCTGACAAAATTTCTGCAGGACTTGTGCAGATAAACGGCATTATTTCAAAGAAAACCGACTCCGAAGTAAAGGAAGGGGACAAAATATCCCTCAAGGGCTCGGGAAAGGCTCTTCTTGTCAAAACCGACGGATTTTCCCGAAAGGGCAGAATAAGAATAGTGTATAGGAAATATAAGTGAAGCTTTTATGGGGAGAACTTTTTTATAAAAAAGCTCTCCCTATTCCTCTTTCAAAAAATTTTATTAATATAAAGATATTGTTTGTTCTATTCGTGAGATTAGTTCTGAAGTTATTTTTTTATCGCTTTCATTTAGAGCTCTGAAAGATATAAGAGAATTATAAATAATGCGAAGCTCCCAAAGGGTTAAAGGGAAATCAACTTCAGAAAAGTCCTTTATTATAGAGTCAACGTATGCGTTGTGCTCTTTGAATTTTTCGGAAATTACCCGACAAAGTGCTTCTACTTCCTCTTTGTTATCGTTACCGATTGTATGGCATATTTGTTCAATTGAGCCTGTCTTTTTATATAGCAGGAATATATCCCAATCGCTATACTCACTCATTTTTCACCATTATTTATGTATATAGTTTTATAATAAACTTCTATTAAATTGAGTATTCGTTTTTGTTCTGATTTGGGTAGACTTTTAAGCTTTTCGGAAAGAGTAGATGTCTTATAGTCAATTGAATATTCTAACACGTCGCAAAATATAGAGTCTGCCGAGGTCTCTAATCCGTTAAGAAGAAGTATAAGCTTTTCACATCGAGGGAAAGAAGCTCCTCGTTCTATTGTTGAAATATAGTTTACTGTAACATTAAGCTTTTCTGCAAGCTCTTGCTGAGTAAGTCCAAGCCGTTCACGACTTTCCTTAAATCTTTTTCCTATTCGCTTATCTATCATTTTTTATACCTCGCTTATACACATTATAAGTCGAAAATATAAAATAATACAGAAACGCTAATGCATATACTGTGCATTAGCGTTTTATAATAGATAAATTTTTAAGGATTAATTCTTTATATACCTTTGATTTCGGCTTTTAGGCTTGTCGGGTAGCGTCATATTTATGAGACCCAAGCTCAGGGCTGGGTGAATATAGTTTTTTCTCAAGGTTTCTTTTGATTTTAAATTAAGGAGTGACATAATATCCTTTAGTGTGTAAGGTGTATTATATTCCATTACCAGAAGGAGCCTTTTTACGTATTCGGAGATGTTTTCGTCACTTGATGGCAACTGATTTTCAATTTCAGCCAAGGTATTATTTATTTTTTCAAGCATGAATTCAATAAAAGCGTTTGAATTTCCTTCTGTATGGCAGAGAGCAATTGCCTTGTAATATTCATTCTGGAATTTTTCAATTTGGCTTTCGATAGGAACGAACTCAAAAAGTGGATTCCATCTCATAAGAAGAGCTGTATGCCAAAGCCTTGCCATTCTTCCGTTTCCGTCGGTAAAAGGATGTATAAATACAAACTCATAGTGAAAAACACTTGCCATAATAAGAGGGTGAACGTTTTCTTTTTCACGGTTAAGCCACTTGAAAAGATCGTTTATAAGCTCAGGCACCATTCTTGCGGGGGGCGCCATAAAAATGCAACGATCCCCCTCGAAAACACCTTCTTCTCCGGAGCGAAACGCACCGGCTTCGTTGACAAGAAATTTTGTCATAATTTGATGGCATACTAAAAGGTCTTTTACTTTAAATGGGTCAATTTCAGAAAGCTTTTCATAAGCCGAATAAGCGTTTTTAACTTCTTGTATTTCCCTTTGCTCGCCAAGAACGGCTTTTCCGTCTATAACGTCACGCACTTGACCGAGAGACAGAGAACTTGCCTCTATTCTCAAAGAGGCGTGAATGGATTTTATTTTATTGTTTTTTCTTAAGTGGGGCTTGCTTTCAAGGTTGCTTATTGCTTTAATTTTTCCTGCTTTTTCAGATATTTCCGAAACGAGAATAAGCATTTTATTTGTAATGCTGAAAGGCGGTGTATATCCTGCCATAAACTCACCTCATCATAAGTATTATCTTAAGTGTTTTCTTAATTATACCA
>JAZNZV010000143.1:0-17311 GCA_045595105.1 Eubacteriales bacterium | reverse complement strand
CAGCAGCAACAACAAGGATTGCAATATCTGTGCACTGTGCACCTCTTGCACGCATGGTTGTGAAAGCTTCGTGACCGGGAGTATCAAGGAAGGTAATATCCTTGCCGTCAATATTGACTCTGTAAGCACCTATGTGCTGAGTAATACCGCCTGCCTCGTCTGACGTTACGTTAGCGTGTCTTATTGCGTCGAGAAGTGAGGTCTTACCATGGTCAACGTGACCCATAACGCAGACAACGGGGGAACGCTCCTCAAGGTCCTCCTTGGAGTCGGCACTGTCGTCAATAAGCTTTTCTTCTATGGTAACAACAACGATACGTTCAGCCTTTGAACCGAATTCATCGGCAACGATAGCCGCAGTGTCAAAGTCGATGGTCTGATTGAGAGTTACAAGCATGCCAAGTCCCATAAGCTTCTTTACTACCTCTGCGGTTGTAACGTGAAGCTCTTTAGCAAGCTCGGATACGATAAGTTCCTCGGGAAGCTTGATAACAGCGGGAATCTTGGGCTTTTCGGGCACCTTGTTTTTCTTCGCCTCTGCCTTCGCACGCTCCTGCTTTTTCTTGTCGAAGCCTCTTTGCTGGTTGTTCTTGTTTCTCTTCTGTCTGCCCCAGTCAGAGCCACCCTCGTGACCGTAATCAAGTATCTTGTCGTCATACTTCGACAAATCTACCGCTGTATCTGCTCCTCTTGTATCTACAACTCTTACTTCCTTCTTCTGGTTCATCTGAGTGTTTGTAGAGCCTGATACGTTTCTTTCAAGCTTTACGCCACCCTGCTTCTGTGCAGGCTGAGGCTTGGGCTTGTCCTTCTTTTCGGGTTTAGGCTGAGGCTTGGGCTCGGGCTTTGTCTCGGGCTTGGGCTCAGGCTTTACCTCGGGTTTAGGCTGAGGCTTGGGTTCAGGCTTGGGTTCAGGCTTTACCTCGGGCTTATTTTCTTCCTTTACCTCTGCCTTGGGCTCTTCCTTTACCTCGGGCTTCTTTTCTTCCTTCTTAGAAAATCCTGCAAGGTTTACTTCTCCGTTAATAAAGCTGTCGATATTGTCAATTTCACATTTTGCCGACAGAGCGTTTATTACGAAATCCACTTCGTCATCGCTGATAGTAGCGGGAGCAGGCTTTAAGTCTGCCTTTCCGGGAATGAGAAGAAGTATGTCACGGCTCTTAAGGCCGAAATCCTTTGCAAGTACTGAAATTTTATTTTTATTAGTTACTGCTGACATGATATTCCTCCAATCGTTTTCACATCTTGGTGTTTAGGCTGTTCTTTACAAGCACCGTCATATTTTCGTCGGTGACGGCAAGAGAAGAGGTGCTCCTCAAAATTCCTGCCGCTGAAGAAATTTCAGCCATAGTGTAATGGGATAGGATGCATTCTGTTTTATAAAAAGCGGCGGTATCTGTTATTTCTTTTCGTGTATTGTCGGATACGTCGCTTGCAACGATAATAAGCTTTGCTAAGCCTTTTTTTGCACTGTCACGCACAGGCTCGGTACCAAAAACCGCAGCACGGGCACGGCGTGCAAGTCCTATTGCCGAAAGGAATTTGTCCTGCATTACGTTTCCTCCGTGATACCCTTTTCAAGAGCTTCAAGCACTTCATCGGGTATCTGGCATTCAAAGGCTCTTTCAAGTCTTTTTGCCTTTATTGCTTTTTTCAGGCATTCGGCGCTTTTGCATATGTATGCGCCTCTTCCTGATTTTTTACCTGTGGTGTCAAGAGATATTTCTCCCTCCGGTGAGCGCACCACTCTTATGAGAGATGACTTGGGGAAGGATTCCATACATCCAAGACACTTTCTTTCAGGGAGCTTCTTAGCCATAATTTTTCGTCCTTATCAGAATTGAGATTTGATATCAATTTTGTAGCCTGTAAGCTTTGCAGCAAGGCGGGCATTCTGTCCCTTGTTACCGATAGCAAGAGAAAGCTGGTCCTGAGGAACCGTAACGATACAGCCCTTTTCGAGTCTGCCGTCCTCTGTCACACCTGTTGAAAGTGTTACGTCAACAACCTCGGCAGGGGAGAGGGCAGCCTTTACAAACTCTTCGGGATTTTCGCTGTACTCGATAATATCTATTTTTTCACCTGAGATCTCGTTGGTGATATTTGTCTTTCTCATGCCCTTAACACCGATACATGAACCGATGGGGTCAACGTCCTTATTTCTTGAATAAACCGATATCTTTGTTCTTGAGCCTGCTTCACGTGCGATAGAGTGAATTATTACGGTGCCGTCCTGAATTTCGGGAACCTCAAGCTCGAAGAGTCTCTTTACGAGTCCGGGGTGCTTACGTGAAAGCACGATAACGGGCTCCTTGGTATCGGTCTTGATGTCAACAACGTACACCTTGAGGTACTGACCCGAACGGAGTATTTCACCGGGGATCTGCTCTGTCTTGAAGAGTGTTGCCTGTTGTTTGCCAAGCTCAAGGATAGCATTTCCTGTGTTCTTGTCAATAAGCACGATGCGGGCTGACACGATATCGTTCTTCTTCTGCTCGTATTCGTCAACAAGCATCTGTCTTTCCGCTTCTCTGATGCCTTGAATGATAACCATCTTAGCCGCCTGAGCGGAAATTCTGTTGAAGTCCTTGGTCTTTACTTCCTTTTCGTATACGTCACCAAGCTTCAGACGCTTATTTATCTCCTTCGCCTCGGCAACTGTCAATTCACAGGTGGGGTCAACAACTTCTTCAACTACTGTGAACTGCTCGAAAACTCTTACTGTCTTCTTTTCGCCGTCAATAGAAACTCTTACATTCGACTGTCCGTTATTCTCTTTTTTAAATGCTGTCTGGAGTGCCGCTTCAACCTTTTCAAGAAGATAAGTCTTTGATATACCTTCTTTTTCAAGGGCGTCGAGTGCTTCAAAAAATTCTTTGTTCATGACTTTAAACCTTTCCTTAATATATTTATATCAGTTGTTTTTAAAAATATCCGCATAATCTACAACGGTTTTTATACTTGCTACCTTATCCTTTGGCACAGTTACCTCTCCGAAGGTGTACTCGCTGTCGTTAAAGGAAACAAGCGTTTCTACAAAAAGCTTCGGAAGTCCCTCAATGGGTGCAAAAAGCTTTACCTCAACCTGAGTGTTAAGATATTTTGTCAAGTGCTCGGGCTTCTTGAGTTCCCTTTCGAGTCCTGCCGACGATACCTCGAGACAGTAGCTGTCGGGAATGGGGTCGGCATCGTCAAGTATTGGGTTTACTGCATCGGTCACCTTGACACAGTCGTCCATTGTGACCTCCTCGCCCTCCTTGTCGATGGTGAGAATGAGGTTGTAGTCAGAGCCTTCCTTCTTATATTCCACGTCCCATAGAATATAGCCAAGCTCTTCGACAGTACCTCTGAGAAGAGCATCAACCTTTTCGGCGATGTTTCCCTTCGATTTAGTGTTTGCCAAATACTTCACTTCCTTTTTGCAAAAATCAAAGAGAGTGGCGACCACTCTCTTTCTTAAATAGTTTATTAACTTACAGGGGGATTATACCACTACAAATCAAAAATGTCAAGTGCTTTATGACTTTTTTCTTATTATAAAGTAGGAAATCCAATAAATAATTATAAGCAGAAATATGGAATATGATATCCATACCGCAATTTCTCTCATATTTAAAAGTGAAAGAACGATTACAGCTACCCCTAATAACAGGACGTAAGCGGTGAAGGTAATGCTCCGAGCCTTGTTTACGATAGAAACGTTTCTTTCGTCCGTTTCCATAATCTCCTGCTTTTTTATGCGTTCCTCGTTTTTTGTAATGATAAGATAGTTCCTCATTCTGACTACTCCCATTACGGCGAGTATAAGCCCGAATGACGATATGAATGAGTTGTCGGTTTTGGTGACTGTTCCTCCCACTGTCATGATTATTCCCAAAGCAACGTAGATAAGTGCAACCCACAGCCTTGTTTTAAGCTTCTTTCTGAAATCCATTACTATTCCTCCTCGAATATAAATATCTCTTCTATGGTCTTACCGAAATATTTCGATATCTTGTGTGCAAGCTGAAGGGAAGCATTGTACCTTCCGTTTTCTAAGGATATTATCGTCTGTCGTGTTACGTCCACAGCATCAGCCAATTCGTCCTGTGTCACCTTGCGCTCTTTTCTTAATTCTTTAATTAAGTTGTTCAAAATATCACCTCTTGAAAAGTAAAGCATACTTTACATTTAGTATTGTAACATAGTATTTCAAAAATGTCAAGTATATTTTACATTTTTAAAAAATAAATTTTTAAGTTGACAAATGGAAGAAAATAATATAGAATATATGAGCACGTCGAGGTGTAGCTCATCTGGTAGAGCGCTTGGTTTGGGACCAAGAGGCACGGAGTTCGAGTCTCCGCACTTCGACCAAAAAGGAGCTGTAAAAACTAAGAGTTTTTACAGCTCCTTTTGCTATACTCCGTATAAAATATTTAAATTTCTTATTTCAGCATCTTTGATTTTATTGTTGACCCGATAGGCGTGTCCTTCAAGCTCGGATATTTCAACGTCGGTAAGAGACTGATTTTTCAGCTCTTCAATAATTCTCTCTCCTACTTCTTCAATCACGTCTTCCTTTCCCCAAGGACTTGTCATTATATCTTCAAGAGGGGTGGAAAGCTCTGTTAGTATCCTCATACCCTGAAGTGCCTTGAACTGCCACTTATAATAGGGAAGATACGAGCGGTTAAGCAAGAAAATGGCGTGGAGGGCACTTTTCACAAACTCCGATGCACAAAGACACACAGCGCCCCTATCTCCTCTTTTAAGGCATCTTGTATAGTTGTACTGACCTGACTGACCCATAAGGAGAAGATGCCCCGCAAGCTTTTTGAGCCTTACGTCCTCGGGAAGATAGTGAAGCCTTTCACGTATCCTTGTAATTGATCCATACCCATCGTAAAAAATGCTTCCGTTCGTTGCTTCAAGGAGGGACTGCTCGGGGAGGGTCAGCCATTCCTCAAGAGACAGTATTCCGTCGGGCGTTCCCGTTTTGTCCATAAAAAATTCGGATATTCTCATCACGCCGTGTCGGTTTCCACCTACGGGGGAGAGAGGACTCCTTTTAAAGCCCATATATTCCTTCGGGAGCTTTGCATAGGCTCTCTCCAGACTGAACGCCGTTTTTCTGTCAAGGATATCCTCGTCGGGTAAAAAAATTATAAATCCCGCTTCAAAGTCGTGGTCGGTAGAGATATCATCGTCAAATCCAAGACACTCCGACCCGCTTCCTGCAAGTCCCACACCAATCAAAGGTAGCACGGCAGAAAACTGCTCCTTTAAAAGAGGTTCACCAAAGTCGAGATAAAAGCGTTTTGACAGTTCAAGTCCCTTCATATATCCTTTTAGCCCTTTCTTTCAGCTCGTTTTCAAAATAAAAATGCCCGTAATAGCCGAAAACGGTAGCGCATTTTTCACATACAAAAGCATAGTATCCGTCTCTTTCGGGAAAACTTTCTATTAAATCCTCTGCTTTTTTGAGATAATCTTGTATCTCACCGTCGCCCTCAAGAAGTCCTATCTCTTCTTCAACGGCGGATGCCATGTTAAGATAGGTTATAGCCACCTCAAGCGCTCCCTTTTCACTTTTCTCCATAACCGAAATTGCCTTGTCATAAAGCTTTTTAGCGTCATCAAAACGCTTCAGGTCAACAAGTGCCAGCGCCATGTTATTATAAAGACCGCCAAGTCTCGTGTCGTCAGAGTCAAGGTTATTCTCATATATACTTCTTGCTTTTTCAAAAAGGGGGAGAGCCTCCTCTGCACTTCCGAATGCCTTGAATACCGTTGCAGAGTTCAGATAGGTAGTAGCCCCCGAAACCTTGTCGGCGATACCGTACTTCTCTAACGCCACAAGACCTTTTTTCACTGTTCTTATGGCGTCCTCTTCACGTCCAAGCTTTCGGTAGAGTCCCATGAGCTCATTGAGCAGCGGAATTTCCTCACGGCTGTTTTTCCCTTCCTCCAGCCAATAAAGAAGATGTCTTTCGGCAGACTCATAGTCGTTTTTGTGAAGATGGGAATCCAGCTTTTCAAGTATTCTTTCAACGTTTATCATCTGTATCTCCCTGCAAATTTGTTAAGTAAATTACAATTTAACAAAAAGTTATTATTTTATTATAGCGTAGACTTTAATTTTATTATAAACTTTAATTGGCTCAATTGCAACCAAAACTTAAAAAAACACATGTTCTCAATGAAGGAGAAAATATGAGAAATATACTCAATTTTAATGAAAATTGGACTTTCGTCAAGGACACATCGGACATTACGAGAGTTGACGGTGAGATGGTGACGTTGCCTCACTCATGGAACGCCGTTGACGGTCAGGACGGCGGGAACGACTATTTTCGTGGCTCTTGCCTTTACAAAAAATCATTCAAGAAGTCCGAGCTACCCGACACAGACCTTTATTACGTGGAGTTCAAAGGCACAAACTCTTCGGCAGACCTTTACGTCAACTCCGAAAAGCTTTATCACCATGACGGCGGTTATTCTACATGGCGTGTAAATATTACCTCTGCACTCAGGGAAGAAAACGTTATTGCGGTAGTAGTGGATAACTCTCCGAATGATACTGTCTATCCTCAGATGGCAGACTTTACGTTTTACGGCGGTATCTACCGTGACGTAAATCTTATATGTGTAAATAACTCCCACTTCGACCTTGACTATTACGGAGGTCCCGGAATTAAAATCACTCCTGCCGTTAACGGCAGGATCGCCTTGGTTGAGGTAGAGGTGTACCCTAAAAACCTCAAAGAGGGACAGACTATCCTTTATACCCTTTACGATAAGGACGAAAAGGAGATAGACAGGATTGAGTCAAAGGGTACAAGCGTCACCTTTACCATCCACGACGTACACCTTTGGCAGGGACGCCGTGACCCCTATTTATACTCATGTGAAGCCCAGATAAAAGAGGGGGATGAGATAATAGATAACGTTTGTAGCCGCTTCGGTTGCAGAAGCTTTGAAATCGACCCTGACAGAGGCTTCATTCTCAACGGTGAGGAGTACCCACTCCGAGGCGTTTCGAGACATCAGGACAGATGGGGTGTAGGAAATGCTCTTCTTCCCGAGCACCACAGAGAGGATATAGACCTTATCTGCGAGGTGGGTGCCACAACTCTCAGACTTGCTCACTATCAGCATGACGGATATTTCTATGACCTTTGTGACGAGAGAGGACTTGTTGTCTGGGCAGAGATACCCTATATCTCCAAGCATAAGCAGGCAGGGCGTGAAAACACCCTGTCACAGATGACAGAGCTTATCACTCAGAACTATAACCACCCTTCAATCGTGGTGTGGGGTCTTTCAAACGAGATATCCATCGCAGGCTCCGACGAGGACCTTCTTGAAAACCACAGAATACTCAACGACCTCTGCCACGAAATGGATAAGACCAGACTTACTACCGTTGCGGCGGTGTCTATGTGCAAGATAGATGACCCCTATCTTCAGATTCCCGACGTGGTGTCGTATAACCACTATTTCGGTTGGTATGGCGGAAATACCGATATGAACGGACCTTGGTTCGATAAGTTCCACGAAACACATCCGGATATTCCCATCGGTTGCTCGGAATACGGCTGTGAGGCTCTTAATTGGCATACGTCCGACCCAAAACAGGGCGACTATACCGAGGAATATCAGGCATACTACCACGAAGAGCTTATAAAACAGCTATTCACAAGAAAATATTTGTGGGCAACTCACGTGTGGAATATGTTTGATTTCGGTGCCGATGCCCGTGCCGAGGGTGGCGAAAACGGTCAGAACCATAAGGGTCTTGTAACCTTTGACCGTAAGTATAAGAAGGACGCCTTTTATGCCTATAAGGCTTGGCTGTCCGACGACCCCTTTGTGCATATCTCTTCCAAGAGATACGTTGACAGAGTTGAAGACGTGACCAAAATCACGGTATACTCCAATCAGCCCGAGGTAGAGCTCTTCGTAAACGGAGAAAGTATAGGTAAGAAGAGCGCCGACGACCACTTCTTCTATTTTCATGTGAAGAACGTTGGGGAAAGCACTATCGTTGCTAAGGCAGGGGAGTGCTCCGACGAAAGTAAGATACGCAAGGTTGAAGAAAGAAATATGGATTACGTCCTTGTTGAAAAGGGGGCAGTACTCAACTGGTTTGATATCGACGCACCCGAGGGAAGATACTCTCTTAACGATAAGCTTGAGGACATTATGACGTCTGAGGAGGGCAGGCGTTGGTTTGGGGAAATGATTACTGAATTTGGCAAGAAGGGTGAAAAGAAGTCGGGTGGCTTTGACGTTGACCTGAAGAGTGGTGACAGCGGTCTTATGCAGATGATGGGAGGCTTCACGGTTCTGAGGCTTACCACCATGATGAGCATGATGAACGTAGAGTTCACCAAAGAAGAGCTCCTCGAGATGAACAAGGAGCTCAACAAGATAAAAAAGCCAAAGGGAGTGTAAAAGGGTAAGAATAAAAGAGGCTGAGCCTTTCACTTTTTTAAGTGTTTTGACTCAGCCTCATAAATTGTTTAATCCATAGTATAATTATCAAAATAACCCTGAATATATACGAAAGGTGTACCCTTGTCACCTGAGCCCGAGGTCAGGTCGCAAAGTGAACCGATAAGGTCGGTAAGCCTTCTTGGTGTGGTTCCCTGTGATGCCATGTTTCCTACAAGGCTTGAGCCGTCCTTTGATGCAATCTTATCCTTAATAGCACGTTTAAGCTCTTCTCCCCTAAGGTCAACGAAATCGTTGTCGGCAAGGTACTTGAGCTTCAGCTCGTTTGGTGTTCCCTCAAGTCCCGACGTATATGCAGGTGATACTACGGGGTCTGCAAGCTCCCATATCTTTCCCACAGGGTCCTTGAAGGCTCCGTCTCCGTATACCATTACCTCTACGTTCTTTCCGAATTTTTCAAGAAGTCTCTTCTGTATATCCTCCACAAGGTCCTGACAGTCTCTTGGGAAAAGCTTTATCTTGTTCTCTGTTGACTTGTTGGAGCCAAGGAGTCCATACTTGTCATTGTATCCACTTCCGTTTATGGGTGCGTTCATAATCTCGTCCATTCCGTAGACGATTTCTGCCCCTGCATCCTTCAAAATCTGTCTTGTGCGGAAGCGTGTGTGAATATCGCAGTTCAGAACCTTCTTTGTGAAGTTTAATATTGCCTTAGGGTCGTTTGCAAACACAAACTCTACCTCTGCTCCGCTTTCCTTTATAAGTGACTCATAGTACTCTACGTAGTCCATTCCCGTGAAGGGGTGCTTTTCATATCCGAAAAGCTCACGATATCTTTCAAGAGTGAGCACGTCTGTATAGGGGTTTATTCCCTTTTCCATTACTCTCTCGGGAGTGATGAGATTATTTCCCACCTCGTCTCCTGGGTAGCTGAGCATAAGATATATCTTCTTACAGCCCTTTGCTATACCTCTGAGGCAAATAGAGAAACGGTTTCGGCTGAGTATGGGAAGGATAACTCCTAACTCTTCTCCGCCAAATTTATTCTTCACGTCTTCTGCTATATTGTCTACTGTTACGTAGTTGCCCTGCACTCTTGCAACTATGGACTCGGTTATAGCTATAACGTCACGGTCTCTCACCTTGAAGTCACCGTTGTCTACTGCGTCTTTTATGCAGTTTACCACTATCTCTGCAAGGTTTTCTTTGTCTCTTATTATGGGCGCTCTCAGTCCCATGGATACTGTTCCGAGCATTCTGCTCATATTTCAACACTCCTTGAAAATTAATCTATATTTTTTGTTGCTACAATGTCTACACCGGTATTGCAGATATTGGAAATAATAACGGCTCCGCACTTGACAGGAGTGCCCGCTTCCGCCTTGCGGATAACGTCCATGCACTCAAAGAGCTTTTCACGGGGAACAGGACTTTGAGAGCGTACGGGAAGAAGGTCGTGTGACTCGCCCTTTATCTTAACTGTGGTGGTTAAGATACGCACAGGATGAGAAAATTCTGCCGATGCATAGGTCAAGCCTCTCTTACAAGCGTTACCCTCAACACTTATTATGTTATCTCCTTCGCCCTCCACCATAATGTGACATCCTCTGGGGCAGACAGTGCAAATAATTTCCTTTTTCATTTCTTTAGCCCTCCTTGACAACTTCAACTGTTACCGAGTCTCCCGACAGCTTATCGGTTTCAACGGTAATGTGGTTCATCTCACCCGGGTTCACACGGAATTCCTTGTGGGAAGCAATTATATCGTCACCGCACTTTGCCACAAGCATAACCTTTTCTTCGGGCTGAAGCACACGGAAGTAAAGCGTTACCTTTCCGTCCTTTTCGTTTGCGTCCACCTTGTGAGGGCAGAGATAACGCACGTTGCGTCCCGTCTTACAAAGGACGGTCTTCTGCTCTCCCTGAAGCTTGCCCATAGCATAACGTGCCGCATATTTACCGGCAGTGGCACTTTCATCGCTTACGTTGTCTACAAGGTCATTTACGTGAACTACGTTTCCGCAGGCGAAGACAGAGGGAGATGAGGTCTGCATGTATTGATTTACCTCGGGACCGTTGGTCACGGGATTTATCTTTATACCTGCTTTGCGGGTGAGCTCATTTTCGGGAAGAAGACCTACCGAGAAGAGAACTGTATCGCATTCTACGAATTCAGCCTTGTCGGAGATTGGCTGTTTGTTTTCATCTACGGGAGCTACCCAAACGCCTGTAACACGCTCGTTGCCTTCAATGCGTGTAATGGTGTGTGCAAGTCTGAGAGGAATTCCAAAGTCGTCAAGACACTGTACTCTGTTACGTGTAAGACCCGCAAGGTAGTCCATAAGCTCAACTACCATAACAACCTTTGCACCCTCAAGAGTCATACGGCGAGCCATTATCATACCGATGTCGCCCGAGCCGAGGATAACTACCTTTTTACCTACCATGATGTTCTGACGGTTGATAAGGCGCTGTGCCGAGCCTGCAGTGTAAAGACCAGAAGGACGTGTGCCGGGCACCATGATACCTGCACGGGTACGCTCACGGCATCCCATAGCAAGAACGATACTTCCTGCCTTAACTGCGGTAAGTCCGTACTCACTGCTTGCACAGATGACTTCGTTTGTTTCGTGGTTTACTTGAAGAACCATAGAGCCGAGCATATATTCAACGCCAAGCTCTTTCGCCTTTTCTACAAATCTGCCGTAGTATTCGGGACCTGTAAGCTCTTCTCCGAAACGGGTGAGACCGAAGCCGGGGTGGATGCACTGCTGAAGTATTCCGCCAAGGGTATTGTCTCGCTCTAAGATAAGAACCTTCTTTGCACCCTCTTCTTTAGCCGCAACTGCCGCAGCAAGACCCGCAGGTCCGCCGCCGATTATAGCAACGTCACATAAAACTTTATTCATAATACTCTACCTCCTGCCCTTAACGAGTGCTGCCGGTTACCATGTATGAACCGTCGTTATTCTTGTTGATTTCGGTGGGGGAGACACCCAGCTCACGGGCAAGTATCTCTATTACCTTAGGACCGCAGAAGCCACCCTGACATCTGCCCATACCTGCACGGACTCTTCTCTTTATGGCATCAACGCTTCTTGCACCGAGAGGACGGTGGATAGCATCGAGAATTTCTGCCTCTGTAATAGTCTCACAACGGCAAACAATGTTTCCGTAAAGGGGATTTTCACGAATGAGAGCGTCCTGCTCCTCAAGGGTGCACTCGCTGAACTTAACTATACCACGGCGCTTCTTTATGAAGTTATCCTTGAGCTTGAAGCCTGCCCCGTGATTGAGAAGCTGTTCAACTACGTATTTACCCATTGAAACCGACAGTGTAAGACCTGTGGAGCGTACACCCGAAAGGTTTACGTAGCCCTCAAGGTCATCCCACATATCGAAGTTGAGGCCTTCGGGATTACGGTTGGGACGAAGTCCCGAGTATTGAGTAATGGTATCTCTTACGTTAACGTTCGGAACAAGGTTCTTTACGTCTCTTGTGATGCTCTGGAGTCCCTCTGCCGAGGTGGACTTGTCAACCTTAGAGTCCTGGTCCTCTGCGGTGGGTCCTACAAGCATATTTCCGTGAATGGTGGGGCACATAAGCTTACCCTTGGTAACCTTAGTGGGAATGGGAAGAACAATGTGCTCTACCTGACAAGAGGTGTTCTTATCAAGAATGAAGAACTGACCCTTACGGGCAACTACCTTGTATTCTGCCTTGCCTACCATTTCTGCTATCTCGTCGCAGTAAAGACCTGCACAGTTGATAACATATGTAGTTTCAATCTCTTCACCTGTGGTTACAACGCTCTTTATCTTGCCATTCTCAGTCTTGATGTCAATTACCTTTGTATTGAGAAGGAAGCGTACACCGTTCTCGTGAGCATTCTCACAAAGAGCCTGAACTAAAATGAAGGGGTCAATAATACTCTCTCGGGGAATCCACAAACCGCCCTTTACCTCGGGGTTGAGGTTGGGCTCCATTTCGAGAAGCTCTTTACCCGACTTGTATTCTACGTCGTATACGTGGTTCTTGAAAGCCTTTGCTTTTATTTCGGGAAGCTTTTCAAACTGCTCTTCTGTGATAGCAGGGAGAATAGCTCCTATTCTTGAGAAAGGAACGTCAAGGTCCCTTACAATATCATCATACATAGGGTTTGCGGCTACAACAAGCTGAGACTCTAAAGTCTCGGGGGCTGCATCATAGCCTGTGTGAATAATCGCACTGTTGGATTTTGAAGCATCTCCGCCTACGTCCTCGTTCTTTTCTACAACGATGACGTCAACGTTATACTTGCTCAGCTCTCTTGCAACTGCACTGCCTACGGCTCCTGCGCCAATAACAACAACATCTGTTTTCAGCATCATAACACCTTCCATTGAATAGTTTTGACAGTTTCCTGCCTTTGTTGTTTGCAAGTTATTATAACATATTGTCAAAATATTTGCAACACTTTTTCAAAACTTTTTAAAAGATTTTGCAGAAAACAAAAATAACGCTTTCATAAACACAGTTTATGAAAGCGTTAATCTTTTATTTTGCAATAATTACTTTAACTCCTGCATCCTCAATGGCTCGTACCACCGTTGCAGGCGCACCCTCATCGGTGATGACCACGTCAATGTCCTCAAGGGGACAAACGTTTACAACCGCTCTCAATCCAAGCTTTGAGGAGTCGGCAAGGACTATGGACATTCTGGCGTTTTTGATGAGCTGACGGTGAAGTCTCGCCTCGTCAAGGTGAAAGTCGGTAACACCCACCTCCGAAATACCTCCTATACCTATGAACGCCTTGTCTACGTTAAAGTTCAGGAAATTTTCTTCAGCGGGAAATCCCGAAAGGGTGAGTTCTTTCGTTCTTAGCTTTCCACCCGGAAGAATGACAGTACAGTTGGGATTTTCGCTAAGGTCTGCCGCAGTCCTTATGGCATTTGTGAAAACTGTCAGCTCCCCCTTTGCTTTAAGATACTGTACCATAGTCTGAACGGTAGTACCTACACCAAGGTAAATGGAGTCCCTTTGCTCAATGAGCTTTACCGCCTCACGGGCAATGACCGACTTTTCATTGAACTGCACACTTATACGGCTGGCATACTCGGGCTCACTGTTAAGCGAAAGATTAACTACTGCACCGCCGTAAACACGCTTGAGATAGCCTTGCTGTTCAAGATACTCAAGGTCACGCCTCACCGTTTCAATGGATATGTCGAACATCTCCATAAGCTCGGAGTTTTTTACAGTCCTTTGTTGCATAAGAAGGTCTATTATCTGATTTCTTCTGTCAAGCTTCATTATTACTCTACCTTAAAACCTTTTCAAAATGTTTGCAAAAACAGTATCTCACAAAGATACGATTTTGTCAAGGTTTTTCGGAAAACAAAAACGTAAGTGTGTGAAAATGCAAGTATTTTTTTGCCTTCCTTGTAGACTTTTTTGCCGTGGGGTGGTATAATTGTAAAAAAGCAAAAGGAGAAAAGTATGATATACGATTTTACTTTTTATAACCCAACTAAAATATATTTTGGTAAGAACGCTCTTGACAATCTCGAAAAGGAGCTTAAAAACTACGGCGAGAACGTTCTCCTCGTTTACGGAAAAGAGTCAATTAAAAGGATAGGTCTTTACGATAAGGTTATTTCTGCCCTTGAAAATACCCACAAAAAGGTAGTTGAGCTTTCGGGCATCAAGTCAAACCCCACGTACAATCAGATGATGGAGGGTGCCAAGTTAGTCAGAGAAAACAGCATCGACCTTATCTTAGCAGTTGGAGGAGGCTCGGTCATTGACGTGTCAAAGGGCATTTCTGTGTCGGCATACTGTGACGAGGACCCCTTTGAAAAGTATTGGGAGAGATTTGAAAAGCTTGACAATAAGACAGTTCCCGTGGCATCAATTCTCACCATGGCAGGAACTGCCTCCGAGATGAATGCAGGCTCGGTTATTACTCACGAAGCAAAGATGAAAAAGGAGGGCAGAGTTTTCGGTCCTGAAGTAAATCCCAGATTCTCTATCCTCAATCCCGAATACACCTACTCCGTTCCTAAAATACAAATGGTCAGCGGTGTTTTCGACGTAATGAGCCATTTGTGTGAGCAGTATTTTTCGGGAGAGGACGACAACACAACAGACTATATAATCGAGGGCGTTATGAAGTCTCTTATAAACAGCGCCCGAAAAGCCCTTGTTGACCCCTGCGACTACGAGGCGAGAAGTAATATTATGTGGTGTGCTACAATGGGACTCAATAAAATAACAGGACTTTCCAAGACGCAGGATTGGGAGGTACACGGCATTGAGCATCAGGTGGGTGCATATACCGACTGTCCTCACGGTGTAGGTCTTGCTGTGGTATCGGTTCCTTACTATAAGCATATCTATAAATACGGACTCGACAAGTTTTTAAGATTTGCAAAGAACGTATGGAACGTTGACACAAGCGGTAAAGCTAAAGAAGAAATTGCCCTTGAAGGAATAGAGAAAATGGCAGACTTTATTGTCGAAATGGGTATCCCCACAAGACTTCGTGACATAGGAGCCACCGAAGAGATGCTCCATGACATAGCCTTTTCCATTGCCGAGGGTGGCGGATATAAAAAGGTTACAAACGCCGAAATATACGAAATATTGAAAGAGTGCTACTGATATGCTTTGGGAAAATTTAAGAGAAGAGGAATTTAAAGAGGCGAGAGAGCTCTCGAAGGGGCTTTGCATCGTTCCTGTGGGATGCCTTGAAAAGCACGGTCAGCATCTGCCCGTGGGTACCGACGTAATTCACGTTACCGAGATTGCAAGGCGTGCCACCGAGATTGAGCCTGCCGTTGTATTTCCCTCTATGTACTTCGGAGAAAAGACAGGGGCAGGGGAGTTTGACGGAACTGTCATCTTTTCTCCCGAGCTGAGACTTAAGCTTCTCAAGGAAACCTGCTCCGAGATTTACCGCAACGGCTTTAACAAAATACTACTCTACGACGGGCACGGCGGTAACAGCGCTATGCTTGACTATTTCACGAGAGGACTTCTGTACGAGAAAACCCCATATAACGTCTACGTTTACTCTATCGGCTCGGACTTTGCCACACCTAAGAGAATTATGAATGAGGGATATAAATATCTCACCACCGAGGACAGAAAAGTCCTGAGTCTCTATATTGAAAAAAAGATAATGCCGGGTCATGCAGGCTTCATTGAAACGGGATGGGTATATGGTGTGAGACCCGAAACGGTCAGACTTGATAAGATGACCTCGGAGTCGGGGGAGAGCACTCACCGCTTTGACGGCTTTAGCGAGCACAAGATAAAGACACCCTTTACTTGGATGGCGAGCTACCCGAACTCGGTTGAAAGCGAGCTTCACGACGGAATGAACGAACGGATAGCGAGAGCTATGGTGGAATACTCCGTGAAGAAGCTGTGTGAGGTTATATCCTTTTTGAAAAGCGAAAATATATCAAGTGAATATTTAAAGGAATGGCTTGAAAAGCAATAAAGATAAGGGATGCAATTTGCATCCCTTATTTATATCTCTCTAATGTTTCTTTAAGAAGAGAAGAGTATTTTTCTCTCACGCTGTCGGGAGAAATTATCTCAATTCCGTCACCGAAATTCAGCACCCAACCGAAGAAAAGAGGACTGACGTGCACCTTCACGTGTACCTCAAAATGCTCATTGCCGCTTTTGAGAAACGTCACGTCTTCACCAAAACGGTCGATAACTACTCCCGCAAGGCGGTTTTTACATCGAAGTGTAACGCTCTCTTCAATTCCTCCGAACATTCCGAAGGTCTTTTTTGAGTAAAGAGCCATATCAAAGCCACAGAAAAGCTCATCACCGTCACGCTTTTCGTCGATGAGGGCAATTTTCTGCATTTTGTCAACTCTGTAATGCTTTATCTTTTCTTCATCCCCGTCATATCCTATCATGTAGTAGTTCTCGTCGTCCCAGGTCAGGGCATGAGGACTTACGATGTATCTCTTCCCCTCGTGACGGAGCACCTTTTCTTTTTTCTCGTTCCATTCAAAATACAAGAACGAGATTTTTTTATTTTGGTTTATTGCCTCGTGTATCTCGTCAACGCCGTAATAAATCGTTTCGTTGTCCGATTTTACCCGATTGGCAACGTATACCTGACGTCGTAGCTTTGTGGCATCAAATCTGCTCATAAGAGAGGAAAGCTTGTCAATAAGCTCACGGCTTTTCTTTTCCGAGATGAATTTAGAGGACTGAACAGCATCGATGAGAAGCTTGAGCTCAGGGAGCTCAAAGTCACGGCTCACCACGTGATAGGTCACAGCTATCACTTTTCTCTTTTCTATATCAACACCGAAAAGCCTGAGAGTTTCAATGTCGTCGTAAAGTGTCTTTCGCTCGGCTTTTACTCCCATAACAGCCAAAGCCTCTTCAAGCTCCTTTAAGGTCATCCCATGCTCTTCATCGGTATTTTCAAGAAATATCTTCAAAAGATAAAGTATCTTTATTTTCTGATTTGCACTTTTAGGCATAAATTGACCTCCTGTCTTCCATTTAATTCTAAACGAAAGACAGGAGTTTGTCAATATTACGGATTTGTTCTGCGTCTGTATACTCTCTGATTTCTCTTTTCCTGTCTCTTAAAGTGATTTTCCATAAAGAGGCATCCAACAAGCAATCCTTCAAATATTACAAGCCACATAATAAAATAAAATACAGTCATTTTTCATTACCTCCTCTGTTATTGTGTCTACATTATAGCAGGGGGTGTGTACGATAAAACGGACTTTGCTCCAAAACGGTAAAATTTTTGCAATACTTCGTTACTTCATAAAAAAGCAACTCGACTTACGTAGGTAAGCCATCGTTTTGCTTTTTTACTTGTGCCTCGTCTTGCAA
>JAZNZV010000142.1:0-1802 GCA_045595105.1 Eubacteriales bacterium | reverse complement strand
CGTTCCGCAAAACTTCAGCGGGTATTAAATTTACTTTGGTAGTATATCACATATTTTTACAAAATGCAATAGTTTTAGACAAAAAAGTAATAAAGTCCGCAAAAACGGACTTTATTGTGCCAAAATACCGGGTCTATTCTACACTCAAAACGCTTCCAATAAATAAAGGAACGTTTGCCACGTTATCAATTATAGCAAAAACAAAGGGACGGTTTACAATAACTTTCTTGATTTCTACAATCTCCATTGCAGACTCGCAGTCCACCGCAACCGCAGTAACTGCCGCCGCCTTCGTTCCCTCTTCCGCTACCTCAATAAAGGTTTTATGAAGCACCTTTGAAACGTACAGGTTGCCCATCGATGACTCGCCCATACCCGAAAGGTCAGCCTTACTACTGTTAAAGGCAGAGATAAGTCCCATTTCAGTCAGTGGCTCCTTCAAGGAAATATCGTATTCGTAGGTAAACTTAGGAAGAACTGTTTCAACGGTTTCCTCACTTGCGTTATTTATCAAGCTCATAAGCTTCTTGGCACTTAGAGAGTTAACGTAGCTGTCAATGTCGGTGTTCTCATCAGGAAGGAAAACTGCAAAGCTGAACTCGTCCCCCTTATAAGGCTTGATGAAGCCCGTAGTGTTTTCGTCCTCAAGGTAAAGCCTTTCGTTTGAAATCATTCCCGTTACTTGTTCATATTCACCGTTTTTATTTTTGAATTTGAAATAATCGTTGGTATCGTCGTACTTGCTCTTCCACTCTGCGTCAAATGAAAGAGCGTTGATGAGATACATCACTGTCTGTGGATCAATTTCATCGATTATCTTCTTTATCATGCCGTCGGTTTCTTCCTTGACCCATGAGTTTATATCTCTGAGGGTGGCTTTATTAAAAGGGGAAAGGAAAATGTCGGCATCAAAGTACTCGTCTGCGAAATCGAGGAAGGTATTCTTTACGCTTATCATGTCCTTGTTGTCTCTTATCCATATAGAATTCGCAACGTTAACGTCGGCGTAAGTCACGTCGTCAAAGCTTTCACACAAAGCCTTATAGAATTTATTCATTTCGGGCAAAGTCACGCCCATTCCCAAAAGGTCTTGAAACTCCGAATAAGTGTCACCGTTACTGCCACCTGCCGTCATCGAAAGTGCGATTGCAACAGACAAGGGAGAAATGAGAGTATTTTTGTCTTCGGCATATGACTTTTTGAAAAGCTCTGCAGAAAAGCCCATAACTGCCTCTTCGGGAGTCTGTGCTCCTTCTTTAATCGTAGGTGCAATATCTTTATCTACACCAACGCTTACGTCATTATTATCTTTGGGAATTTCCTCTGTAAGATTTCTCGAATTCGGGGTGCACGATATCAGCGACAGGCAAAAAGATAGAATTAAAATAAATGAAAGTAGTTTTTTCATTTTTACGCCTCCTTTTGTTTATTAGACGTTAGATTTTCAAAAAAGTTCCAAAAAAATAACACCCGAAAGCAATAACTCTTTCGGGTGTTATCTTTTTTACCAGATCTGTGTACTCGACTCGTTCTCTTCAGGAACTATTTCAGAAGCGTTTATAAGCTTGAAGTAAGCTCTTGCCTCGTTAAAGTAGTTATAAAGTGATTTAGAAAGATTTACAAGATCTGCCTTCTCAGTCGCTGCGCTGTCAAGAACAAGCTTCACATAGCTGAGAGGAGAATAAGCATATTTTGCGGTGTTTGTTCCGTCGGAAACTGCCACAACTCTCATTTCTCCGAGTCTATGAGCGAGAACGTTGGGTATTTCAACGTAGTAGTAGCCGTCCTTAGCTTTAGGTGTC
>JAZNZV010000141.1:0-4210 GCA_045595105.1 Eubacteriales bacterium | reverse complement strand
GGTACGTCAATGCTTTCAAAGGAACCGCTCATGGAGTCCTTGCCACCGACAGAGGCTATTTCAAAGTCCATCTGAGCCTTGTAAGCACCGAGGAGAGCCGAGAGGGGCTTGCCCCAACGGTAAGCGTCCTGACGGGGCTTTTCAAAGTATTCCTGGAAGGTGAAGTAGGTGTCCTTCTTCACGTCGGCACCTGTGGCAACCAGCTTGGAAAGAGACTCAAGGACGGCGAGATATGCGCCGTGGAAGGGGCTCTTTTCACTGATGAAGGGGTTGTATCCCCAAGCCATAAAGGAAACGTTGTCGGTGTGACCCTTTTCGAGAGGTATCTTATTTACCATAGCCTGTGAGGGGGTAAGCTGATTTTTACCACCGAAGGGCATCATAACTGTACCTGCGCCGATAGTGGAGTCAAAGCGCTCGGTAAGACCTCGTCTTGAGCAGATATTCAGGTCTGACGCTGTCTTTATCATCCCCTCTTTAAAGCTTTCGTAGAGGGGCTTTACGTGTTTTTCACCCTTCTTTACCTTAACGTCGATGTGCTTGGAGGCACCGTTGGAATTAAGAAATTCACGGGAAATGTCTACTATTTTCTTGCCACGCCAGGTCATAACGAGGCGGGGGCTTTCGGTAACCCTTGCAACGACAGTTGCTTCAAGGTTTTCGCTGTTTGCGAGGGTCATGAATTTATCTGCATCCTCGGGGGCAACAACAACTGCCATTCTTTCCTGAGACTCGGAAATAGCAAGCTCTGTGCCGTCAAGTCCGTCATACTTCTTTGTAACCTTGTCAAGGTCTATCATAAGACCGTCGGCAAGCTCACCGATAGCAACGGATACACCGCCTGCGCCAAAGTCGTTACAGCGCTTGATAAGGCGAACTGCCTCGGCGTTACGGAAAAGACGCTGAAGCTTACGCTCTTCGGGGGCGTTGCCCTTCTGTACCTCGGCACCCGAGGTTCCAAGTGATTTTTCGTTGTGGGATTTTGAAGAGCCGGTGGCACCGCCGATGCCGTCTCTTCCCGTTCTACCGCCAAGGAGTATTACAACGTCGCCGTCGGCAGGGCACTCACGTCGAACGTTCTCCTGAGGTGCCGCACCCAGAACTGCGCCTATCTCCATGTGCTTTGCAAGGTAGCCGTCGTGGTATATTTCATCTACCTGACAGGTAGCAAGTCCTATCTGATTACCGTATGAGGAATAGCCCTGAGCTGCAGTTGTTACAAGCTTTCTCTGAGGGAGCTTACCTTGAAGGGTCTCTTCAACCGCTCTTGTGGGGTCTGCACCGCCTGTTACACGCATTGCGGCGTATACGTAGCTTCTGCCCGACAAGGGGTCACGGATAGCCCCGCCGATGCAGGTTGCCGCCCCGCCAAAGGGCTCTATTTCTGTGGGGTGGTTGTGGGTCTCGTTCTTGAAGAGGAGGAGCCAATCCTGTTTTTCGCCGTCAACAGTTACCTTAATCTTAACCGTGCAGGCGTTTATTTCGTCGGACTTGTCAAGGCCGTCAAGCTTGCCCATTTTGTCAAGTGCTCTGCCTGCAATGGTAGCAACGTCCATAAGGCAAACGGGCTTCTTTGTTCTGCCAAGGTCTTCTCTCTTCTTATTGTAGTCCTCCCAGACTGCCTTCACCTCGTCGTCCTCGAAGTCAACGCTGTCGATGTTGGTTAAAAAGGTGGTGTGACGGCAATGGTCGGACCAATAGGTGTCTATCATCTTTATTTCAGTGATAGTGGGGTCTCTGCCCTCGTCTCTGAAATAGTCTCTCAAAAACTTAATATCGCTATCGTCCATAGCAAGGGAGTGTGATACAAGGAAATCGTGGAGTCCTGCGCTGTCAAGCTCACAAAATCCGTGAAGCACTTCAACGTCACGAGGGTCAGCTACTTCACTTTCAAGGCTTTCTACCTTTTCAAGAGAAGCCTCTCGGCACTCAACGGGGTTGATGACGTACTTCTTTACTCTTTCAAGCACCTCGTCTGTTATATCTCCCGAAAGAACGTATATCTTAGCGCTCTTGACGGTGGGACGCTCTCCCTTCGAGATTATCTGGATACACTGTGCCGCCGAGTCCGCTCTCTGGTCAAACTGACCGGGAAGGGGCTCCACGCCAAAGGCTACTCCGCCCTTCACGTCAAGGTCAGCTGACGCTATATCGAGCTGAGGCTCCGAAAAGACTGTGTCAATAGAGGCATTAAAGAGCTTTTCGTCGATGCCCGACACGTCATAGCGGTTGATTACTCTCACGCTCTTGACTTCCTTGAGCCCTACGAAATTATTAAGGTCACGGAGAAGAGACGCCGCTTCATGCGCTTCTCCTTCTCTCTTCTCAACATATATGCGATATACCATTTTTGTCTCCCTTTTTTAAAATTAGAAATTTTGAATTAGAAATTAGGAATTAATGACAATTTCCTTCGGAAATTCACAATTAAAATAATTTGCTGAAAGCAAATTTACCGCAATTCCTCATTTCTCATTTCACATTTCTCATTATTATTTAGATAATTCCAGTGCTTTTTGTCCTATATCCTTGCGGTAGTAGGCGTTTTCAAAATGCACCTTTTTACTTGCTTCATATGCTTTTTTTATAGCCTCGGAAAGTGTGTCACCCTTTGCAACCACGCCGAGAACTCTTCCGCCTGCACTGAGGACCTTATTGTCGTCGGTCTTTGCGCCTGCATAGTAAATAAAGGCGTCTCCCATATCCTCGTGAGTTATCTCAAAGCCTGTCTCGTACTTACCGGGGTAGCCCTTTGATGCGTGTACTATGCAACACGCCGAGCCGTCTGAGAACTTCACGTCGAGCTCTGCGAGGGTCTCCTCTCTTACTGCCATCATAGTTTCAAGAAGGTCGGTTTCCATGAGGGGAAGAACGACCTGAGTTTCGGGGTCACCGAAACGGCAGTTATATTCAATAACCTTTGGTCCCTTAGGGGTGAGCATGAGTCCGAAGTAGAGACAGCCCTTGAAGGGTCTGCCCTCCGACTTCATAGCCTCAATTGTGGGCTTGAAGATGGTTTCCATACAGATATCGGCTATCTCTTTTGTATAGCAGGGGTTGGGGGCGATAGTACCCATACCGCCTGTGTTGAGTCCCTTGTCGCCGTCGAGAGCTCTCTTGTGGTCCATAGAGGACACCATAGGAACAACCACTTTAGAGTCGGTAAAGGAAAGCACCGACACCTCGGGACCTGTGAGGAACTCTTCTATAACTATTCGGCTTCCGCTCTTACCGAAGGCGCCGTCAGCCATCATCATCCTGATAGCGTCCTCAGCGTCGGTGAGTGTTTCGGCAATGATAACGCCCTTACCCAGTGCCAAGCCGTCAGCCTTTATAACAATAGGCATATCCTTGCCTCTCACGTAGGAGAGTGCCTTGTCCATATCGTCGAAGGTCTCATATTCGGCGGTAGGAATGCCATACTTTTTCATAAGGTTTTTAGAAAATATCTTACTGCCTTCAATTTCGGCAGCGGCGGCGTTGGGACCGAAGCACTTTATGCCCAAGGCTTCAAGGCGGTCAACGGCACCAAGCACCAAGGGGTCATCGGGGGCAACCACCGCAAAGTCAACGTCATGGGTCTTTGCAAAATTCTCTATGCCCTCTATATCCTTTGCACCTATGTTTACGCACTCGGCGTCCTCGGCAATGCCTCCGTTACCGGGAAGCGCCCAGACGTGAGTGACCTTCTTATTCTCTTTGAGCTTTTTTATAATGGCGTGCTCTCTTCCTCCGCCACCGATTACAAGTATATTCATAATTACTCCGTAAGTTTATTCTTTGTTTCAAGGAACCTTTTTAGGCAAAAAGGTTCCTTGACCTCCAAAAACTTATATAATTCTTTTGATTTTCCAACGGAAAATCTTCCTTAATTCTGCATTCGCCATCATTGAGCGAAGAAAAATTTCGAAGTATTTTTCTCGCAGTACTAGGCGCAAATGAAAAAGCAAAGTGAAGGCTTACTTTACGTAAGTCGAACTGCTTTTTTATGAAGCAACGACGTAATGCGAAAAAAGACAATGAAATTTTAATGATGGAATAATCTCATTCCGGTAAACGCCATAGCCATACCAAACTTGTCACATGTCTCGATAACCTGATCGTCACGGACTGAACCGCCGGGCTCGGCTACGTACATTACGCCACTTCTCTTTGCACGCTCGATGTTATCACCGAAGGGGAAGAAAGCGTCAGAGGCGAGAGATACGCC
>JAZNZV010000140.1:0-7576 GCA_045595105.1 Eubacteriales bacterium | reverse complement strand
GGTAGGTTTTCTGTAAATGCAAAGACATTCTTCACAACGTGCAAGGTTCGTCTTTGCGTGTTTTGGTGACCCGTACGGGAATCGAACCCATGATTCCACCTTGAGAGGGTGGCGTCTTAGCCGCTTGACCAACAGGCCTTATTTCCATAGGCTATTATACAGTATCAAGTTTCAATTGTCAAGAGTAAAATTTAAAATTGACAAAAAAACACTGTCGTGATAAAATATCTTATACTAAATTTAAGGAGATTTTTTATGAAAAGAATTATAGCACTTTTACTTTGTCTTATTTTGTGTTTTTCTTTCGTTTCCTGCGATGAGTCCTCAGACTCCAAGGGTGGAAAGAAGAACGTCAAGGTAGGAGACACACTTGATGTACCCGAAAAGATAGCCGATTTTGATGACCTTGACAAGCTGACAATCCGTACCGATATGAAAACTCCTCATGGCACAAGAAAAGAGGTTTTGTCTTATTATAACGGCGGAGACACAGAGATTTATTTCTATGAAACAAACATGGTTGACGATAACTTTACTATGGGATACTATACCGACGTCACCGACGGCAAGAGCGTTTCCTACAACTGCGGTTGGGGCGATTATCAGACTATTGACGGTATAATGGATGGCATGAGCGACGAGGAATGGCAACGTATGAATTTTGCATACGTGGGCGTTAATCCCGAAAATGACAAAACTGTCATCGAGTACGTAAAGTGCGAGGATGAGGTTTTTGAGGGCAAGGACTGCTACGTTTACACAGTAAAATATGAAGAAGACCCCGAAGCGGAAGAAGAGGTTTCCGACTCCACCGTTTGGGTAGACAAAGAGACGGGTCTCTGGCTCAAGAGCTCCTTTACCGTTGATGGGGAAGAGATAACAAGAACTATTACAAGTATTGAAGAGTCGGTGTCGGCTATCCCCGGTACACTCCCCGTTACCATTGAAGAAAAGGATATCTACAACACTCTTCAGTTCAGACTCACCGCAAAGAGCCTCGATACCTCAAACCCCAACTACGCAGGCGTTCTCACCCTTGAGGCAGAAAACAAGGGAGCAGAGGATATCAGAGTTTATACAAACAGCTTTGACGCAAACACTCTTACTCTCGCTCAGAAAGCCTTTGACGAGACTGTTGGTGCAGGTCAGACGGTACAGTTTGAATGTACTATTCCCGATGCTGCCGCAGAGCTTGCAGGCGTTGAAATCATCAAGGAAATAGCAATGAATCTTCACCTTGAGACTTCCGACGGCACACTTATTGAAAATATCGATGCCGAGAAAATAATTACAAGCGCCCCCGCAACATACGTTCAGGAAATTGACAAAACGGGCATCGAAATACTTAACGAAAATGGTGTCAGAGCAGTATTCAAGAGCTTTGAGGTCGAAGATGACGGCGATAAGGTGTTCAAGGCGTGGGTAGAAAATTCCTACACCGAGCCTGTGAGAATCACGGTAAACTTCAACAAGATAAACGGCGAGGAATACGACGACTTTGAAAAGCTTTATATGCCCGCACACTCTCAGGGCTTTGCAGGCTTGTATCTTTACGACGATGAAATAACAGAGCTTGACAGCATCGAAATCACCTGCGAGGCATTCTCGGGTGCACTCTTCAACTCCGACAGAGTGACAGAAGAAACAGCACCTATTACTATCGAGCTTAACTAAAAATATGACATCGGGAAACCGATGTCATATTTTTAATTTTTCCATTACTTTTACGATAACCGAGTTTGACACGAAAAAGCCTTCGTCGGTGAGTGCCACTCGGTTATTTTTTTGTTTTAACAGCCCGTGCTTTTCAAGCTCTTTTATAAGGGCAAAGAAGCTGTCGTCGGGTGTTATCCCGAACTCACCTTCAAGCCTTTCAAGGTCAAGCCCGTCGGAAAGGCGTAGTGAGAGCATGACGAATTCTTCCGCTCTGTCCTCGGGTGTGTTCTCATATACCTCTTCACGCTCTGCACCCTCTATAAAGCCTTTAACACTTCTCGGGTAGGCATAGCGTTCCCCCTTAAAATAGGAGTGGGCGGAGGCACCGATGCCGATATACTCTTCGGCATTCCAATACTTCATGTTGTGGCGTGAGCGACAGCCCTCTTTTGCGAAATTTGAAATTTCATAATGCTCAAAGCCTGCACCTTTAAGAGTGTGGCACGCCGACAGATACATCTCACGGTCGGTGTCAGGCAGATGCAGACTCTCACCCTTTTTCACTCTTCTGCCAAAGACTGTGTTTTCCTCAACCGACAGAGCATAGAGGGAGATATGAGAGATGGGAAGAGTGAGGGCGGTGTCAAGACTCTTTTTGAAGCTCTCTTCACTTTGATGAGGTATGCCGAACATAAGGTCAAGGGAGATATTGTCAAAATGCTTTGACCCCTCTTCAACCGTTCTTACAGCCTCGGCACTGCTATGCCCTCTGCCAAGGGCGGAGAGCTCCACGTCGGAAAAGCTCTGCACCCCGAGAGAAAGGCGGTTTATACCAAGTGATTTAAACGCCGACAGCTTGTCAAGGCTACCCATGGACATGGGGTTCCCTTCAAGGGTTATCTCGGCATCTTTCGTCACCTTAAAGGTGTCGTGAATTGCCCTTAGTACCCTTTCAAGCGATGACGGTGAAAAGAGGGAGGGTGTACCTCCCCCGAAAAACACGGTGTCAATTTTTTCGTTTTTGAATTTCTCCATTTCCCTGACGAGAGCGGTGATATAGTCACCCTTCAGCCTCATATCAGCAAGAGAATAAAAGTCACAGTAATTGCACTTTTTCTCACAGAAGGGGAAGTGGATATAAAGCCCTCTATTCATCGAATTTAAGCACCGCCATAAATGCCTCTTGGGGTACCTCAACAGTACCGAGGGTACGCATCTTCTTTTTACCCTCCTTCTGCTTTTCAAGAAGCTTCTTCTTACGGGTAATGTCACCGCCGTAGCACTTGGCAAGAACGTCTTTTCTCATTGCCTTAACTGTCTCACGGGCTATAACCTTACCGCCGATAGCCGCTTGTACGGGTATCTCGAAGAGCTGACGGGGAATATTCTCTTTAAGCTTTTCAACAATTTTTCTCGCTCTGCCGTAAGCCTTTTCGGAATGCACGATAAAGGAAAGAGCGTCAACCACAGAGCCGTTGAGAAGAACGTCAAGCTTTACAAGGCTCGCCTTCTCGTAGCCCGCAAGCTCGTAGTCAAGGGACGCATAGCCCTTGGTACGTGATTTAAGAGCGTCGAAAAAGTCGTAGATTATCTCATTTAAGGGCAGGGAATAGTGTAGCTCGGCACGGTCGGAGGTGATATACTTCATGTCCTTGAAGGTGCCTCGTCTCTCCTGACAAAGCTCCATGATAGTTCCAACGTAGTCAACGGGGGTGAGAATGGTCGCCTTAACGATAGGCTCGCAGGTCTCCTCTGCCTCGTCACCTGTGGGGAAGTTCTGGGGGTTGTCGATGTATTTTATCTCCCCGTTCTTCATCTTTATCTTATAGATAACGCCGGGGGCTGTGGTAATAAGGTCGAGATTGAACTCCCTTTCAAGTCTGTCCTGAATTACCTCCATGTGTAAAAGTCCTAAAAATCCGCAACGGAAGCCAAAGCCCAGGGCGATAGAGCTCTCTGCCTCAAAGACAAGGGAAGCGTCGTTGAGCTGTAATTTTTCAAGGGCATCTCTGAGGTCTCCGTACTTCGCTCCGTCGGCAGGGTATATACCGCTGTAAACCATGGGGAGCGCCTTTTTGTAGCCTGGGAAGGGCTCACTTGTGGGATTTTCGGCGAGAGTCACCGTGTCACCTACGTTGGTGTCGGACAGCGACTTGATGCTGGCGGTAATGTAGGCAACCTCTCCCGCTCTCACGCAGTCACGGCTTTCAAGCCCCAAGGGGCGAAGGTGTCCCACCTCAACTACCTCAAATTCTGCACCCGTGTTCATCATGCGTATGGTGTCACCTACCTTCAGCTGTCCCTCGAATACTCTCACGTATACGATAACGCCACGGTATGAGTCGTAAACCGCATCGAAGATAAGGGCTTTTAAGGGCTTGTCGGTGTCACTTTTGGGGGCAGGGATATCCTTTACCACCGCTTTTAGTACGTCTTCTATATTGAGACCCGTTTTCGCCGAAATGCAGGGAGCGTCCTCGGCGGGAATGCCGATGATGTCCTCGATTTCCGCCTTGACCTTTTCGGGGTTAGCCGAGGGCAGGTCAATTTTATTTATAACGGGAATGATTTCAAGGTCGTTGTCAAGAGCAAGGTAGGTGTTGGCAAGGGTCTGCGCCTCAATGCCCTGAGTTGAGTCAACTACAAGGAGAGCGCCCTCACAAGCCGACAGCGAGCGTGACACCTCGTAGTTAAAGTCAACGTGACCGGGGGTGTCGATAAGGTTAAGAGAATAGACCTCACCGTCGTCGGCGGTGTATTCAAGCTTTACCGCTCTTGCCTTAATGGTTATGCCTCTTTCTCGCTCCAGCTCCATATTGTCAAGAAGCTGTTCCTCCATCTCACGACGGCTGACAGTTCCCGTGTGCTCAAGAAGTCTGTCGGCAAGAGTACTCTTACCGTGGTCGATGTGGGCGATTATAGAAAAGTTTCGTATATTTTCGGGTTTATACATAGTTTTTTCCTTTATATATTAAGGTTATTACTTAGTAGTATAACACATAATAAAAAAGCGGTCAAGATATTTTATTTCAGAGTTTACAAAACAAAAGTTCGGAATGGCAATTATTTACCATTCCGAACTTTTATGTTTTCACTCGTAACTCTTATAGCTTATTCAGCCTTGGGAGCTTCTACAGGGCATACACCTGCACATGTACCGCAGTCGATGCACTGATCAGCATCGATAACTGCCTTTCCGTCGCCTTCAGTGATACACTCAACAGGGCATTCACCGATGCAAGCGCCGCAATCAATGCAATCGTCAGTAATTTTGTAAGCCATTGTGATTACCTCCATGTTTTTATAATAAGTAATTACTGTAAAATCAACCTCGCCGTTATTTCTTTCTTTAAAATTAAATAAAGATAATGGTAGGCGAGAATTGTCAGCGGTTGCTAACCGCTTTTACTACGCTATTGTAACACAAATTAATGTAAATATAAATAGATTTTCAAAAAAATTTTTATTTTTTTGAAAATTTATTCCGAAATTACCTCTTCCTCCTCGGTTTCGGCTACCTTTTTGCTGCCGATAACCTTTACGTCCTCTCTGATAAACTGAACGGGAGGGGCGTCCTTTGCCGAGTCAAGGCTGACCTTAATGATGCCTGCAAGGGGATTTGAGTCAACTACCACGCCCTTGCCCGAAGGGGTGGTTACGATAGCCCCGACCTTCGGAGTCTTCTTTATTTCTTCCTCGTAAACGTCGTTCTCATATCTCAGACAGCACATGAGTCTTCCGCAGGTGCCCGAAATCTTGGCGGCATTGAGGCTGAGCCCCTGCTCCTTCGCCATTTTTATAGACACCTGGTCGAAGTCGGAAAGGAAGGTCTTACAGCAAAACGCTCTTCCGCAAATACCAAGACCGCCAAGCTGTTTTGCCTCGTCTCTCACACCTATCTGTCTGAGCTCTATTCTCGTCTTGAATACCGAGGCAAGGTCCTTTACGAATTCTCTGAAGTCTACTCTTCCTTCAGAAGTGAAGTAGAAGAGTAGCTTTGAATTATCGAAGGTCATCTCCACGTCAACAAGCGCCATGTCAAGCTTGTGGTCACGGCACTTCTCACGGAAAACGCCCTTTGCCTTTTCGGCAACCTCTTCGTTTTCACGAAGCTTCTTTTTGTCCTCCTCGGTAGCCTTTCTTATAACCTTCTTCAAGGGGAGCACTACCTCTTCTCCCGAAACGCTCTTATTGCCTACAAGCACGTTTCCGTACTCCACACCTCGGGAGGTCTCAACGATAGCCGACTCTCCCTGACGGAAGGTGAGCCCATTGGGGTCAAAGTAGTATATTTTGCCCACCTCTTTAAAGCGGACACCTACTATCTCATAGGTCTCCTCGGTGTTTATTTCCTGATTGTTTACGCTATTTTCCATTTATTTATTTCCTATCTTTAAAAATCGTCGCACATCGCCATGTTAATTTCCGACAGCGCCGATAAAAGGTTTATTTTCGCATGGTCCTTTATAACCGTGCACACGGTGTCGTACGCCGACATGAGCTTTTCCTCGCTCATTCTGTCGGCAAGTATCCTTACCGTTTCTTTGTCTGCAAAGAACATATATTTTCCGTCATAACCCGAATTATATACGATGATATCCCTGAGGGCAAGAGTGAAGTAGGTCATGAGATTGAAAAGAGATGCTCTGTCGGGAACAGACTTCTGATTGAGTATAAGGGAGAGGGCAGAAAAGGTCACGTACTCCTTCATTGCACCGAAATACTTCTTCGTCAAAATAACGCTGTCGCTCCCACCCTCCTCGGAGAGGAGAGTTATAGCCTTACCGAGAGCCCCGTCGGCAAGTATTACCGCCTCGTCGAAAAGCTCTGAAAGCTGTGGAAAGCGCTTTTCTATCTCGGAGGAGATAACCTCGTCGGACAGCTTTTCGGTCTTGATAGTTACCGCTCTCGATTTCAAGGTGGGGAGCAGTAGATTTCGGTTAGTGGTGAGAAGAAAGAAGTGAACGTTCTTCGGTGGCTCCTCGAAAACCTGAAGCAATGCGTTCTGGGCAGGGATACCCATTTGCTGTGCATTTTCAATAATGAAGAATTTTCTTTCACTTTCTCCCGGCTTTACGTATGCATCCTTGATAAGCTCTCTTATTGTGTCAATCTTAATAGGGGATGCCCTGTCAAGGTGAATGACCTCATACACGTCCTGATGACTTCCCGAGATTATCTTTTTGCAGGTGGCACAGGTGTAGCAGGGTCCGTTATTGCTGTCGCATGAGAGGGTGCAGGCAATGGCACGGGCAAGGGTGAGCCTTCCGCTTCCTTCCGCTCCCTCGATTATGTAGGCGTGGGACAACCGCCCTGTCTCCTTTGCGTTTTTAAAGTCGGACAGGACTTTATCGTTGCCTATTATAAAGCTCATTTATACTCTCTCGAAGCGCTCGATGTTAGCAACGAATACTGTTGCACCGCCGATTGTAACCTCAATGGGAGTCATGCTTCCGCCAAGAGTAGCAGAGGAGATAATATCAACGGGTGCCGTGTACTTTCTCTTCTTGCTGTACTTCTTGATAATGTCGATAACAGTATCAACCTGTTCATCCTCAACGGCTGTGATGAAGGTGTTGTTGCCCTTCTTCAAAAATCCGCCTGTGGACGCCATCTTTGTAACGTGGAAGCCTTCCTTGATAAGCTCAGCCGATACGATAGGGCCGTCATCGTTGTTGATTATAGCAAATATAAGTTTCATAAGTGTTTCCTCCATATGAATTTATTTTTTTATTTAATATTGAAGATTGAATAATGAATAATGAATAATTAATGTAAATTTCGCTTTAGCGAAATTATCCTAACCTATTCACTATTCACTATTCACTCAAATTAAACGCCCATTATTATGGGTAATATCATGGGCTTGCGCTTGGTCTTGTTATAAAGGAGCTTTGTCAGGTCGTCACGAAGGTTTGAT
>JAZNZV010000139.1:0-21785 GCA_045595105.1 Eubacteriales bacterium | reverse complement strand
GTCTCACCTGCGTTGACGGTGAGTACTATATGCACATGGTAAAGGGCGTAGGTAAAACTCCTATGAAGTGGGAAGAAGCAGGCTGGACTCAGCCCGCACCTCAGCTTCCAGGCCTCAGAATCGAGCTTGACGACGTACCCTACTTTGCTGAAAACGTTATGTGTCAGCACTATATCATCTCTTACGGAGATAACACAGAGCTTATCGAAAACCTCTGCGATATTCTCGGCATTGAAATTATATGAAAATGCATAGAGTCCACAGGGCCCATGCCCGTCTTGTGACGAACAGAAGCTATTTTGTTGATAAAAGAATAGGCATACTCATTATAGCGTCTCTCTTTTTAAACTTTGCTTTTATATCACTTACAAAGAATTGCTTTTCTTCGGCGATGGTTTTCATCGTCGAAGAAGGCGTTCTCACCAAGTCTCAGACAGGTGTTATAACGAGCTCTTTTTACGTAATCTACGGTGTTTTGCAGATTGTGGGCGGACTCCTTGCCGACCGCTGGCACCCCGAAAGGCTTATAACTATCGGCTTTCTCGGAGCAGGAATTGCTAACCTTGTTATTTACCTTAATCAAAGCTATGCGGTAATGCTTTCCGCCTGGATTTTCAATGCATTTACTCAATTTCCCGTTTGGCCTTGTATATTTAAGATTATATCTTCAATGGTAGAGCCTTCCATTCGTAAAAAGGGAATGTTCTTGATGACCTTTGCTACCTCTACGGGACTTGTATTCGGCTATATAATGGCGGCAGTTGTGTCAAGGTGGCAGCAAAACTTCCTTATTTCTGCCATAGGACTTATTTCTTTGGCAGTTATTTGGAGCATAGTATGGCTTTTCTCCACGAAGAAAAGCGAGATGGTACTCAACGCTCACGAAGAGCCCACTGTACCTCACCATGACGAGCACCCTCACTTTAAGCTGTTTCCAGCAATTATAAAAAGCGGTGTAATTTACGTAATCTTTTTTAATCTTATAGCAAACGTATTTGTTATAGGCGTTAAAAGCTTCGTTCCATCTATTATTAAAGAAAGTTACTCTAGTGTTACCTCGTCATTTGCAACTATTATCAGTATAATAGTGCTTATAACGGGAGCGCTGGGCTCAGTATTTGCAAAATTCTGGTATCCGAGGCCCTTTAAAAATGAGATCAGAGTTTTTGCTACAGCCTTTACTTTAGCGCTTATTCCTTGCGGAATAGTGCTTTTCGTAGGCAAAATAAACTACTGGATAATAATAGGAGCAATGGCGCTTTTAATGGTAATTATTGCGAGCAGTAATCTTTACTACTCCTATATTTCGTCATATTTCGGACGTTGGGGGAAAAGCGGTACCCTTTCGGGAATAGTTAACTTTGCCGCATCCTTTGGCGTGGTTTTTGCAAATCTTATTCTTACAAGAATTGCCGACAGCTTTGGTTGGACTGTAACCTTAATCGTGTGCTTTGTGCTCCTTTCGGTAGGAGCGACTCTTGCATACGTAGCCGCTCCTAAGTGGGAAAAATTCAAGGAAGAAAACTAATATGTTAAAAAAGACACCAAGACATATAACCCTTGGCAGTTACGTTTCGGATAATAGTACAAGCTTTATAGTGCTTTTAACTATCTGCACTATATATTCCTTTATTTGCCTTACCAAGAACTGCTTTTCTTCGGCAATGGTCTTTATCGTTGACGAGGGAGTACTGACAAAGTCTCAGACGGGTACGATTACAGGGGCTTTTTATATTGCCTATGCTATTTTACAGCTTGTGGGAGGCGCACTTGCCGACCGCTGGCATCCAGAAAGGCTTCTTACTATCGGATTTTTGGGTGCAGGTATTGCAAACCTTGTGATATTTTTCAATCAGTCTTACCCCGTAATGCTCACCGCCTGGACCTTTAACGCTATTGTTCAGTTTGCGGTCTGGCCCTCAATATTCAGAATTATTTCGACTATGCTCTCTCACGCTCACCGAAAAAAGGGTCTCTTTATAGCAACCCTTGCCAATCCCTTCGGTGTGGCGATAGGCTACCTTGTGGCGGCAATGCTCCCACGCTGGCAGTTGAATTTTCTTGTGTCTGCTCTCGGGCTCATCTTTTCGGCATTCTTGTGGCAGACAGTTTGGAGCTATGCAGAAAGACGTGGAGAGCTGAAGGAAAACGAGGATGACGAGCCAACTGTTCCTCATGCCGACGAGCATCCTCACTTCAAATTACTTCCTACCTTATTTACAAGCGGAGCGATGCTTCTCATTGTGGCATCATTTATAAAAACAAGCTTTGACTTGGGTGTGAAATCCTTTACCCCCACTATTATAAACGAAAGCTACTCTGAGGTTTCTCCCTCTCTTGCAACTATCGTAAGTCTTGTAGTTATTTTAGCAGGTGCGCTTGGCGTTTGGGCGGCAAAGCTTTGGTATCCGAGGCCCTTTCGCTGTGAGGCATCGGCAGGAGGAGCAATGTTCTTATTCTCCCTTGTTCCTGCCACAATGATTCTCTTCATCGGAAGGCTCAATTATTGGGTGATTGTTATTGCCATGTCCCTTCTTGTGCTCTTTATGTCCAGTGCACAGCTTTACCTTCTTTCTTACCTTCCTGTCCACTTTAACAGATGGGGTATGGGAGGCACTGTTTCGGGCATTGTAAACTTCGCCTGCTCACTTGGTGTGGTTATGGCTAATATGGTGTTCACCAGACTTGCCGACGGCTTTGGCTGGGGAGTAACGGTCAAGGTGTGGTTTCTTCTTATTGCCCTTGGCGCTGTCCTTTGTCTTGTAGCAGTTCCCATGTGGCGGAAATTCATAAAAAATCCTTAAGGAATTTTTTATTATATTTTGAGGAAATGCTTTTTAAAAAAGCACTCCCTAAAGCTTCAATTTAAATTTACGGAGATGAAAATTTGAAAAAGCTTGACTACAAATGGGTCATAGTAGCGCTTTGCTTTCTTATGACGTTTATAACCCTTGGCTTTTGTTCTTCAACAAAAAGTCTCTTTATCGGTCCTATAACCGAGCATTTAGGAATTGAGAGAGGTATATTCTCAATCAACGATAGCCTGAGATTTATTGCCACCGCCGTTATAAATATCTTCTTTGGAGCATTTATAACAAGGTTTGGTGAAAGAAAGGTCATTGCCGCAGGCTTTGGGGTGATGATAGCATCAATGCTCTGCTATGCCTTTGCTGAAAACGTGTGGCTTTTGTATCTTGGCGGAATACTTCTCGGTCTTGGTTTCTCGTGGACGGGTACCACTATCGTCGGTGTGGTTGTAACCAAATGGGTAAAGGAAAACAAGGGCACTATCATGGGCGCCATCCTTGCCTCCAACGGTCTTGGCGGAGCTCTTGCCATGCAGATACTCAACCCTATCATCGACAGTAAGTCGGATATCCCCGGCTATAAGATAGCTTACATCGTTATAGCGTGTGTTCTTGCTGTTGCAGGTGCTGTCATCGTTATCTTCTTCAGAAATGAACCGAAGCACCCTGACAGGGTGGAGCAGACCGACCACAAGAAGAAAAAGAGGGGAGAAAGCTGGGACGGTATGTCCTACGACGAAGCTAAGAAAAAGCCCTTCTTCTATGGAACTCTCGTTTGTATTTTTCTTACAGGCTGTATCCTTATGGCGATAAACGGCGTTGCCGTTCAGCATATGAAGGACGTGGGCATTGACTCCTCTCTTGTAGCAACCATATGGAGCGTTCACTCTCTTTTCCTTGCAGGATTTAAGTTCCTCACCGGCTTTATCTACGATAAAACGGGGCTGAGAGCCACAGTTAATATCTGTACCGTCACGGCAGTTATTGTGATGTTTACTCTTGGCTCGGTAACGAATACCACCACGGGAATTATTTTCGCTATAATATACTCGGTATTTTCGGGTATGGCACTCCCTCTCGAAACTATTATGCTTCCCATATATGCAGGCGACCTCTTTGGGGAAAAGTCATATGCAAAAATTCTCGGACTTATCGTTTCCTTTAACACAGCAGGCTACGCCGTGGGCTCTCCTCTTATGAATTTGAGCTACGACGTCTTTGGCACCTATAAATATGGGCTTTATTTCTGTGGATTTTTGATGATAGCGGTTATTGTCGCACTCCAGTTTGTCATCTCGGCAGGAAACAAGGCGAGAAAAGAGATAAGTGAAAAGCAAGCAGTAGAAATGCAATAAATTTATAAAAAAGAAGCAAGATTTTTATATTGAAAAACGTTCTCAAAGAGTTAGAATATAAACGAAAAATTTAAATCAACAAAGGAGAAAAAGTTATGAGCAAAATCAAAATCGGTTGGAGCGAACAGAGTATCGTTCCCGAGGGCAGAAAAGTAGATCTTGTCGGACAGTTTTACGAGAGAATTTCAGACGTAGTTGAAACTCCTATCACCGTTACTGCTCTCGCTCTCGAGTGTGGCGACGATGCGGCAATTTTCTGCGTATGCGACCTTGTTTCAGTATCCTCTTCACTTCTTAAGGCTCTTCGTGACGCCATTCCCGACGGCATCCTTCCCAAGGATAAAATAATGCTCAGCGTTATACATACACATACCTCTATGGGCTACTCCTCAAGAAGCGACGGCTTTGGCAGCTCTCTTCAGGCACTTATGGCTCTTAAGCCCGACCACATCAAATATGAGCCCCTTGTATCTGACAATGACCCCGCAATTCTCCGTGGTGACGAAGCAAGAGACTTCATCGTTGAAAGAGCGGCAAAGGCTTGTATCGAGGCTTGGCAGTCGAGAAGCGAGGGTGCCTACGCAACGGGCTTCGGTAGGGCAGCTATCGGTATGTGCCGTCGAGTTTGCTATGACGACGGCTCAGCTAAGATGTGGGGTGACACCAATAAGGCTAACTTCACAGAGCTTGAATCGGGTAACGACAGCGGAATTGAAATGCTCTTTACATATGACGAGAGCAAGAAGCTTACAGGTGTTATTGCAAATATCGCTTGTCCTGCTCAGGTTCTCGAGCATCAGAACTTCATTTCCTCCGACCTCTCAGGTAAGATAAAGGGACTTATCAGAGCGAAGTACGGCGAGGACGTAAACTTCATCTACTTCATTTCTCCCGCAGGAGATATGTGTCCCAGAGACATGGTACGTTGGGTAGATGCTGAGATAAAGCTTAACGACCCTAACATTTCAAGAGACTATATTATCGAAAGAGACGCTGACCCCTCAATGTTCGACGTAAGCGGATGTGAAAGAGCGGCGCTGAGAGCCGTTAACGAAATCTTCTACGAGCTTGACAGCGTGAAGATCTACGTGACCGACACTACTCTTGAGCATAAGAACCTTACCGTTAATCTTCCTGTCAGAAGAGTAACTATCGAAGAAAAGGATAATGCTGTAAGAGAAATCGAACGCTTCTTCGAGAAGTGCGGTGACACCATTAACTATGCTGACAACGCAAACAATATGATTCATGCAGGTACTATCACAAGATACGAGTATCAGCAGGAGCACAATATGTATCCTATTGAGGTACACGTATTGAAGCTGGGCGACCTTGCGTTTGCCACTAACCCCTTCGAGCTCTTCCTCAATTACGGCAACCAGATGCGTGCACGCTCCAAGGCTCGTCAGACCTTCCTCATTCAGCAGTGCTGTGGCGCTTACGGATACCTTCCCACTGAAAAGGCAGAAAAGGGAAGCCATTACTCAGCATTCGTATCCAGCGGTACAACAGGTCATGAAGGCGGAGACATCCTTGTAAGAACAACAGTTGAAGAAATCAATAAGATGTTTAAGGAATAAAATTATATGAAATTTACTGCAGTAGGCGATATTCTCGTACAAAAGAGAATGACCCACAATTACGAGGGCTTTGAAGAAGTAAGAGACTTCATCATGGAAGGAGACGCAAGGTTTTTCAACCTTGAAACTACCCTTAACTATGAGGGCGAATGCTTTGCATCGCAGTTTTCGGGAGGCACTTACGTGCGCACTAACCCCGAAATGTACTATGATATGCTGAAGTTTGGCTTCAATATGACTTCTGCCAACAACAACCACGCCTTTGACTTTTCCTTTGAGGGCCTTGAGAGAACCATGGAGGTTCTCAATGAGAGCGGAATTGTTCATAGCGGGCTGGGTCATAATCTGGGGGAAGCTTCTGCGCCTCACTACCTTGAAACCGAGAAGGGAAGAGTTGCCCTTGTGGCACTCAACACCTCCTTCAATCCCGCAATGATGGCAGGCGAGCAGTCCAAGAGAGTTCTCGGTCGCCCCGGCATCAACGGAATAAGGGTGTCGAGAAAGGTAGTACTCCCCAAGGACGACTTTGAAAAAATCAAAGAAATCGGGGAAAAGACAAAGATAAACGAATCGAAGAACATCACGAGAAGAGAGGGATATTATCCCTTCCTTCCCGAGGGTGTTGCTGAAATCGGCGACCTTCAGTTCGTTCTCGGCGACTCTCACGGTGTTCTATATGAAATTAACAAAGAGGACCTGGAAAGAGCGAAGGCCTCCATTCGTGAGGCTTCTATGTCGGCAGATTACGTTATGGTGTCTGTCCATACCCACGAGATTTGGGAGGACAAGAAGGACACGGTTCCTCCCTTCTTCGAGGAGCTTTGCCATAACCTTGTTGACTTCGGCGCCGATGCGGTTGTGGGTCACGGACCTCACCTTCTTCGTGCCATCGAGGTTTATAAAAAGAAGCCTATCTTCTATTCACTCGGCGATTTTGTTATTCAGCTTTATGACGTTGCCTTTGCTCCCGAGGACTTTTACAAGAGCTACGGCATGAAATCCGAGTCCTCTGTTATGGACTTACTTGAAAAGCGTTCGGCAGGCTTTACAAGAGGACTTATGGAACAGGACGTTATGCTTGAAGCTGTCATTCCTCTCTGGGAGACAGACGAGAACAACGACCTCGTTTCTCTTACTCTTATGCCCGTCAAGGCATCTAAGGGTGAGGGCAAGCATCTCGAGGGACTCCCACAGCCTGCAAAGGACGTGAAGTTCATAGAGCACCTCAATGAGCTTTCAAAGCCATATGGCGTAGAAGTAAAGATGAAAGATGGAGTAGCAGTTTGTATATGGTAGATTTTCTTTTTCGTTGAAATTTCCGTCATTACTTCGTTGGCTACGAACAGGTCTGCGTCGACTTACATCAAGTAAGCCTTCCTTGACCATGTTCTTGCCGCCTAGTACTGACAAAAATTTCTTAGAAAAAGTAGGGCGAGCAAAAAACTTCCCAATTTTTTGTTGGCTTATTTTACTCTGCATTCTGCAATTAGTATAATGGTAGATTTTGAAAAATTTATAGAAACTCATATAGAGGAAACTAAAGACCTTCTTCGCACTCTTGCAAAAATTCCTGCACCCTCACACCACGAAGAAAAGAGAGCGGAGTTTGTAAAGACTTGGCTTGAGGGTCAGGGTGCAAAGGGCGTATATATCGATGAGGCTCTCAACGTGATTTACCCCATAAAATGTGAAGAAAGTGACGACATAACAGTCTTTATGGCGCATACCGACGTGGTTTTCCCCGACACAGAGGAGCTTCCCTTCAAGGAAGAAAACGGACGCTACTACGCTCCCGGCGTGGGTGACGACACCGCTTGCCTTGTGCTCATGCTTATGGTGACAAAGTACATCATTGAGAACGATATAAAGCCGAGGAACGGTATCCTCATTATTGCCAACGCTTGTGAAGAGGGACTTGGAAACCTTAAAGGCTCAAAGACTGTAATTCAGAGCTTTAAGGGCAGAATAAAGGAGTTTTACACCTTCGACGGAAATTACAATCACGTTGTTGACCGTGCAGTAGGCTCTCACCGATATGAGGTAGTTTGCGAAACCGAGGGGGGACACTCCTACGGAAATTTCGGCAACTCTAACGCAATAGCAGAGCTTGCGTCACTCATAACCGAGCTTTACAAGGTTGAGGTTCCCAAAAAAGAGGGCACTAAAACTACCTATAACGTAGGTGCTATCGAGGGCGGTACCTCGGTCAACACTATTGCACAGTCGGCAAAGATGCTCTATGAATATCGCTCGGACGACGCTGAGTGTATAGCTATAATGAAGAACACCTTTGAAAGCCTTGTGGAAAAGGCAAACAGCCGTGGTAATGGCAAGTTTAGTGTAAACGTTGTGGGCATTCGTCCCTGCGGAGAGGGCGTTGACCCAGAGGTTCACGAAAGAATGCTGTCCACCTCTTCCGCTATTATAGAAAAGTACACAGGTCAGCCCTGCGTCAGACAGTCGGGCTCAACCGACGCTAACTCTGCCCTTGCCGAGGGCATTCCCGCAGTTTGTGTGGGAAGCGTCTGGGGGCTTGGTGCACACACGAGAGAAGAATACGTGGAGCTTGACAGCCTGCCTATCGGCATGAGAATAACACACGATATAATGATGCAATACTTTAAATAAAAAGCAAGAGCCTGAGGGCTCTTGCTTTTTTGCTAATATAGAAAAATTCCATGTTATAATAGAAATTTTCTATTTATTATTTTCCAAAGGATGCTATAATTGAAGTAGAATGATAAAACTATAATTACAGGAGAATGTTATGAAAATAGGATTTTTGCCTTTATACGTTAAGCTGTACGATGATTTTACACCCAAGTCCAGACCCCGCCACGAGGCTTTTTACGCTGAGGTTGCAGGAATATTTGAAGAAAAGGGAGTAGAGGTTGTCAGGTCTCCCTTCTGCCGTCTTAAAGAGGAGTTCAGACAGTCGGTTTTGCTTTTCGAGAAAGAAAAGGTAGATGCCATTGTAACGCTTCACATGGCTTATTCTCCTTCTCTTGAGTGCGTGGATGCCCTTGTGGGAACATCTCTTCCTATCGTTGTTCTCGACACTACTTCAACTCTTGAATTCGGAAATATGCAAGCACCCGCCGAGATTACATACTGTCATGGTATCCACGGCGTTATGGATATGTGTTCATTGCTTAAACGCCACGGCAAGGAATATGCAATTGCCGCAGGACATTACACCGAGTCAAATTGTATCGATAGAGTGATAGGCTTTGTCAAGGCGGCAAAGTCAGCTAAAGCTCTTTCGGAGGCGAGAGTTGCCATGCTTGGCGGACTTTTCGACGGAATGGGTGACTTCCGTGTACCTCACTCCGAGATGAAGAGCCGTTTCGGTATCACTGTTCTCGACAAGACCTCCGACCAGATGAAGGCATACGAAGATGCCGTTACCGATACCGAGGTAGAAGAGGAGCTTGCCCTTGATAAAGAGAGATTTGATTTCGACGAAAACTGCGACGAAAAGGAATACTTTGAAACTCTTCGTTCATGTCTTGCAGTCAGAAAAATGATAGAAGAAGAAAAGCTCACAGGCTTTACTGCTAACTTCAGAACAGTAGGACCCGAAATGGGACTTCAGGCAATGCCCTTCCTTGAAGCCTGCAAGGGCATGGAAAGAGGTATCGGCTACGCAGGAGAGGGCGACCCCCTCACGTCAGCCTTTGTAGGAGCACTTCTCCAAGGCTACCCCGAAACTACCTTTACTGAAATCTTCTGCCCCGACTGGAAAAACGACGTAATCTTCCTCAGCCATATGGGTGAGGTGAATTATAGAATTATAAATAACCGTCCCTATGTTAAACGTATGGGTATAAACTACGCCAAGGGACTTCTTCCCTTTGCAGGGGCTGCCCGTATGAAGGGCGGTAAGGGTGTATTCGTTAACGTGAACCGTGACGAGTACGACTATAAGCTCATCATATCCGAGTGTGAAATGCAGGAGTTTGACGAGGACAACTTCAAGGGCTCGGTAAGAGGCTGGATGAAGCTTCCTACTACAACTGCCGACTTCCTTGAAAAGCTTAGCATCAACGGTGCAACACATCACAGCGTTTTCGTATATGGCGCAACAGCCGAGGAGCTTGAATACTTCGCAGCTCTCCACGGCATGGAAACGGTTATAATTTAAGGAGGGATACTCTTGCAGTATTTAATAGGACTTGACATAGGCACATCTTCTGTTAAGGGTGTCCTTATGACCACCGACGGCAAGGTAGTAAAAAAGGCTCACGAGGGCTTTGACTATACGTTAAGAGAAAACAACGTGGTGGAAATCCCTGCCCCCCTATTTTTAGACGCCTGCCTTGATGCAATAAAGTCACTTTCAGAGGGCGCCGACGGTGAAATCTTGTCTATATGCGCCTCTTCGGCAAGCGGTAACCTTGTAGTGCTTGACAAGGACGGAGCTCCTTCAACCCCCGTTATTAATTGGCAGGACAAGCGAGTTACTACCGAGGCGAGAGAAATTCTCGGCGATATGGACCTTGACGCCTTTTATAGAGAAATAGGCTGGCCCTTCGGCTATAACGCCTTTCCTCTCGCTCAGCTCTGCTACATAAAAAAGCACAATCCCGAAATACTTGAAAACTGCGGGAAGGTTTCTATGAGCACAGAGTATCTTTACTATGCCCTGACAGGCAAGTGGGGTATCAGCTCATCGGCAGGTACTACCTTCTACCTTATTGACCAAAAGAAAGGGGAGTATATAAAGCCCCTTCTCGAAAAGCTTGAAATAGATGAAGATAAGCTTCCCCCCATCATGAAGTGTGGCGAGGTGCTTGGCGGAGTAAGAGAAGAGATATCTGAAAGAATAGGAGTGAAGGCAGGAGTACCCGTAGTCCTTGGCTCCTTCGACCACCCATCTGCGGCAAGGGGCGTGGGAGTTTTAGAGGAGGGACAGCTTCTCCTTTCATGCGGAACCTCTTGGGTAGCATTTTTCCCTATCAACTCAAGAGAAAAGATAGAAAAGGCAAAGACCCTCATCGACCCGTTTTTGTCGGGAGAGGGCGGTCCTTGGGCAACCATGGCATCGGTAGCCTCTCTCTCACTTAGAATAAAGCTTTACGTCAACCGCTACATCGACGATACAAAGGACGCCTTCCGACTCTTTGCCGAATATGCCTCGAAGAGTGAGCTTGGGGCAGGGGGCCTTGTGATAAATCCCCGTGACGACTTCGACGATGAAAGGATTTTGAAGTACAAGAAGGAGCACATCGCACGTGCCATTATGGAGGGCACTGTAAAGCTTCTGAAAGAAAGACTTGACCTGTTAAAAGAAAAGGGAATTTCAGCCGACTCAGCCGTCATGGTTGGCGGTCCCTCTGAAAATCCTATGTGGATAGAGGTAATAAAGGAAATTTGCGGTATCCCCGTGAAGGTTATTCACGGTGAGGTGGCAGGCTCGGTTGGTGCCTGTGTCCTCGGCGGTATTGGTGTGGGCATCTACAAGGACGAAAAAGACGCCCTTGAAAAAATGAAAGGTAGGAAATAATATGTATTTTTTCAATCTTGAGGATTATGACAGAGAGGTCTACGAAAAGGAGCTGAAAAGCTTTTTACCCGACGAATTTATAGATTTTCACGTACATTGCTTTAAAAGTGGCTACGCTCCCTTTGGAAACCAAAAGATAAGAGCTTCAAACAGAAAATCATGGGTAGGTCTTATCGGCAAGGATATATACCTTGACGAAATGACGGTGGAACAGCTTGACGATACCCTTCTCCGCCTTTTCCCCGACAAGAAGGTAACCCCCCTTATTTTCGGTAACACAGGAAAGAATCTTTCTGAGACCAACGGCTACATCAAGGAAGTGGGAGATAGGAGCGGATATCCTATGCTCTACCGAACCGACTACGCTATTCCTGCAGAGGAGCTTGAGGACGCTATCATAAAGGGCGGATATCTTGGTATCAAGCCCTATCTGCAGAACAGACCCCTCTATATTCCCGCAGCTGAGACCAGAATTTTCGATTACGTTCCTCATCATCATCTTGAGGTACTGAACAAGCACGGCTGGATACTTATGCTCCACATCCCTCGTGAGAAGAGACTGCGTGACGAGGTGAACCTTGCTCAGCTTCATGAAATCGAGGAAAAATACCCCAACGTCAAGCTCGTTATCGCACACATCGGACGTGCCTATGCTAAAGAGGATATCGGCAACGCCTTTGAGGTAGTAGGACAGGGTGAAAACACCTATTTCGACTTTACCGCAAACCTTTGCGACGATGCTATAAAGGCTTGCCTTGAAGCAGTAGGACCTAAAAAGCTTATCTACGGAACCGACCTTCCCTATGCTATAATGCGACTTTACAGAGTGGTTGAGGACGGCATCTACTATAACGTGGTAAGACGTGGCGAATACGGTGATATGACAAACGTATTGAACGTAAAGGAAACCGACGAAAAGAACGTCACCCTCATGATTTATGAGCAGATACGTGCCTTCCGTCGTGTCGCTCTCGACATGAAGCTTTCGGACAGCGACATTGAAGACATAATGAAGAACAACGCACAGCGCCTTATTAACGACGTGAAATAATAAAAGTGGCTCAGAATTGAGCCACTTTTATTATTCATCTATTGCCTCAAGTATAAATATTCCTCTGAAGTAGTTACCGCCCTTTGTTATTTCAAAAACCGTTGACAGCATCTCGACAAAGGTCATATCCTCTCGTGGCTTGTCGCCGAAGAGCCTTTCAAGATGCTCGATGTCACCCTCGGGAGGAATTCTGTCGGGAGGTGTAAACTCGCCCTCTTCAAAGCTTGGGGGAATCATTTCCACATCCCCCTTGAACTCTCTTTCGGGGCGTTTTTCGCCCTCAAAGCCCTCGGGCTTCATACCGCTGGGTAATCTTCCACCGTTAAAGCCACCCATATTTTCCACCTTGCTTCCCTGAAGCTGGGTACCTCCCTTCCAAAGGGTGTAATCACCCTCACTTAACTCGGGAGAGGAGTAAACCAGCACAGAGTAAGCGTTGTTGGTGGTGTAAGAGAATACCTCTTCTTCTGCTTTTTTAAGAGTGACGGGAGAGCCGTCCTCTTTGTTTGAAAAGCTGAAGACTACAAAATTCTGTCCACCCTCTTCTAATCTGTCAAGCATGTTTCCGCTTGCAATAACCGTACCGCCGTTTACGTGTATTCCCTTGTCGGAGTCAATGCCCGCATCCCCGCTTGTAGCACAAGCAGAAGCCATAACAGTACCGCCGTTGATAACAAGCCAGCCGTTAGAGTCAATGCCGTCTCCCTCGCCTGTCTCACCCGTTACCTCAATAGTAAGAACACCGCCGTTTATAGTTGTAACCGATACGTTGTCCTCGTTTGTATTAATGCCGTCGTTACCCGACTTGATATTTATATTGCCCCCGTTAATGGTCAAGTGAAGCTCACTGTCAAGACCCTCGTTTTCGGCATCGATGTTGAGAGTGCCCTCTCCGTCAATCGTCATAGAACGCTTTGAATAGAAGGCGGCATCGTACTTGTGAAGCTTGTCAGCGTCAAGCACCTCGGTCTCGTCCTCGCTGAGCACAACCGTTTCAGGGTCGTATATCCTTGCAACGTAAGAGCCGTTTACGTTGTTTATACTGTCCTTTGCAAGAACCACTCTCGCACCAGCCCCCGACGTGTCAACGTCCTTTGTTGCATTCTCCTCACTCTTGTCACCGCACTCAAAAACGTTATAGAAGATTACTGCAGGGGCAACCGTGGACGTAATGTCCACTCCGTCAAGAACGAGAGTTACAACGGCTTCGGGGTCGCTTTTTGCGTCCTTGCCCAGATCAACGGCAATTTGTCCACGTGACAGCTTACCGCTTATATTGTAAGTACCCGCCTTGGTAATATGTACTACACGGTGCAGGTCTGCTTCCTCCTTGGAGTGAGCGTCCTTTTCCTCACCCTCGCCATAGGTGAAGTCGTGACCCTCTTCGTAGTAAACAATGTCGTTTGCTACCGTCACCGAGTCCTTTTCCTTGCCTTCTACCTTTATCTCTTCGTTGGATAGAAGAATAAAGGTTTCTTCGCTGTCAGACACCTCTTGAACAGGCTCCTCCTTCGAGCACGAAGCGAGCAGAAGTGTCGCCGACAGAATAAAAATAAGCAATTTTTTCATATGAAAACCATCCTTTCTTTAGCTTAGAATAACGGGAAGATTTAATATCAGTTTTAAGATTTTGTAAATTAAATGTTTCTTTAAGACTAAATTTGACACACAGTTTGTTTTATGATATACTGAAATGTAATAAAAATTACGAGGTAAATATGGCAGACAATATAAAGCTTATAGCGAACAATAAAAAGGCTTACCACGATTATTTTGTGGAGGATAAATACGAGGCGGGCATCGAGCTTGTGGGAACCGAGGTCAAGGCATTAAGGCTTGGTCAGGTAAACCTGAAGGACTCGTGGTGCACCGTAGACGGTGGCGAGATGTACGTGTGCGGAATGCATATCAGCCCCTACGAAAAGGGAAACATCTTCAACAAAGACCCCCTTCGTGTCAGACGGCTCCTTCTTCACAAGAAAGAGATAATGAAGCTTTTCGGTCTTGTGGGAAGAGAGGGATATAGTATTATCCCCTTGCAGATATACTTTAAGAATTCCCGTGCAAAGCTTGAAATAGGACTTTGTAAGGGTAAAAAGCTTTATGACAAGCGTGACGCTGCCGCCGAAAAGGATATGAAGCGCCAGAGCATGCGAAACGTAAAATTATCGGGAAGAATAGATGAATAAAAGACTTGATAAAATAAACGATAAAATATCTATCTATCAGTACACCGAGGGCTTTGCCTACGGCACCGATGCAGTACTTCTTGCATCATACGTAAAGGTGAAAAAAGGGCAGATAGGCGCAGAATTCGGTACAGGCACGGGCATAATACCCATACTCCTTGCTCACCATAAAAGCCCTGAGAGGATATTCGCCTTTGAGATACAGGAGGACTACGCCAAGCTGTCACGTGAGAACGTGGAGCTTGTGGGAATGTCGGACAGGATAGAGGTCATCCACGACGACGTGAAAAATATTACTCCCTATTATTTCAGAGACAGGGGAGTGGAGAGCGTTGACTTTGTTTTTTCCAATCCCCCTTATATGAAAATGACCTCGGGCTATCTCAACGAAAGCGAAAGAAAGCTGACAGCACGTCACGAGCTTTTTTGCAATATTGATGACGTCTGCCTTTCAGCCTCAAAAATCCTTAAAAACGGTGGCGACTTCTTTGTAGTCTATCGTCCCGACAGAATGTGCGATTTGTTTGTGGCACTAAGGCAGGCAGGACTTGAGCCCAAGGAAATGACCGAAGTGGTGTCGAGAGAGGGGGACGCCCCCACCCTTATTTTAGTCCGTGCACGAAAGGGCGCTGCCTCATCATTGAAAATCACAAAGCCCTTCGTTATCTATAACGACGATAATACCTATACCGACAAAATGAAGACGGTTTACGAAAGGGGAGTTATTTAATCCTGTTCAACTGACGATATTCGGTTGGCGACATTTTATAAAAAGCCTTAAAATGCCGTGAAAACAGATTATTATCCTCAAAACCGCACAGCCTTGATATTTCAATAATATTCATATCGCTTTTGACGAGCAGGTCAGAAGCGTTTTTTATTCTTATGCAGTTCAGGTATTCCATGGGAGAAACACCGTACATTTTTCTGAAAAGTCTTGTAAAGTGACGGCGGGAATAGTGAGACTGTTCAGAAAGGATTTCAAGGCTTAAAGGCTTGTCGTAATTGTGTTCTAAAAATCTTACGACTTCTTTTATGCTTTGACAGGGCTCAGCATCACTCTTTTTTTCTCTGGAGCATATTACCGTAAGCAGATTCAGAAAGAGAATATCACGGATAGAAAGGTCTTTTTCCTCTTTTATGAGGTCTGAAATAATTTCGGCATGTTTGACAGCTTTTGTGTCGATAAAAATTCCATTTAAATTATCCTCACTTAAAAACAATGTGGCAAAGCTTTCTTTGTTGTAAAGTCCCATTTCTTTCGAGCGTTTTAGAAGCTCTTCTCTGTCAAATTGGAAAACGCAACAAAAAAAATCCTTAATATCGCTTTGAGCGTGAATAACTCCTTTTCTTCTGACGTAAACGTCTCCAATACTCACGTTTTTTTGTTTTTCTTCAGTTATATCCGTTGCGCTGCCACTAAAACAAATATACATTTCGTCTTTATAGTGCTTGTGAGGAGGAAAGCTTTTATGTCTTATAGTTTTGTTTATTTCACCGATAAGTATGGGTGTGTACATTGTTTTCACCTCTTGTATGTCCCAAATATACTATGATTTGTCCCAAATGTCAATAGCATTATTTTTAAATACTGTTACAATTAATTACAGTAGAAATAAAAAACGGAGAAGGCAGATTTAATGCAATTCCATAGTAAATAAAAAAGAAGGAGTTAAATTATGAAGTACGAAAACTTATGGGAAAAGTATATAAAGCCAAGCAGATTGATAGGAAACCTGTATTTTGTTGGAACGTATGAAGCATCAACTCATCTTATTGATACAGGAGACGGACTTATATTAATAGATCCGGGATATTGCGAGAGTCTGTATATGGTTATTAATAATATATGGGAGCTGGGCTTTAAGCCTACCGACATAAAATATATAATCGTTACCCATGCGCATTATGACCACGCAGATGCAACCGAGGCGTTAGTACATTTGACCAACGCCAAAACGTTTATAGGCAAGAAGGACCTTCCTTTGCTGAAGGGAGAAATTTTCCACTATCCTCTAAAAAGCTTTGCTCCCGACTTTTTGCTTGAGGATAACGACGTCATTGCTTTGGGCAACACACAAATAAAATGTCTTTCGACTCCGGGACATACCGAAGGAACCATGTCGTTCTTTTTTGATGTTGAGGAGGGTGGTCAAATCTACCGTGCGGGAATGTTTGGTGGTGCAGGTAATAACACTTTGGGTAAAGGCTTTTTAATAAAGAACAATTTGTCCTTCGATATCAGAGATAAATTTTTGGATAGTATTGACAGGCTTTTAAAAGAAAAAGTTGATGTCTTTATAGGAAATCACGTTCAGAATAACCACACCGATGAAAAAATTAAGATGCTTGGCATTTCTAAGGAAAATCCCTTTATTGTTCCCGGAGAATGGGAAGAGTTTTTGCTTGAAACCAAAAAGAATATGCTTCATATTATTGCTACCAACCAATAAATATCAGTGAGGGCAAAAATGAAAAATAAAATGATGGCGCTACTTGTACGTCTTAGTGGGAATTCGGGTCCGTATGTACCTTATCTTAATTGGCAGCAGGACACGTGGGACTATATTATCGATAATGCTCCTAAGGCAAAAATCAATACCATTGTGCTCGACGTTAACGACGGACTTGAATTTGCCTCTCATCCCGAAATTACTGTAAAGGGAGCATGGTCAAGGAAGAAGCTTCGGATTGAGCTTGACCGTTGCCGTGAGAGAGGTCTTGCTGTTATTCCCAAGCTTAACTTTTCAGCCACTCACTCGCACTGGATGGGGGAATATCATCGAATGATGTCTACCCCTACCTATTACAGAGTGTGCAATGACCTTATCAAAGAAGTCTATGAGCTTTTTCGTCATCCAGAATACATACATCTTGGAATGGACGAGGAGGATGCAAAGCACGTTGCAGGCAAAGAATTCGCTGTTTATCGTCAGGGAGAGCTATATTGGCACGATTTAAGATTTCTGATTGACTGTGTTGCTGATACAGGGGCAATGCCTTGGATATGGTCTTGTCCTCTTTTTGATAATCCCGAGGAATTCAAAAAGCATATTGCACCCGATGAGGTAATCATCTCTCCTTGGAATTATAATGCATTGCGCCGTGAGCACTGGACGCCCGTCGAATCACGGGAGGAATATGTTGCCTATTATAACGAGGGCGAATATGCGAGCATGGGCATTAAATTTGTAGAGGAGGATCCTTTCCTTGTAAAGTTCCGAGAAATTGCACTTCCTCTTCTGAAAGAAGGCTACCTTTACGTGCCTTGTGCATCTGTGTATAACCGTTGCCAATATAACCACATGGATTTGCTCGAGTACTTTAAGGAAAACGCTCCCGACGAACAAATCGTGGGATATATGTCGGCGCCCTGGTATCGCACGGTTAAGGAAAACGAAACTTACTTTGATGAGACCTTCAGGCTTTTTCGTGAAGCAATAGAAAGTTTTTATAATTAAGGAGAAAAGGAAATGGGTTCAAATTCAACTTTAAAGCTTATTGAAAAATTAAAAAACAGAGAAAAGATATTTTCCACCTACATAGGTCAGGTTATGACACCTATGTTTGCCTCATCATATGCTTCATCCGGAGCAGATATGGTAATTGTGGATATGGAGCACGGTGCCTTTAATCCCGAAAACGTAGGCGACTTTGCAGTAGCATGCAACACCGAAGGCTTCCCTGTTATAGCAAGAATTCAAGATTGTGAATATCATTGTATTTCCAAGTGTATAGATCAGGGCTGCGACGGAATACTTGTTCCCCGAACAGAAACGCTGGAGCAGGTTGAACTTGCAATAGCATCTATGAGATTTTTTCCAGTGGGAAAAAAAGGTGTAGGAGGAAGAGCTTGTCTCAGAGGGGACAGCATAGATGAATTTAACAAAAACCGTCTTATCTTCTTACAAATGGAATCCCCCAAGGGAGTAGAAAACCTCGACGAGATACTCACAAAGTATTCACATGAGATTGCGGGCATTATAATAGGTCCTTCCGATATGTCCATAATGTGCGGCTGCCCTCTTGAATATGATGACGAAAGGCTTATTACACAGATTAAAAAGACGGTTGAAATTTGTCAGGCACACAATATGTCTGTTGGAATGTTTATGAACGACCTTGATTGGTGCAAGCGTTGGTATAAAGAGGGAATGAATATTTTCTGGACTGCAAGTGAAGCAGAGTGTATGAAATTCGGACTCAAGAGCATAGCAGAAGGAGTAGGAGCGTTGTAATGAAAAAGGTAGTTGCTCTCGTTAATGAAAAGGAAAATATTAATTATAAAAAAATTCTTCTTGAAAAAGGAATAGAAACTGTATTTTTAGAGTCAACAAACGAAGACGAAATTGCAGAGGTGGCAAAAGATGCAGAAGCTATAATTTTTGCAGCTACACGCTTTACCGACTCTCTTTTTGCAAAGCTTCCTAACCTCAAAGTTATTTCGAGAAGAGGCATAGGAATTGACACGGTTGACGTAGAAGCTGCAACAAAGCACGGAGTGAAGGTCTGCAACTGTCAGAGCTATGGTGCCAAGGACGTGGCTCAGCACACCGTCGCTCTTATGCTTTCTCTCATTCACAGAATACCCACCTATGACCGCAGACTTAAAAAGGATAACAATTGGAGCTACACGGACGTTCCTATGGCTTGCAGATTAAGCGAAAAGAATGTTGGTATAGTAGGCTTTGGAAGAATATCAAGAGAAATCGCAAGGGTGGTAAAGGCTTTTGGAACAAAGGTCCTTGTTTATGACCCTTATATATCAGAAACGGTCGCCGAGAATTTTGGCGTCGAAGCGGTGTTGCTTGAAGAGCTTTTGAAAAATTCAGATATTATCTCACTTAACGCTCCGCTAACTCAGGCTACAAGACACCTTATAAACAAAGATACCATTTGCATGATGAAGGACCAAGCGCTTATAATAAACACAAGCCGAGGAGCTCTTATTGCCGAGGACGATCTCGTTGAAGCTCTTGAAAGCGGAAGGTTAGGCGGTGTGGCTCTTGATGTTTTTGAAAACGAACCCTTTGAAAACGAGTGCAAATTGAGAGCCCTTGAAAACGTGGTGCTTACTCCTCACGTAGCCTGGCATTCATCTGAAGCCATACGTGACCTTGATATAGAGGTGACACAAAATATAATCGATTACTTTGAAGGCAAAAAGCTTAAAAATGCGATGAACTAAAAGCATAGGCGATAGATTTATTATCTATTGCCTTTTTTTCTTTTTTATGCTAAACTTAAAAACGTAAATAAAAAGTGGAGGAAATCCATGTCAAATGAAATTGTAAAAGGTGCACTTTACGTTGTTGCTACTCCCATAGGTAACCTTTCCGACCTGTCTGACAGAGCGAAGAAGGTGCTTTCAGAGGTGGACTTTATTGCCGCCGAGGACACCAGAGTCACGGGAAAGCTCCTTATGTGTATCGGAGTAAAGAAGAGCCTTATAAGCTATCACGAGCACAACAAGCGTGAAAAAGGCGAAGAGATTATAAAGAGACTGAAAGAGGGGGAGAGCGGTGCTATCGTCAGCGACGCAGGAACTCCCGCCATATCCGACCCGGGAGAGGATTTAGTCAGGCTATGCGCTGAAAACGGCGTTGACACCTTCGCTATACCCGGTCCCTGTGCCGCTATATCCGCCTTGTCTATATCGGGACTTCCCACAGGCAGATTTTCATTCGAGGGCTTTTTGTCTACCAATAAAGCAGAGAGAAAGCGCCACCTTGAAGAGGTAAATGAGTCCCCTTATACCCTTATCTTTTACGAAGCTCCTCACAAGCTTCGTGATACCCTTTCGGCGATGCTCTCAGTGCTGGGTGACAGAAGAATATCACTGGTAAGAGAGCTGACTAAGATTAACGAAGAGGTCTTTCGCACTACTCTTTCGGGCGCTGTCAGCCATTACGCCGAGAATAACCCAAAGGGCGAATTCGTTCTTGTCATTGAGGGCGCCAACCCCGAGGACAAAAAACAGTTTTGGGAGAGCCTCGACGAGGTCGCCCACGTGAATTACTATCTCGAAAAAGGACTTGAAAGAATGGACGCTATAAAGGCAGTGGCACGTGACAGAGGGGTGGCAAAAAGCGTTATTTATAAGATTTGGAATGAAAACTGTTAAAAATTTAACAAAAAACTATTGTAAAAACTTACCTTATGTGTTATCATAACATATTGGAAAACAATAAAATCTATATAAAGAATAGGAGAAAAACAATGTATAACAAGAAGACCATTGAGGATATTGAAGTATCCGGCAAGAGAGTCCTTGCAAGATGTGACTTCAACGTTCCCCTTAAAGACGGTGTTATCACCGACGACAAGAGAATTGTAGGCGCACTTCCTACAATCAAGTACCTTGCAGACAAGGGCGCTTGTGTTATTCTTTGCTCACATATGGGCAGACCTCACAACGTTCTTAACGCAACACTTAAGCTTTCCAAGAAGGAAAAGAAGAAGATCGATGCACTTCCCGAGGAAGAGAGAGCAGCGGCAACAGAAGCAGCTCTTAAGAAGGGTGCAGGCGATATCACTAAGCTTTCACTCGCTCCCGTTGCTAAGAGAATTTCAGAGCTCCTTGGCAAGGAAGTAATTATGGCAAAGGACGTAATCGGTGAGGACGCTAAGGCGAAGGCTGCAGCCCTCAAGCCCGGCGACGTTATGCTTCTTGAAAACGTTCGTTTCCATGAAGAAGAAGAAAAGAACAACGAAGAGTTTGCAAAGGAACTCGGTTCACTTTGCGACATCTACGTAAACGATGCATTCGGTACAGCACACCGTGCACACGCTTCCACAGCAGGCGTTGCTATGTTCTGCCCCGAAAAGCCTGCAGTTTGCGGTTACCTCATTCAAAAAGAGGTTGAGGTTATGGGTGGCGCTCTTACAGAGCCCGCACGTCCCTTCGTTGCTATCCTTGGCGGCGCTAAGGTTTCCGATAAGATCGGTGTTATCAACAGCCTTATCGAAAAGGTTGATACCCTCATCGTAGGTGGCGGTATGGCTTACACCTTCTTCAAGGCATTTGGCGAGAACATCGGTACCTCTCTTTGCGAAGAGGATAAGCTCGACCTTGCTCGTGAGCTTGTTGAAAAGGCTCGTGCTAAGGGCGTGAACTTCCTTCTCCCCGTTGATAACATCATCGCAAGAGAATATGATGAAAACGCAGTTAATATGAGAATTTACTCCGATTCAATTCCCGACGGTTGGATGGGTCTTGACATCGCTCCTACAACAACCGAGCTCTTCTCCAAGACTGTCAAGGGTGCAGGCACTGTAATTTGGAACGGTCCTATGG
>JAZNZV010000138.1:0-3918 GCA_045595105.1 Eubacteriales bacterium | reverse complement strand
CCCATACCGAAGGTCAGCATAGTAGACGTTAAATCTTCTATTGTGAGATGGAATACGAACTTCAGGAGAATAAACCAAAAGCTAATATCAAAAAGTCCAAGTCCTACAACGGTAAGACCTGTTACCATTCCCGAAGAAAAGGCAATTTTCAAGCCTTTATTAAGTCCCTCTCTTGCACCGTTAGCGGTACGTGAATTGGCGTATGTAGAAATCTTCATTCCAACAAAGCCCGAAAGACCCGAGAATACACCACCTGTCAAAAATGCTACGGGCACGAAGGGGTTGATGAATTTCAAAACTGCGAGTACAGTCAAAAGTACAACTATAACAACGAAAAAGATTGCTACTGTTTTATACTGTCTCTTTAAGTATGCCATTGCGCCCTTTCTTATCTTTGCAGAGATATTCGCCATCTCGTCGGTGCCCTCGGGCATTCTCTTTACGGCAAAATACTTGTATCCCGCAAATGCAAGAGCAATAAGTGCTATTGACAGCACCACAAAAGGAATATAAGTTGTCATTAATTTTCTCCTTAATTTATATTTTTGGTTTAAAAAACAAACTAAAACATTAAGTTTAGTGGCTATTATATACCAATATTATTGTTTTGTCAACAAATTACGCTTTGCATTGTTAAAGATTAGCAAAACGTTATCGGAAGCTTGTCAACACCTTGCCTATTTTTTTAACGACACAAAAAAAGGATGTCTGAACGACATCCTTTTAATTAATACATTAAGCTTGATGGTACTAAAAACGTATACGGGGCTGTAACAACAGCAAAAATTAATGACAGAGTTAATCTCTTATCAGTTTTTTTGAAAGTGACAAGATAATTAAACAAGAAGATAGAAACAGCGGATAAAGCGAGAGCGGGCAAGGTGAGATAAAGCTCATCGCCCATACTTCCCACTTCAAAGACAATAAGCATTAAAAGCATATATACCGAGCCGATAACGTCAGATATCATTCCAAAGGCATAAACCTTTAAGATATGCTTTTTATAAAAGACTTTTTTATCGGCTGTTTTCAGTATAAGCATACTTATTATAAGCACTATACTGTCGATGATAAAATTTCCTGGTATAACCGCAAGCCACAACCCTGGGAAAAGTAAAAGCATCCACAGAGGAAATAAAACGTTATATAATTTTACGTCTTTTTTCATAGGCAAATATTATTCAAGTCCGCTGTAAAGATACATGTTTTCGGCAGTACAGCCTTCGGGCAACGTTATAGTACAGCCGATATCTGTAAGCTTACTGCTGTATGCGAACATTTCATCTGCTGTCTCAAGAGAGGTAAAATCAAAGCCACTTAAATCAAGCTGATAAAGCTCCTTGCAGGAGCTGAACATTCCGTTCATATCAGTAACCTTCGACGTGTCAAAGCCCGAGACGTTAAGAGACGTCAAAAACTCGCAATTCCCAAACATTCCCTTCATATTCTTTACCTTTGAGGTGTCAAAATTACTTAGGTCAAGGGTGGTAACGTCACAATATTCAAACATATAGTGCATATCGGTAACCTTTGATGTATTGAAATTGCTCACGTCAAGAGAGTCGAGGTCGGTAAGCTGGAACATAGTTCTCATATCGTACACCTTCGACGTATCAAAGCTTGATACGTCCACGCTTTTAAGACTGGTGCAATAAGAGAACATTGCTCTCATATTTCTTACGTTAGAGGTATTGAAGAAGGACAGGTCAAGCTCCTTTATATAACCGCTGCTTGCGAACATACTTGTCATATCCTCTACTAAATCGGTGTAGAAGCAGTTGTTGAAATTAATGTACTCAGCGTAATAATAGTCCTTGAACATTCCTTTGCAGGACACAGGAGCAGTAACTCCCCCCTCGCCTGCTATAAATAAATTGCCGTCGCCGTCTACCCACGCCATAACCGAGCCGTTCTGACTCTCGGAAGCATCCCATGCATCAGCAGGCATATCGGCAAGAGTGTCAAGAAAGGTAATAGACTTTATCTTATCTTTTGTTATGTCCTTTGTGCCGATAACGTTTGTAGAGAACATATCGTTTTCTCCGTTGTATCTCAAGAAATTCTGAGGTATATCACGGGAAAGCTTTGGCTCTGCTTCAGTAACGGGCACGACCGTCTCATCTTCCTTTTCGGTAACTGCTCCAACCTCTGTGAGCTTGTTGTCATCGGGGGTGACTTCCTTCTCACAAGCAATAAGACTCATGATAGCGAGAAGCGTCAAAACGAATGCTAAAAATTTCTTCATGTTAAAGTCTCCTTTTTGTTTTATATGCGACTATTATAAACTTAAAGACCTATTTTGTCAATTGTCCTTAAATCTGTCTTTGCCCCAAAGGTCAAGGAGAATTTCTATCTCTGCGCTGTCCTTATCAAGCTGTCAGCCTTAGCCTGTTGCGTTTTTGTGCATTTTAAAACTATTAATCCAATGACTAACATTATGGGAAACACGGTAGCTGCAAGCAATCCTATTTTAAGATCTCCGCCTGCCATTTCAGAAATACTACCTACCATTGTAGGACTTACAGTAGCACCGAGGTCTCCTGCCAATGCCAAGAAAGCAAACATTGCAGTTCCTCCTCTCGGACACTTTTGTGAAGATATGCTGATAGTTCCAGGCCACATAATTCCGACTGCTAAGCCACAAATGGAGCAACCTGCAAGTCCGAAAATAGGCATTGCACAAAGAGATGCCAATAAATAACAGCCGGCACACATAACACCGCAAACAAGCATAACCTTGGTCAAGTCAAGCTTTTCGCTGAACTTTCCGTATATCATACGAGTTATGCCCATAAACATTGCAAACAAACACGGCCCCACCAAATCACCTACTGTTTTAGAAACGCCAATAGCAGCTTCAGTAAATGCGGATGCCCATTGAGACATAGTTGCTTCTGATGCACCTGCACACACCATAAGTATTATCATCAACCAAAAGATAGGAGTTTTTAGCAGCTTTTTAATTCCCATACTTTTTCCGTCTTCAATCAATCGTTCTATGGGGCATTTAATAAAATTGAAGGTATTATATAAAGGAACAAGCGCCCAAATGAAAGCAAGTATCCTCCAATTATCAATGCCGAAAACAGCAAAAAACAGAGTAGAGCCGAGAATAACACCCATTGCACCCCAACAGTAAAATGAATGGAGAAGACTCATCATTCCGTTTTTGTTCTCAAAAGGACAGGCTTCAACAATAGGACTAACCAAGACCTCAATAAGACCACTACCTATTGCATAAAGAATTACAGAAATTATAATACCGACAAACGGTATCGAAAGCATGTCAGGTAAAACAGCCATCAAAATGAGACCAACGGAAGATAATACTTGTGACGCCACAACACAGTTGCGATATCCTATTTTGTCAGCATATTTTGTAGCTGCAAGATCAACGAGCAGCTGTGTTAAGTAAAAGACCATTGGAATCATTGCAATCTTATCAAGTGTAATTCCATATGTACCTTTGAACGTCAAAAACAATAGTGGTACAAAATTTGCAGATATGGCTTGTGTAACAAATCCAAGATAGCAAGCTATAAGTGTTAATCTGTAGCTTTTTTGTTTAGTCATAACAATTTCCTTTTTTCTCGCAAATATATTTCACATCATTAATTTTTATGTAAAATGTATACATAGGATGATAGCCTTATATTAAGACGATTATAGCACATAAATATAAATAAAACAATTCATATCGTAATTTTATTCGTTATCTCAACAGAGTTTTTCGTTATTATTCCGCAGTAGACAAATGCCACTTCATCACTACAACTTTTTACCTTACCAAAATCAGAAAACCGTGACTTTTCATCGGCGGAGTAAGTATGGATTAGTTCGTGTATCTTTTTTGATGCACGCTTTGCGTGATGATATGCAGTCCTGACGGACTGACGAGATACAACAATGGCTTTGCCA
>JAZNZV010000137.1:0-7425 GCA_045595105.1 Eubacteriales bacterium | reverse complement strand
CTTTTTCATAATTGCCTCCTATTTTATAAATCATGGATTGTATACAATTATACAATACTTTGTAATATTTTTCAATAGTTATTATAAAATTTTTAATAAATTTGTAAAAAAGCTCTCTCATCGAAAAGAATGAGAGAGCTTTTTACTTATTTAAGGAAGAGAATTACGGGATTGAGAGTAAATGCAGGAAGGTCGAGAGTAAGAGTTTCTCCGTCTTTTTCAAAGGAGATATCCTCCCTCTTGCCATCAGAATTAAGCATTTCTATTTTTGTGACAGGTCTCTTAGTGTTAAGGGTAATGTTTTCAATTGGGTCAAGTCCTATATTGAAGAAGGCAACGAAGGTTTCACCCCTTGGTGCGTCTGCTACTTTAAGGTAGACCTCGGCATCATCGGGATAATAAACGGGAAGGTTTCCTGTTTCTTCAAGGAAGTTTATAAACTGCTTCTTTCGGTTTTCGTCAAGGAATGAGAACGCCTGAGTATAAACGAACTCTGTTTTTGCTTTACCTGAAAAAGTGAGCACTCTTCCGCCAAGCTCGTTTTCATAGGATACGCTTGCAGGGAAAAGAGGAACGAGAGTTTTTCCGTCGGGAATGTTATATGACATCGACTCTACTTTAGCACCGTCTTGAGGTACAAGCTCCAGACCGCCCACCTGATTTCCTATTCGTTTACCGAGAGAAGTTATAATCTCAGTAGAGCGGTTAGCACCCTTCCATTCTCTGACGGTCACACCAAGGTATTTACCAAGTCCTCTGTCCTGAATGTTCTTTGCGGCATAGCCGTCGAGGACAAGGACGCCTGACATAAGCTTAATAAGCTCTTCATCGGTGAAGTTTTCTATACTGTCACCCTCAAGAAAAGCGGCACCGCCGTCATTTGCCGAGAAGTAAACGGGAAGGCCAAGTCTTTCAAGAACACATTTTACCCACTCGTTTGCGGCTGTGGAATTTTCAAGACCGTGGAAGCAATAGTCGGGCTTAGCAGAAAGAGGAGCACGGCAACCAAGCCATTTAAGTGTAGGAACTATCTTTGCAAGCTCGTCGTAAAATTTTGTGTGTTTGGAAAGTATCTTTCGGTAAGCAATACCGGACTTTGGCTGGTGCTCACCAAGCTTTGTAATCCAATGCTTTGCACCGCTTATGCCTTCGAGAATAGTTCCTGTATAGTGGGAGTGAAGAGACTGTGCTCCCGTGCTATATCTGTTCTGAGGGCAAGTATCGGTTTCCGCAAGGTAGTAGTCAGCGCCACCCTGCGCTTCCATAACAGTAACTTCGATTGCGGCACGTTGGAATGCCCAGGTTAAGTTTCTTGCACCCTTGGGAGAATAGTTACCGTTGTTGACTCTTACAATCGAAGGGTTCCCCTCTCCTGCCAGGATTCTAGCAATATCCACAGCGCCCTCTGCCGAAATTCCGCAGGTACAGTAGAGTCCTTGAAGCTTCTTGTTGACTCTGTCGATACCCTCTCTCATGGCTTTTGCACATTCGAGAAGAGAGTCTATCTGTGATTTTACGTATATATCGGTTATTCGCTTATCCTCTTCGCTATTACCCTGTACTGCTTCAAAAACTCTTTCACGGGTGAGAGGTGCTCCATTGAGCTCTTCTATCATCTTCATATGATTGGGGCAAGCACATCCATATGTATAGCGCTGAATAAGACGGAAGTCATCATCTACCATTATAACCTCGGGCTCGGCTTTTGCCAGCACCTCAAAGCTATGGCGCATATAATCCTGAAAATCCTTATCTGAGGGACAGGCTGTCCAGGCTTCCACGCCGTCGGAAAGTCCTATATAATGCTGAAAGGGTGCTTTTGCCGAAAGGGCGTATCCGTGTCCGATAGTACACTGAACAAGGATACCGCATTTCAGTCCCATCTCATGAAGTCTGTCACGGAACCTCACGTACTCTTCCACTTGCTGTTCAGCCTTTGGAATAACGGGAGTTCCTTCGGGAACAAGCTTAACCATAAAGAGTGCAAGGTCTGCAACACCCGTTTCGTACTGCCACTTTATATCCTGACAGATTTCTTCAAGATGCTCGGTTTTCAAGGTGACGATAGAATAGCGATGCATAGTTATTTCTCCTTAATTTTTATTCGTCATAATTATAACATTCGCTACTGTTTAAGTCAAGTAAAATAAACTTGACAAAGGGTGTTATATAAAGTTATAATTAACTTAAAATCGGAGGGTAGATATGACTTATTTTGATAAAAATACAATAAAGCTGTGTCACTGTCACTTGGCAGATGAAATAAAGGAAGGTGACGTCGTTATCGACGCAACGGCAGGCAGAGGAAGAGATACCCTTCTTTTGTCAAAGCTTGTGGGAGAAAACGGAAAGGTTTATGCTTTCGACATCCAAGAAGAGGCAATAGAGTCTACACGTAAGCTCCTTGATGAAAACGGCAGAAAAAACGTGACGCTCATTCTTGACAGCCATGAAAAAATGAGAGATTACGTTAAGAGCGCCAAGTGCGTAGTGTTCAATTTTGGCTATCTCCCCGGATCCGACCATAAAATATTTTCTCACGCTGATACAAGTGTCAGAGCAATCGGAGAAGCGCTTGAAGTGATAAGTGACGACGGATTTGTTTGTATATGCTCTTATTACGGCGGTGATACGGGGTTTGAAGAAAAAGAAGCTGTAATGGACTATCTTCGAGGCCTGGACCAGATGAAATATACCGTTATGATGCTGGACTTTATCAACAGAAAGGGCTGTCCCCCTATACTTTACGTAGTGGAGAAAAACAAAAAATGATATAAAGGAAGTAATATGAATAAAGCTTTAGTTTTATTTGTTATTCTATGTACTGCACTTCTCTTTTCCTGCGCAAAAGAAACAGAAAAAGAAGCTTTGCAACAATTCTCAAAGGAAGAGACTGCAAAGCCAACAGTCAATATAGAAGAAATAACAGTTTCAAGCATGGCAAAGAAATATTACCTTGAACCTCTTGAAGAATACTCTTGGAAAAGAGAATACACTCCCGAGTACGTAATGCTTCATTTCACAAGTGCAGTCGTACTTGACAAAAACGACCCTTACAACATGGACAGCATCAGAAAGATTTTTGAGGACAGCAATGTAAGTATAAACTACATAATCGACAGAAACGGCGATATCACCTGCTACGTTCCCGAGGACCGCTGTGCATGGCATGCAGGTAAAGGTAGCTTTAAGGGAATAGAAAAGCTTCAGGATGCCATGAACAGATATTCCATCGGCATTGAAATTGTCGCCATTGGCTCTGAACAGGATATGTCTCCTTATTTTACAAAAAGTGAGTATGCCGAGATTGACAGAAGCCTCATAGGCTTTACCGAGGCTCAATACGAAGCCATCATTCCTCTTGTGAAGGATATTTGCGAAAGAAATTCCATACCCTTCGACAGAGAGCACGTCATAGGGCATGGAGAATATAAGGCGTCTAAAACCGACCCCGGTGAGCTATTTGACTGGGAAAGGCTGTTAGACGTAAGCGAACCGACTTCCAAAAGTTAGACCCAAAAATCTAACGATTGAGATGTCGGTTCATTTATTAATTAGTTGACTCTTCTTTATTTTTTGCTTTTTGCACATTATAGATATGTTGTGTTGGGACAATGCTCATTTTAGCTTTGAAGATTTTTGAGAAGTACTGTGCATCCGAGTAACCGCATCTGTCAGCAATGTCGGTCACACTTGTAAAGCCTTGCTCTATCATTGCGCACGCATTTTGAATGCGAACTGTATTCAGATACTCAATGATACCAATTCCAAAGTGTTTCTTGAACACGTACGATATATATTTCTTGTTGTAAGACAATTCTCTGCTCATATTGTCTAAAGAAAAATCGTGGTCGGTAAAATGATCGTCGATATATTTTTTAATCAGATTAACATTGTGCTGTTGCTTTGGTTCGTTGTTATCCGGCAGGAGTCTGTTGCCAAGGAACGAGAAGGTATACAGTAAAACAGACTCGCTTATTAATTCCATTACCTTTGAGCTTTCCAAAATTCCTTTTTCCCAAAAGTCTTGTAATTCGTCTGCATTATGGAAAAGAAAATTGTTGCTTCTAATATTAAGGCTCTCCATAATCATATTTCCCCGAAGACCTACAAAGCTGATATACATATAAGTAAAGTTTTCTTTTGATTCTATTGCAAAGGAAGTGGCAGGGAAAGTAAAAAACACATCCCCCTGCGTCAAAGGGGTGATTTTCCCCAAAGTGTGAATATAACCTTGTCCTGTGCATACATAATACATCTTATAAACCGATTCCGATTTAAGACGGTCATACTGTTGTGGCTTCGTTTCCAAAACAAAGTTTATCGTATGAATTGAATATGTATCTTTATGAAATGGGATAAAACGGCAGATGTTTTGTTTCAAACGCTACCCCTCCTTTCTTAATTTCAGTATACAGTTATTAATTAGCTGTGTCAAGCAAAAACGAACTATTTTACCGTTAAATGTGGAATTTATCCATTGCGCCATTGTTTTTGCTTTGCTATAATAATTATGATATTAAGAATGGAGTGTAAATTTTATGAGAAAAGTGAGAATTGGCGTCCTTGGTGGATACCGAGGTTCGAGCATGATCAACTACTGTAAACGAGCAGATAACGCTGAGGTTGTTGCGATTTGTGACAAAACGCCCGAGGTATTGGAGGAACAACGTCAAAACGCAAATGGAATGGATATCACGTTTTATAGCGATTTTGAAGATTTTATACTGCACGATATGGATGCTGTTGTTTTGGCAAACTATGCGACAGAGCATGCTCCATTTGCCATACGAGCTATGGAAAGGGGCCTTCACGTATTCTCAGAGGTTTTACCTTGTCAAACCATGAAAGAGGCGGTTGAACTGATTGAAGCCGTTGAAAAAACAGGTAAAATATACGCTTATGGAGAGAATTACTGCTATATGCCTGCGCCCTATGAAATGAAAAAGCTATACGAACATGGGGTAATAGGAGAATTTGAATACGGTGAATGTGAATATATCCACAACTGTGAGCCAATTTGGCATAGTATCACATACGGTGAAAAGGACCATTGGCGCAATAATATGTACTCAACCTTTTATTGCACCCATTCCTTAGGTCCTATTATTCGTGCCACGGGACTTCGTCCGATTTCGGTTACAGGCTTCGAGGGTATCAAAAACGAAAGGAATTTACGAACAGGCGCAAAAGGGGGTCAGTTTGGTATCGAAATGGTGACTCTCGAAAACGGCGGTATAATTAAAAGTATCCACGGCGGACTATATAAAGATTCCATCTGGTATTCTATGTATGGCTCAAAAGGAAGAATGGAATGTGGCAGAGAGGACGCTCAAGACGGACACATTTATAAAATATATGTAAATAGTGACAAATTTTCGGGAGATTATGGAAGCGGAAAGACGGAATGCTATGAACCCAAAAACGATATGGTTTCTGACGCCAAGGACTTTGGTCATGGAGGTTCCGATTTCTATTCCATGTATAATTTCGTGAAAAAGATTTTAGGAAATAAAGATACCGACATTATAGACGTTTACCAAGCACTGGATATGTTCTTACCGGGAATGTTTGCTTACCGTTCAGTTTTAAAAGGCGGTATTCCTATTGAAATCCCTAATCTTCGTGATAAGTCCATTCGTGAACTGTGGAGAAATGATACCGCTTGCACAGACCCAAACGTAGCAGAGGATATGTTGCTCCCAACCTTTTCTAAAGGCACACCCGACATTGATGACGGTGTTTACGATCATATGAAGCTGTTGTGGAAAAAAGAGCAAGAAAACGATAAGGGAAAATATAGAAGCTTGGCGTTCAGTCAAGGTGCCAAAAAAGAAGGAGAGCTATAACTTATGGAACAGTTAATAATGCGTTGGAAAAATGATGGCAAAGAAGAGCCTTCATTACAAATCCCTAAAAATTGCCGTATAGTTGATTTCACTAAACTTGATGGAGCAATAGACAAATGGTTAGATATTGTGCAGTACGGTTTATCTGACGTGAAGAAGGATAAGGAGTTTTACCACCAAGCTATGACGTTGTATCCGTATTACGAGGCAAACAAATGTTTTTTTCTATTGGAAAATGAAAAGGCTGTAGCCACTATTACAGTCATTTGTAATTACGAGAAAAAAGAAGGGTACATCCACATGGTGGCATGCCGAGAAGAATCTCGCGGGAAGGGTTACGGCACATTGCTTAGCAGGTGGGCTTCGATAATATTAAAAAAAGAAAGTATGGAAACGGCATATCTCACTACCGATGATTGGCGTATCCCTGCCATAAAAAGTTATCTTTCCGTAGGATTTGTCCCCGACACTTCAACAGAAGAATTCAGAGAGCGTTGGAATAAGGTAAATGAACAAATTGGCAGCTTGTTGATTTTATAAATATATAACATATAAAATCAAGTATAAATCCCCTTAAATTACAAATACTAACATCACAAATTTGTAATTTAAGGAGATTTTTATATATGAAGGCAACAGGAATTGTTCGTAGAATAGATGACCTCGGTAGAGTTGTTATACCCAAGGAAATAAGACGTACTATGAGAATAAGAGAGGGCGACCCTCTTGAGATATACACAGACAACAACGGTGAGGTGATTTTTAAGAAGTATTCCCCAATTGGAGAGCTTCACACCTTCGCTTCTTCTTATGCCGAAACTCTCAACAAGAGCTGTGGATTAAAGGTGGTTATCTGTGACAGAGACAGTGTTATTGCTTGTGCGGGGGTTTCAAAAAAAGAATATCTTGAGTCAAAAATTTCGGCAGAGGCTGACGAGCTTATTGAGACACGCACTCAATACATTCGCAAAGAGGGTGACCCCGAAAAGTTCATCACGACCCGCTCTGGAGAAAAAATATCCGTTCTCTCCCCTATCATTCTCAGCGGTGACATTATAGGTGCGGTAGCATCAGTCACAAGTGACGATGGTGAGCCCGAAAAGATAGAAGAAAAAATGATTCAGACTGCGGCATCGTTTTTATCCAGACAGTTAGAAGAATAGTGGCGAGCCGCCACTGGCATATCTCGCCTATCGTAATGCTTCTTTTACCTAAAGAAAGCAAAACGGCGAGGTCGATTTTAATACAATTTCCTAGTAAACAAAAAAGGACTTGCATAATGCAAGTCCTTTTGTCTTATCTATGGTGGTATAACTTTTTCGTCTGATACTGAGGTTCGCAGGTAAGGTTTATACCAAGCTTTTGGAATACATTTTCGTCAACACGGGAGAGTATAACCGTAGAGTGCGCTTCACAGTTTTTAAGCTTGGGAAGCTGTTCCATGGCAAGAGCTGCAGTCTTATCGGTTACAGCACTAATAGAGAGGGCAATAAGAATTTCGTCTATATGAAGTCGGGGATTATTATTGCCAAGGCTGTTCACCTTAAGCTTTTGGATAGGCTCTATAACCGTAGGA
>JAZNZV010000136.1:0-11753 GCA_045595105.1 Eubacteriales bacterium | reverse complement strand
GTTCTTCTCTTGTGTCCGCATCAAATGTAACCTTACCAAACATTTGAATCATGGAACCGTCAGGCTTAATAACAGTTCCAATCTTTTTTCTAGGAATATAAAGCCCTAAATTGTCAATAATAGCGTCCATATCACTTCTATCCGGCACTTCACAAATAATCCCTTCGCCGACTAAAATGTTCTGCTGAACATAATGACGTTTAAAATCTGCATTTATTGATTCGCAAAGGCTTTCATCTCCAAATTTTCCATTAACTGCATAATCAAACATTAGCTGAATCTCATCGATTCCCGACTCTGCTTCTATAAATATATCCTGAAACTTTCCTCCATATCTAAACTGAGGTTCAATAGCATAAACGTTATTACCTTCCACAATCAATTCCAAACAAAGGATTCCGTTTTTATAATCAATTAAATCAACAAACTTTTGAACAGTATCATTCAAAGCGGACTTAATTAAAGCGTCATGCTTTGATGGATAAATATATGCACCCGGCAAATTAACGTTGTTTTTATCATCATCATTTACAGGTTTGTCCACGGTAGTAACCAAAAAGCATTTTCCGTTTTGAATCACAAAATCAGCCAGTGCATACTCCGCACGAATATATCGCTCTATCACAACACTTTTTACATGCGAAAATTCAAGTCCTCTATCTATAGCTTGTTGTAATGTGCTATAATCAAGACATACAGAAATTCCTCTTGCACCACTATTATCTACAGGCTTGACGATAACAGGAAACTTTATTTCATTGACATCAAGGTTATTTACGTCATATTCTTCTATGACAGGAACTCCAGCTTCTCGACAATACGATTTAAACGTCGCTTTATTCACCATAACGTCACAAAGTTTATCAGTTGTGTAGCAAGGTAAATTTGCCGCTTCGCACAAGGTATAAAAAGCATCAATGTTGGCATCTGTAAATGCCGTAAAAATACCATCAACCTTTTCATTTTCAATAATTTCAAGCATTGCGGGAATATCTCTAAAATTAACCTCATAATGTTTGTCTGCCACTAATTTGGCGGGATTCATATCAGTATCATACATATTTGCAATAATAGAATATACTCCATATTTTTTTGCTTTTTCCAATACGGGAATAAGCATATTTTCTCCTTCTAGAAAAAGGATTTTCTTTCCTGCTAAATTAATCATTATGTATAACCTCCGATTTTATTGCACCGTTTTCTGTTAAAATCCAATCTGCTCTTTCTTTATGTAAGCTTACCGGTATTTGTTCGCCTTGACCTATCCCTTCACGAATAAGAACTTTTTTCACCGTCAAAAATATTATCTTTATATCACAAACAAGACTTATAGAATTGACATACTGTACATCATATGAAAACTTGTCTGACCATGAAAGATTATTTCTTCCCATAACCTGTGCTAAGCCTGTAAGTCCCGGTCTTACATCGTGACGATGTCTCTCTTCTTCAGTGTAATAAGGCAAATACTTAACAGCCAAAGGTCTCGGTCCTACAATTGACATATCACCGATAAGTATATTGATAAGCTCGGGGAGTTCATCAAGAGATGTTGAACGAAGTAGTCTGCCGTACTTATTCAGTCTTACGTCATCCGGAAGCAAATTTCCGTCCTTATCCTTTGCGTTTGACATTGTTCGGAATTTGATAAGCTTGAAGATTTTCTCTTCTCCGTTTTTATCTTTTTTACCGGGGCGTAGCTGAGTAAAAAAAGGGTTTCCTTTCATAGCGATTGCACCGATAATTACAAGTATTAAAAGAATTGGTGAAAGCACTACAAGCGCCAAGAGCGACAAAGTAAAATCAAAAAACCTTTTGAAAAATCTTTTATACATTATGTAAACCTCATTCAAAACAAGATTTTATTATCTCTATAATCTTTAACTGCTCTTCCTCGGTCATTGAAATATCGCTGGGAAGGCAGAGACCTCTATTGAAGATATCCATTCCAACGTCGAGGGGTTTGCCGTCCTTGCCCACACAGCCACCGCTGATATAGGCGTTGGTTTTCGCTCTGCCACTTCCCTCTCTTGTCACAAATGGGTTCATTCTATACATTGGTTGCATGTGCATGGGCTTCCAAATAGGTCTGCCCTCTGCATTGAACCTTGCGAGAGTGTCGAGGATTTCCGTGGGGCATGATTTACCGTGCTCAGCGTTATAAAGTGCTTCGCTTTCCCCTCTCGCCTGACGGCACATAGCCACGTCATCTATGAGCATACAAGAAAGCCAGAAGTTAGGAGTCATCAACTCTTCATCATAAGGGTTCATCGACACGGGTAGGTCTTTAAAGCCTTCCATATATCTGTCGTAAATCTCTTTTTTCTTTGTGATATGCTCCTCAAGGTGAGGTATCTGACCTCTCACTACCCCTGCAATAACGTTGCTCATACGATAGTTATAGCCAACCTCTTCGTGCTGATACCAAGGGGCATTTTCACGGCTTTGTGTTGACCATTTACGAGCCTTATTTGCGGCATCCTCGTCGTCTGTCAAAAGCATACCTCCCGAAGAGCCTGTTATGATTTTATTTCCGTTGAAGGATATAGCGTTAAAGCTACCGAATGAACCTGTCTGGATTCCCTTATAAGTAGCGCCGAGAGACTCTGCGGCATCCTCAATTATAACTGCGCCGTGCTTTTTAGCGATAGCGCATATCTCATCAAACTTTGCGGGAGTGCCATAGAGATTTGCTACGATAATAACTTTTGTATCAGGATATATTTCAAATGCTTTTTCAAGCGCCGTGGGGTCCATATTCCAAGTGTCGTATTCGGTGTCAATAAAAATAAGATTTGCCTTTTCGTACATCACCGCATTGACGGTAGCGGCAAATGTCATATCGGTGCAAAAGACGTTGTCGCCTGCCTTCACTCCTGCAAGCTTTACCGCAAGGTGAAGCGCAGCAGTTCCGCAGGAAAGGGCAACGGCATACTTACATCCGATTTTTTTACATATTTCTTTTTCAATTTCGTTAATATTTTCACCAACAGTTGACATCCAATTTGTCTCGTAAGCATTTTTAACGTACTTAAGCTCTTCACCATGCATCGTAGGTGTGGCAAGCCAAACCTTTGAAGAAAAGGGCTGTATATTGCAAGAATTTATAAACATTTTGCTCCTCTAAGTTACGAAAGTCTATTTACCTATCCTATAATTAATAATATAATATCACACAACAGTACAAAAGTCAAACACAAATTAAACATATGTTCATTTTTTGGTAATTTTTTCAAAACTTGAAATTTGTAAGAGATTATGTTATAATAAACTTCGTTTTGAAAGGAGTTGATTCTTTGAACAGGTCAAGCGGTGTACTTTTGCACGTTTCTTCTCTTCCGGGAGAATACGGTTGTGGTTCTTTAGGTAATAATGCCAAAGAGTTTATTGATTTTCTGAGAGACTCAGGATTTTCATATTGGCAGGTGCTTCCCTTTTGCCTTCCTGATGAATTCAACTCTCCTTACAAGTCATATTCAGCTTTCAGCTTAAATCCTTTTTTTATCGACTTGCCTCAGCTTTATGAAGAGGAGCTGATAACAAAAGAAGAGCTTGAAGAAGAAAAGCAAGACTCTCCCTATCTTTGTGAGTTTGACAAGCTTGAACAGCGTATTAAAACGCTGAAAAAAGCATCCTCAAGGTTTGATATTACCAAGTCGGACGCATTTTTCGCCTCTCATCCTCACAGTGAAAAATACTGCGAGTTTATGGCAAAAAGAAGTGCTAACGCCAAGAAGCCTTGGCAGGAATGGAAGTCAGACGTTATTGACGAAGAGGAATTAAGGCTTCGCAAGTTTACTGAATACACCTTTTTCAGCCAATGGCTTGAAATAAAGGAATATGCCAACTCAAAGGGCATTAAAATCATTGGAGACGTACCTATTTACGTATCCCTTGACTCTGCCGACGTATGGGAAAATCCCCAGCTCTTTTTACTTGATAAAAGGCATCAGCCCACGTCTGTTGCGGGCGTCCCCCCCGACTACTTCAGTGAGGATGGACAGCTATGGGGAAACCCTTTATACAACTGGCGTGAGATGAAAAAGGACTCCTACAAATGGTGGCGGGACAGAATCGAGTTCATGTGCGAGCTCTTCGACGGAGTGAGGATAGACCATTTCAGAGGTCTGGAATCCTTCTTCTCCATACCTGCAAAGGACACCACCGCCAAAAACGGAAAATGGAAAAAAGGTCCCGGAATGTCTCTCATAAAAGAGATAAAAAAGGTCGCAGGAGACAAGCTGATTATCGCAGAGGATTTGGGTGATATCACGCCCGAGGTAGAGAGACTTGTGGAAAACAGCTCCTTCCCGGGAATGCGTGTTTTACAGTTTGGATTTTTGGGTGACTCAAATTCCCCTCATCTGCCTCACAACTACAAAAACCACTCTGTGGCTTACACAGGCACTCACGATAACAACACACTCCTTGGCTACGTGTGGGAGCTGAGCGAAGAAAAGAGAAACACTTTACTTAATTATTTCGGATACACGGGACAAAATTGGGATGAGTGTTATGATACAATTCTCAGGCAAATGCTTGCTTCGTCGGCAGGACTTGTAATTTTTCCTATCCAAGACCTTTTGAAGTACGGCAGTGATACAAGGCTTAACACTCCGGGAAGCTGTGATAAGAATTGGGCTTTCCGAATAACCAGGGAACAGCTTGACAGTGTTGATAAGAATAAGTTTAACTATTGGAACTGTCTTTACAGTAGGTGAAATATGAATTTTAACGTTGCGTTCTTTATCACTTCAATCATGCTTGGAGTAGGACTCGCCATGGATGCCTTTTCGGTGTCTCTTGTTGCGGGACTGAACGAACCCGGAATGAAGAAAAGGAAAATTTCCCTCGTTGCGGGCACCTTTGCTTTTTTTCAGGCACTCATGCCAATGTTGGGATGGGTGTGTGTTCATACCGTTCTTGAATACTTCAATGCCGTACAAAAATTTATACCTATTATTGCATTTTTACTTCTTACCTATATCGGTGTAAAAATGATTATAGAGAGCCGTCGTCCGAAAGACGAGGACTCCTGTCCCCTCATAAAGCTGACCTTCGGAGCACTGCTTTTACAAGCGGTAGCAACCTCTATTGATGCCTTGTCCGTAGGCTTTAAGATAGTGGAGTATAACTTCACCGAAGCTCTTGTCAGTGCAGTTATAATAGCACTTGTTACCTTCGTAATATGCTTTGCAGGAGTAATACTCGGTAAAAAGACGGGAACTCTTCTGTCAGGAAAGGCAAATATTTTAGGCGGTGCAATACTCATAATAATCGGACTTCAAATTTTACTTGATTCAATAATATAAATGCAAAAAGATGTTGACAAATGGAAAAACTTACTGTATAATGTATCAGTATGAATTACTGTAAAGTGCAGTAATATCTTCTTACCTTTGAAAAGACAAAGGTCATATGTCCATAAGGAGGTGCAAAACACATGGAAAACATCACATCAAAGTATGAGGTTATCTTCGTAGTTGACGGTACACTTGCAGAAGAGGCAGCCGCTGAGCTTATCGCTAAGTTCAAGGGTATGATCGAAGCAAATGCTACTATTGATGATGTTCAGGATTGGGGCAAGAGAAAGCTTGCTTATCCTATCAACGACATCACTGACGGATACTACACACTTGTTCATTTCACAAGTGCGCACGACTTCCCCGCAGAACTCGAAAGAAACTTCAACATCACAGATGGTATCCTTCGTGCGCTTGTTGTTAAAGCCGGCGAATAAGGAGTGAAGAATTAATGGCTTCTTTTAACAAAGTCATCCTCATTGGTAACCTTGTAGAGGACCCTGAACTTAAAACGACACCTAACGGTGTGCCTGTAACTAATTTCAGAATTGCCGTTGCAAGACGCTACCAGAGATCCGAGGGTCAGCCCGATGCAGATTTTATCAACATCGTTTGCTGGCGTCAGAACGCAGAGTTTGTAAAGAGATTCTTCAATAAGGGTAGAAGTATTCTCGTTTGCGGTCAGCTTCAGTCCCGTACTTGGACCGACAACAACGGCCAAAAACGTTACACTCTCGAAGTATTGGCGGATGAGGTTTCATTCGTCGACAGGAAGCCCGACTCTCAGCAGTCAGCTCCCATGGGTCAGCCGTCCGCTCCTGCGCCTTACAGCAATGCAGGAGAGAGCATTTCTTTTGAAGAAATGTCCACCGATGACGACCTTCCCTTCTAATTAAAAACTTAAGGAGGTAATTTAAAATGGATAAGGATATGCAGAAATCATTCAAGCCCCGCAAGAGAAAGAAAGTTTGTGCTTTCTGTGCGGACAAGATAGAACACATCGATTATAAGGATACTGCGAGACTCAGAAAGTTCGTTTCCGAGCGTTCTAAGATTCTTCCCCGCAGAATCACAGGTACCTGCGCTAAGCATCAGAGACAGCTTACAGTTGCTATCAAGCGCGCACGTCACATCGCTATTCTTCCTTACATCAGCGACTAATATCTGCTGAATTCAATATTTTTTAAGGAGGTAACAAACATGCAGCTGTTTCTTGGTATACTGCTTCTTGTTATGGCAATTTTCCTTGTAATATCCGTTCTCATGCAGAGCGGTAAGTCTAAAAGACTTTCTGGAACTATTGCAGGCGGAGCAGAAACATTCTTTGGTAAAGCCAAGGGCCGTACAATCGACTCAGTGCTTTCCAAGCTCACAACTGTTGTGGCAATATTGTTTGTTCTTGTAGTTATCATTGTTTACGTTGCTTTCGGTACTACTTATACAGAGCCCGAAATCATTTATACTCCCATTGAGGATAACACAAACGTAGAGGGAACCGAAGAGCCCGCTGAAGGCACTGAAACTCCCGCCGAAGGAACCGAAGAGCCTGTTGAGGGCACAGAGGAACCTGTCGAGGGAACCGAAGAGCCTGCCGAAGGCGCTGACGAGACCGTTGAGGGAACTGAAGAACCTACTGAAGCTCCGACAGAAGAATAAGAGATAAAGGCAGTTCAAATGAACTGCCTTATTTTTATTCACTTAGATTGCCTATTTTCATATATCTTACAGCATCTTTCCCTCTTACAAGAGGATTTCCGTTATGATATTCCAGGGCAAGTATGCTGGAACTGAAAGCGATATAAGCATCGCCAAGAATATCGCAAAGAGACATATTTACCATTCCATATTTGCTATGAAGAATATTTTTCTTCGTTTCCTTCATTGCATCATCAAAGAAGGAAAGAGCTATCGAACTTCTGCCCTGTTGAATCGCAGGGCGGTTTTTTGTATCTTCATTAAATATATTATACCCCACAAGCACCCTTCCGTTGTGAATTATAATTCTCGGACGGCATTGAATACTGTGCTTTAAGAAGTAAGGCTCACTCCAGCTCTTTCCATTATCCTCCGATGTTGTCAAAGCAATTGCATCTTCATCTTTGTTAGTTCTATAGATAGCATAAATCTTACCGTTGAAATATTTGTAATCAAACTCATACTGCGCAGGCTTTGGATAAATTGCAAAAAATTCAAGTGATGCAAGATTATCCTTTGAGCGGTAAAGAATTACCTCTGAAAGATAGCTTGTAATAGCTCCATACAACCACCCGTCTTCACCTCTGAAAATGGTATGTCCCCCAAAAGCTATTTGCTCACTGCAAAGATATGTATGATTAGAAAAGCCATGCTTTTCAAGATAAGAAAACTGCTCGCTCTCGGTAAGAGGAACTGTCGTTCCGTCATCCTTATTAAGCATCAAAATCTTCTCTTCTGAAAGTGCTTCGCTTAAGAAATCAAAATCCTTATAGCAGGTAAAATGGTCGCAGTCCGCTTTGCTGTTTCTTTCATAAATCACTCTTACCTTGCCGTCACCGATATGTGTAATATTGTGACAATACACATTGTCTCCAACTGCTACCTCAATGAATTTTATGTTAGTTGGCTGTGAAGCAGGAAAATAGGACAGCGATATCCTTCCTCTCGATTCGCCATATTTACCTTGCATTCCGGGCATATAAGCACAAAACATTATTCCATACTTTTTATCAAAAACAAGCCCCGCCCCATCGGCACTTGTTTCCTTAAGCCCATTATTTATCTGAATTGAAGCTTCAGTATTTAAATTTATCATATCGAAATCCTTTCTGTAATATCAAGAAATTCATCTATATCTGCTGCCGAGTGGCAATGAAGGGGGGATACTCTGATGCAAGAGGAAATGCCCAAGGAATCAAGTATGCGTTTGGCATACATACTTGTATTAAGTCTGTCACAGACAATAACACCCAAATCCTCATATTTCTTCACAGCCTCTTCACAACTTGTATTATCAAAAGTCATAGGAATTATCAAATCTCTGTTTTTTAAATTGCTTGTGTCAAACATTACCTTCACGCCTTTGATAGCTTCAAGACCTGTCACGAGCCTTTCAAGAAGCATTTTTTCGTATGAATTAATTTTGCTAATTCCCTCGGCAAAGAGTGCTCTTCTGTTATCACCTTCTCTAAATTCGGCACCGAGGGAAACAACGTAGTTTATAAGCTCTTTCGTAGCAAGAAAATTACCGGGAGCTGAAGTGCCCAGTTCAAAAACACTCTTAGGCTTCTCAATAAGCTTTCGATGAGGGAGCCTTGCTACCCTCTCCGAAACGTACGCAAATCCACAACCACGCACTCCAAAAAATTTATAGGGAGCAAAGTTCACACCGTCAAGTCCGGTCTTTTCTACGTCAATAAGTCCGTGAGGTGCGTGCTGAACCGCATCGCTTATAACATATACGTCGGGGTTTAACGCACGTACTTTCTTAACGATAGCTTCAATATCCATTACCGCACCCGTAAGATTGGATGCCGACATAACACTAACAAGAGCTGTGTTTTTGTCAACAAGGGTTGCCACGTCATCTGCTTCAATAAATCCTGTACGTGCATTCGGTGCAACAACTCTCAATTCTTTTCCCTCTTTTTCACAGTAATATTTTACCGCATCAAAAGCTGACGGATGCTCAAGTGAGGATACAACCGCATTGGTGCCTTTTGTATTTTCCAATATCATTTCTACTATATGAAACATAGTTTGAGAAGCCGTAAGCTCGGTTATCAAAGCTCCGCTTTTGGCGCCGAATATTGTTTCAAGAATATCCTTAGTCCCATCTTCAACTATATGTTTTAATTCTCTCGCTCTATTGTGTATTCTTTCCGGACAATCGGGATATTCTTCCAAAAAGCTCTTTGCTTCAACGCACTTTTTTAATCTTAACGCACCACCTGCATTGTCAAAAAATAAACGCTTACCATATATGGGGTCGCTGTCAAGATGATAAAATTCACTTCTGATTTTAGTTTGTAATTCTTTGTCAAAGTATACCATAAAATCACTCCTTTATTTCATAATATCATTATAAATTTAACATGTAAATTGCCTTTTTTGCAGGAAATATTGCAAATTCAGCAAAATATGATATAATGCATATATGAAAAGATTCGAAAACAAACTCACCCACAATAAAATAACCTTTACGCTTTCAAATTTGGAAACCTTTGAAGAGAGAGAGATGCATTCATATCACGAACTACTCTTTGTGTTAGAGGGAGACTTACTTCTTTTTACTCGTGATTTTCAACAAAAAGTGAAGAGCAGTACGCTGATTATCATACCAAAAGAGTCCTTCCATTTCTTTAAAATGAAGGAAAATTCGCTTTTTGCGAGACTTAAAATTGCCTTCAATGACACAGATGTAATACATAGTTTCAAGGGCATCAAGATTATAAAAGACATTGACGGTAATATTGAATTTCTTTTAAAAGAAATTACCGACATAGTGAACGCCTCCCCCGATGAGTATCAAAAGATGAAGCTTTATGGTGCTTTTCTTATGCTAATAGCAGAAATTAATTTCAAAGATTCAAATGCACCAAAAGCAAGAAATGAAAATCATCTGATTCCAAAATGCTTGCGCTATATTGACGAAAGCCTCGATAAAAAGCTTACAGTAGAAAACGTATCTAAAGCTCTTTTCATCTCGCCTTCTACTCTATCTCACGAATTCAAAAAAGAAATGGGAATTTCTTTCCACCGCTACGTTTCAGAAAAAAGACTTATGCACATAAATAAAAAAATTTCTTTGGGAGAACCACCTACTGAGGTATACAAGGGATATGGGTATGCTGACTATTCTTCTTTTTACCGTGCTTATAAAAAGCACTTCGGTTATCCCCCATCGCATTAATTACCAATAACTGTAAAATACTGTTGACTTTAGTCTCATTTTGTGGTAATATGTCAATGAGGTGATAATGTGAGATATAAAGGAAATATAAGAGCTATTGACGAGCTTGGAAGAATTGTTATTCCAATGGAATTCAGAAATGCTCTTGAAATAAAATCGGGCGATATGCTCCGCATGGAAGTTGACGGCGAAAAAATTACTATTCAAAAGAACGTCCCCTCCTGCGTGTTCTGTGGTGAGGAAAACGGACTTACTAAGTTTGAGGGCAAGACTATTTGTCTGAATTGCATCAGAGAAATATCCAAAATTCCAAATTAATAACGAAACGTGGTGCTTTGTGCATCACGTTTTTCATTATATATAGCGTTTTTCCTGCAATATAAAATTTTTTTGATTTTTTTCATAAAAACTATTGACAAGTGTACCTTTTTGGTATATAATCAAAGCGTACCAAAGAGGTACACAATAAACAAACGGAGAAAAAACAGTGAGAGTAACCCAAGAAGCAGATTACGCTATCCGAATGTGCTGTGCCCTTGATGAGGCTGAGGGAATGCTTGATACAGGTACTTTGTCAAACAGAGTATCCATAACGAAGAGCATTGCACTTAAAGTTCTCAGAAAGCTGAAAACAGCAGGGATAGTAAGCTCCTATAAAGGAGCAGATGGCGGTTACGAGCTGGCATGTGACCCTGACAAGTTATCCGTTTTAGAGATAATAGAAGCAATTGATGGCAAGGTTTACATATCAAAATGTCTTGATGACTGTCACTATTGCTCGCTGAACGGATTTAACAAAACTTGTTGTAAAGTGCATATAGCCTTTACAGCAATAAATCAGGCAGTCACAGAAAGACTTTCCGCCGTAACCATACGCAACATCACAGACAGCGACGTTTCATCACTTGATATCATTGAAAAATTAAAATAATTTATTATAAGGAGAAAAACAATGAAAAAATTCAGATGCACAATTTGTGGAGAAATCGTAGAAGGAATGGAAGCACCTCAGAACTGCCCTCTTTGCAAGGCACCCGCTTCCAAGTTTGTAGAAGTTAAAGAAGAAGGACTTGACTGGGCAGCAGAGCACGTAATCGGTGTAGCAAAGGACGCCCCCATGGAAATCATCGAAGGTCTCAGAGCTAACTTCAACGGCGAATGCACAGAGGTTGGTATGTATCTGGCAATGGCAAGAGCCGCCTTCAGAGAAGGATACCCCGAAATCGGTATGTACTGGGAAAAGGCAGCTTATGAAGAAGCAGAGCACGCAGCAAAGTTCGCTGAGCTTCTCGGTGAGTGCGTATCTCCCCTCTCGAAAGAAAACCTCAAGGTAAGAATAGAAGCTGAAAACGGTGCTACTCTCGGCAAGTTTGAGCTTGCTAAGAAGGCTAAGGAGCTTGGGCTCGACGCTATCCACGACACAGTTCACGAAATGGCAAGAGACGAAGCTCGACACGGTAAGGCGTTTGAGGGGCTTTACAAGAAGTATTTTAACTAAAAATCAAAGGCTTTGGGGGGTTCTCAAAGCCTTTTTTCTTGACTTTTCGGGTTGTGTGAAATAT
>JAZNZV010000135.1:0-15907 GCA_045595105.1 Eubacteriales bacterium | reverse complement strand
CAGCAAGTAATTGAAGGAGGACGAGAAGACTATGAAAGAACTCTACGTATCTCCCGAAATGGAAGAAGTACTCTTCGAGAGTGACGATATCGTCACAGCAAGCTTCGATACCGGGGCCGATGAGCTTCCCCCCACACCTTGGGGCTAAAAAGTAAAAAAAGTGGACTCGAAAGAGTCCAGTTTTTTAGTTGAATTTGTGATATACACAAGTTCGAAAAGCTATTGAATAACTAAAGTATTATACAAATAAGCCCGTTTGATCCCTCGTTGACGATTTTTTGTAAAGCCTCGGCTATCTTTCCTCTCGTTTCCTCGGGCATATGGTCAAGCTTTGCTGTCAGCCCCTCGTTCACAAGGCAGTGAAGCGATTTGCCGAACATATTTGACTCCCACAGTTGTATCGGATTTTCCTCAAATTCATGAAGAAGATATTTCACCATTTCCTCAGATTGCTTTTCACTGCCTACAATAGGATTTATCTCCGTCTTAATTTTAGCCTTAATCATATGAATTGAGTCAGCCGATGCTCGGAGCTTGACACCGTAGCCCCCCGACTGCTTTACGATTTCGGGCTCTTCAAGGGATAGGTCCTCTACACTCGGTACAACGATTCCATAGCCCTTTTCCTCAACGCTTTTCAACGCCTCAGCCACCTTGTCATAGCCTTTCTTTGAGTCACTAAGCTCGCCCATTACTGTCAAAAGCTCTTTCTGACTTGATATGTTTTCTCCAACTCTGTCACTTATAACCTTATAGAAAATTTCATCATTCAGCTCTAACTTAATAGTGCTCCTGCCGTTTCCAAGCTCAGTTTTTATATTTATTACACTTTTTACGTTATTGTTTTCAGCAATTTTTTCAATGCTGTTGTGAATTGATGCCACACTTGTTACATTTTCGGCAGCATCCCGAAGTACACCCTCAAGCTCGGCTCTGATAATGTTGTCACGAGAGAGCACCTTGAGCCATGACGGTACTTCTATTTTTAGCTCAGTAACAGGAAATTCAAAAAGGCAAAGCTCAAGAATATGCTCAATATCCGACCTGTCAAGCTCAAGACAGTTAACAAGAGCCACAGGAACCCCGTACTTTTTTTCAAGAGACATAGAGGCGTTAATGCTGTCATCAGAGTCGGGATACTTTGAATTAACAACAATAACAAAGGGCTTTCCCGTCTTTTTCAAATCCCTTATCACACGCTCTTCGCTCTCTTCATAATCAGAGCGCCTGAAATCCCCAAAGCTTCCGTCGGAGGTTATGAGAATACCTATCGTTGAGTGTTCGTCAATGACCTTTTTGGTTCCTGTTTCTGCGGCAACCTCAAAGGGTAGAGGAGAAGCAGACCAAGGAGTCATTACCATTCTGTCAGCCCCATCTTCTTTCAGTCCCTCTGCACCCGAAATTACATACCCAACGCAGTCTATCATCTTAACGTTAAGATACGCACCGTCATCAAGAGCTACGCCAACCGCCTTTTCGGGAACGAATTTGGGTTCTGTCGTCATTACAGTTTTGCCCGATGCACTCTGTGGCATTTCGTCAATGGCTCTTATTTTTTCCGAGTCGTTTTTTATGTTTGGCAAAACAAGCTCTTCCATAAATTTTTTTATAAAAGTAGACTTACCGCTTCTAACAGGACCCACAACTCCTATGTAAACGTCACCATTAGTTCTTGATGAAATATCCTCGTATATTCTCAGATTGTTCATTGTTCTTCCTCCAACACTTTTTTGTAAAGAATATGCAGATATTTCCTCTGATATTCTGCAAAATAAAAAATTAACAAAAAAATAAAGGCGAAAATTCAAAAATTATCTTTTCAAAATGACATTTATGTGATATACTGTCAGTGTGTTGAATAAAAAATTAAAAGGTGATTATATATGAAATGTCCAGCATGTGGCTTTGCGGAAAGCAAAGTACTTGATTCACGTCCCACAGAAGAGGGGGAAGCAATAAGAAGAAGGAGAGAATGTCTTTCCTGTCAGAAGCGCTTCACCACCTATGAGCGTCTTGAAGTTATGCCTATAATGGTTGTGAAAAAAGACAAATCACGTGAAGCCTTTGACCGTACCAAGCTTATTAACGGTATGATCAGAGCTTGCGAAAAACGCCCTGTTTCCGTTTCTGATATTGAAAGAGCTGTTTCTGACATTGAAGCAAGTCTCAATAATTCTCTTCAGACCGAAGTAAGCTCTACGCAGATAGGTGAGCTCGTCATGGAAGAGCTTAAGAGGATAGACGAAGTAGCTTACGTCAGATTTGCCTCCGTTTACCGTCAGTTTAAGGACATCAATACCTTTATGGACGAACTCAAGCTTCTCTTGAAAAATCAAGACTAATCATGAAAGGAAATGCCGATGAAAGCTCCGTCTCAAATTAAAGTTTCGACTCTAAGCTTTATTGTAGCTCTTGTTTTGTCACTTGTAGTTTTCGGACTTGTAGCTTATTTTACAATAACGGGTATAATGAACGATGACCCCGATACTCCCGACGATGAAATCATTAACGTCCCGGGCGAAGACGAACAAGGCGAAGTTGAAGTCTTACCACCCGACGAAATTGAGAAAATAGAGGGTGAAAGCTTTACCGTACTTGTTGCAGGCTACGGTCCAGGTGAAACAGCCCTTGACGCTATGCTCGTCCTTGACGTCAACAAGGAAGAACAGCGTGTGTCTATTCATCCGATAAACGCCGACACAAAAGTGTACGTAGGTCACGCTGACGGGCTCGGAAACCTCAATATACGCATAGGCGACCTTGTAAAATACGAGGATATGCAGTACGTTGCCGATAAAGTTAGCGCAACGACAGGGCTCAAGATAACGAATTACATAACCTTTACAGCCGAGGGCTTTATCGAAGCCTTTGATAAATTCAACGAACACGGCGACTATACCTACGTTGTTCCCAAAGACATGGAGCACCTTTACGCAGAAGAGCCTGCCGAAGAAGGCGCCGACGATTTAACGAAGTATAATATCTCCTTTAAGAAGGGTGATAAGCTTACCTCAGGACTTGATATATACAATATGCTTCGCTATAAAGGCGATTCAGAAGCTGACAGAATGTCAAGAATGTCTGTATTTGCGAGAGACATTCTCCAAAAAATCATTCCTGCACAATTCAAGGAAGCTAATCTTTCAAAGATTATAACTACCGCTGAAGCACTTGTAAAACTGATCGACAGCATTAAAACAGACGTTACAGCAAAAACCTTTATATCCGAAACCTTCGGACTTATAACTAAAATACCCGAGTTCTCCTTTGATATTTCTTCAAAGTTTACAAAGGGCATAACTAATTTTAAGTAATAAACCGCACGTATAAAATAGGGGAAATGTATGAAAAAAATAACCATAATCACAACAGCCGTTTTGCTGGCTACGGCAATATTGTTTGCACTGTTTTCAGTAAGTGCTGAATATTCCGATTCCGACCCCCTTGTTACCCTTAGCTACATAAATGAAACAGTAATACCGAAAATTACCGAGGACGTTAAAAATGCAGTTCTTGCAGTTCTTGACTCCAGACAGCCCGAAGCTCCCGTTGAGCCGGAACCCGAGCCTGAAATTGAACCCGAGCCCGAAGTTCCCGCAGAACCGGAGACTCCTGCAGTTTCGCCCGAAGAACTTGAAAGTCTTAAATATTCGGTAGTTTTTCTGACAAATGGACAGAAGCTTATGGCGACAGGCTCCGAGACTACCTCACTTGAAGTAATACTCAGAGCAGGAAGCGTTGTTGCAATCTCTCCCTTTGATGACCAAGGCGTAGCCGATCTTACCTCCTCTAAGGAGCTTTATAATAACGACCCTCTTGTTAAAAACAACTATTGTATTATCCCCAGAGGAAGTGACGGAAGAGGCATTACAGCCGTTAACGGCGATGCTTATATTTTAGTGAGAGGAGAGTACGAAATTGTTCAATAACAAAAAAGCCAAAAAGGCTATCAGAGTAATCGCTTTAGTGCTTGCAGTACTTATGGTACTTGGTATGGCTGTTATCGCAATTGAAGCTTTAGCAGAAGGCGAGCTTATTGTAACTGAAACTGTTGAAGAGACCGTTAGCGGAGATATCACCTCCGCTGACGACTCCGACACCTCCTCACAAATTAACGAACAAATTACACCCGATACAGAAGTGACAGAAAAGACCATAATCCCCGAACTTCCGTCGGGCTCTTTTTATCTAACAGACCCATCTAAGACTCCTCGAAATCTTAGCGACCTTGTGCCTCACCTTGACGTACTTACTCACGCAGTAAGAGTAGGCGTTTTCTATATCTATGGCTCAAACAACTGTCTTGCTTTCAGCCACAATATTTCTTCTCCCAAGGGTCTTGCGTTTTATACCGTCTACGACGGTGAATATACCTTCTTTGAAACCTCGGAGAAGAATGTCACTATTATGCGAGATTTTTCTGCCGCTAAAAATTCAAGTGGCAAGTATTACCACACCACAAACGGTAATACACATATAATTTATCATTGCATTACGAAAGAAAACGTTGCCCTTGATACGGTTGATGAGGTTATCAACGATTTTCGCTCGAAACTCCCCGATGGCACAGTAGTATTTCCTCTTTATGTGAGCGGTAAGGCTTATATAGGCGTGGGCACGTATAAGGATAAAGCGGCATCAGAAGCAGATTGCCCAAATATGCAAGCACTACTTGGCGTGGAGTTTGTTCCCCGTACACCTAATAATACCTCTATCAGCGTTATCGAAACCGATACTTGCGAAATACTCTTTAAAATAGACACTACCGATCATCCGCTCTATGTCAGACCAATGCAGGACGGCGATGGAGAAAAATATATAAAGAGCGCTGTCGGAAATATTTTTGACGGCACTTTTGAGTACAAAACAACCATCGACGGTATGTACCTCGTCAACATCCTTGACATCGAGGACTATATAAAGAGCGTTTTACCTTATGAAATTTCAGCATCCTGGCCCGACGAAACACTTAAAGCCTTTTCGATAGTGGTTCGCTCTTATACTCTTGCTATGCAGCATAAGAACCACCGCAACCAAGATTTTGATATGTGCGACGAAACCCATTGTCAGGCTTACCGAGGCAGGCTTCGTTCTACCGATAGAACAGATAATGCAGTTTTGGCAACAAATAATATTGTTCTCGCCTATGATTCAAAAATCTGTGAAACTTTTTACCATGCTGTTTCGGGCGGTGTCACAGAATCCGCCGAAAACGTATGGGGAGGAAAAGGCTATGACTATCTTGTTTCAAGGGAAATTCCCGAAGAGCAGTATCAAAATCACTCCAACGGTGTATGGAGCTTTGAGGTCAGCGAAAAGGAGCTTTTCAGCTACCTTCAGTCTAACTCCACCGTTTCAAAGTATGTGAAAAGCCCAATAACCTCCGTCAGAATTTCAAAGTATACCGATGCAGGCTATGCCTATGAGCTTGAGATTATTGACGAAAGCGGAACGGTGTCAACCTTTACTAAATGCGATAACGTCAGAACTATCCTTTCAAAGTATTGTAAATCCGCAAGGCTGACTATCGGTAAAGCAACGGGTGTTAAGGTCAATGACGGCGAAAGAATAACCATCGATCCTTACAACGTTATGCAAACCGATAAGGACGGTAACCTTGTGCGCTTTGCATCGGGAGTTGGAGAGAGCTCCAAAGGTAAAACTGTTATAAGCGGAACAGGTGAGATTTCTGAGCTTAAATCTGATAGCACAAATTACGTGATATCGGGCACAGGCTGGGGTCACGGCGTAGGACTCAGTCAGTATGCCGCAAAGGATATGGCAAATCTCGGGTATGAATGGCAGGAGATAGCAACCTACTTTTTCCCCGGTGCATACCTTGCCCACTTGACCGATTTGTCCACTCCAATCGACGGCAGCGAAATGCCCGTAACTCCCGAGCCGGAACCGGAGCCCGAACCTGAGCCTGAAATACCCGTTGAACCCGAACCCGATAAAGATGAGGAAGAGGAAGAAGAGCCCGTAGTTCCCGCTAAGAAACCCTTTAAACCTATACAGATAGTATAAAAGATAAGAGACTGCATTTGCAGTCTCTTATCTTTTAATTCAACTTATTCCAAACCTTTAAAACAAGTGCTTGCGTTTTTCCGTCAACGATTTCTCCCGACGTAACCATTTCAACAGCTTTATCCAAGGGGATTTTAACAACGTCAAGGAATTCGTCATCGTCAAGGTTATTTTCACCCATATGAAGTCCTGTCGCCATGTAGAGCCTTATATTTTCATCACAGAAGCCTGCAGTTGAAATAAAGTCTCCCATATATTCTATGTTGTCGGCAGTACACCCCGTCTCTTCTTTAAGCTCTCTTACTGCGCAAAGATATGGGTCCTCATCCTTTGTATCAAGCTTTCCTGCAGGAAGCTCAAGAAGCTCTCGCCCTAAAGCGTAGCGGTACTGACGTACCATGATAAGCTCTTTATTTTCTGTAAGCGGTGCAACGCAGGCCGCTCCTTTGTGTCTTACAACATCTCGTGTTGCAATAGCGCCGTTTTCAAGCTCAACGGTGTCAAGGTAAACCTTAATTACGTATCCGTCGAATTTGAGTTCACTTTTTATTTGTTTTTCAGTATGCATTTTTTACACCTCAAAAGCTTATTATTTCGTTATACGTTTCAATAGCAAAGTTGTCTGTCATACCCGAAATATAAGTTATTATTGCTTTTTTATAGTCGTAATCATTTTCAATATCAAAAATAATTTTGTTTTTATAAGCGTCACCCTTGAGTCTTGTGTACCTGATAAGCCATGATTTAAAGCCCTCAACGGTTTTAGGATAAGTCTTTTCAAGTTTTTCAAGCTCGTTTAAAGTGTCCTCACCCTTGAAGCATTCGGCAAGAACTTCATATATCTGAGAAATAATAAGCTCAAAATACTTGTCAGAATATTCAACTCTCTTGCATCTGTAAATGTTTTTGAGGTTAAATCTGTTCACAACGTCCATAGCACGCTTGATTTCCGCTGAGAAAGCAATTCCACGCTCGGGAGAGCTGTTTTCACATACGTCGGAAATAAAGCGGTTTATGAGTATAGTGTTGTTAATTTTCTCACCGAGGACCTCGGAAAGCTCGTTCTGAAGTTCGTCAAGCTTTTCGGGAGCAAGAATGCCAAGACCCATTGCATCGTTTATGTCTCTGCCTATGTATGAAATTTTATCGGAAATCTTCACAACGCATCCTTCGTAGGTAAAGGGCTGGAATTGAGCGGGAAAGGTGTATTCTTTCTCAAGATCAAGGAATTCGTCTCTTGGAATAATTCCGTCGTCGCTCACTTCACCGCAGTGTGAGATTATTCCGTCTCTGACACCATAAGTAAGATTTAAGTTCCTCTTGCACTTTTCATAGTCCTCGAGTAGCTCTGTGTTGTCAACTACCCACAGTCCGTTTCTCTCATGCCAGAAGGGTTCTCCTATTTCTTTTTTTGCAATATTAGATAAGAACTTTTCACCCTTGTGACCGAAAGGAGCGTGACCCAGGTCATGTGCCACAGAAATAGCACGGGTAAGCTCAGTGTTAAGCCCAAGAAATTTTGCAATTGTGTAGCTGATAGACTCAACGTGGTTGACGTGCTCTATTCTTGTGCATATGTGATCGCTCTGAGGAGAGAAAAACACCTGCGTCTTGGTTTTGAGTCGTCTATATGCCGAAGAGTGTATAATTCTCGTATAATCTCTCAAGAATTGGCTTCTCATGTCGCCGTCCTGATGATATAAGGGGAATTCACGGCTGGTGATTTCTTTCCACTTGGGATTTTTCATACTTGTAGCATAGGGCTTTAGTATATCTTTCATAAATTCACTCCCTTCAAGAGAGATTATAACAGATTTTTCCTGTGTTTACAACAGTTTTTTTCCTTTTACGGGGCATGGAAAGGCAGACTTTACGAGAATAGTGTCATTGCCTATTTTCAAAATATCCTCAAAAGCAAATTTTCTCACCTCACGACACCTTGAAAAGGGATTTTTACACGGCACGGGTACGCATAAAAAGCGTATTTTTCCGCAATCTAATTCAATTTCCGCATCCGTTATGTATCCAAGTCTTTCACCGGTCGCCGTGTTTATTACTTCCTTTGAAAAAAGCTCGCATATAGTTAAGCACCTCGTTATTGCTTCTTGCATAAAAGGACCTCCTTGTTAAAATATACCTGCTTCCTTAATTATATCCCGTCTCATCTGTTTTATGATCTTTTTTTCCAGCCTTGATATATATGACTGAGATATCCCCATTGCATCAGCAAGCTCCTTTTGTGTCAGCTCACGCCTGCCGTAAAGCCCAAAGCGTTTTATGATTATCTCTCTGTCTCGGTCGTTGAGTTTTTCAATGGCTCGGTATATCATAAGCCGTTCTTCCTCTGCCTCAATGCCTTTTTGCACCTCGTCTGAATCACAGCCCAGAATGTCACCAAGAAGAAGCTCGTTGCCGTCTGAATCGGTATTCAGTGGTTCGTCAATGGATACTTCAAGCTTTAACGGAGTAGTTTTTCTTATAAACATCAGAATTTCGTTTTCGATACATTTCGAGGCATAGGTAGCGATTTTTATGTTTTTAGTGGGATTGAAAGTATTAATAGCTTTGACAAGACCAATAGTTCCGATTGACACAAGGTCCTCGGTACCAATTCCCGTTGATTCAAATTTTTTTGAAATGTATACAACAAGCCTTAAATTATGGGAAATAAGCGTGTCTCTGCATTCCTGCATATATTTTTTATCCTCGGATATCAGACCGTTAATAACCTCTTTTTCTTTTTCAGCAGAAAGAGGAGGGGGAAGAGTCCCCGCAGAATTTACGTAGTAGCTTTCGGATTTGAAAACTGAAAGAAAGAATTCTTTTATTTTTTTTATAAGACTCATCATAATACTCCTATAATACCGTCGTACCCACCAAATTCACAGCCCTCGCTGTCGGGTACAATTATGTAGTTTTCGTTATTGTATTTTTTATCTTCAAAGTGTATTTCGTCGGGAATAAATCCTAATTTTACTTTCATACCCGTTGCAGTTTTTATTGGAATAGCAAAAGCCCCTTTTTCGGGAGGAGCAAATCCCGTAGTGCTTTCTTTAACAAATATTATTCTTCTGCCCGTTGTTATCTCTCTTGCAAGGTTTCCACTGTCAATAAAAAGGGAAAGTCTTTTTTTGTTATTGCCTTGCCTGATTGATACAGGGATACTTATGGAGTATATCCTCTTTTTTACGTAAATTTCAAAGGCTTCAAAAATAAGAAAAGATAAAAGAACGCAAAGTATAATAAGCCCCATAAGCCCAAGCCCGCCCTTTGGTAGCAGACCAAAAAGCTTTTTGCCGCCTGTTATTATTCCGCCAAGGAGCATTTCGGTAAGAATAAAGAAAACAGTTCCCCTTATGCTCTTTCTCTTCCCCTCAGAGATGAGTACCATAAGAAACGCAATGGGAATGTTAAAAAAACTCAAAAAAGGAAAAAAGAATAATATAACTGCCCATATCCCTCCAAATATAGCTCCAATAGTCAGCCTTATGACAGAATAGGGAAGAGCAATGAATTTTGCCGATGAATAAAGAGATAAAAGATCTACCGAAAAATTAAGGAAAAAGTAAACGTCAATATATATGGCAATCACCTCATAAAGAGTATAAGTCAGCAGAAAGGGATTATTTTGTCATTTTGTGATGTGCAAAAAAATATAGCAGGATAAATCCCGCTATATTTTTTCATTATTCAGCTTTGCTTCAACTAACTTGTCGCCCTCATAAACAAGCTTCATGGAGAAGAAAGGGACATCCTTTGTCATAAGATTGAGAAAAAGTTTGTCTCCTTCCCATGACGGAAGCTCTGCGACCTTGTCTTTATCTACCCATTCGAGGACTCCTTCGTCGCATTCCTTTAGATTTCCTTCAAACTCCTTGCCTACGAAGAGGTGCATATACTCTGTTTCCCAAGTGTCCGATATAAAGGTTATAATGCCTTTGTATTCAATCCTTTTAAGTAACAGTCCCGTCTCTTCTAAGGTCTCTCTTATAACGCATTCCTCGGGACTTTCTTTGTCTTCAAATTTTCCTCCTACACCTATCCATTTATCATGATTTAGGTCATTTTCTTTTTTTATTCTATGGAGCATCAAATATTTTCCGTCTTTTTCTATATAACATAAAGTCGTGTTTCTCATTTATTTCACCTCATACATATTTTACCATATTTAATATATTTTTCAATTACGAATTTTAGTAAAATTATATTGACAAATTACGAAAATGGGTTATAATTATGTAGAAAGCAGGTGGAATATGAAGGATTATTACGATTTTGAGGAATATGAGAACTATTACAACAGCAGAGATATAAAAAAGAACAGAGTAATACTCCATTCCGACCTTAACAATTTTTTTGCATCTGTTGAGAGTCTTTATTCCGAAGAGCTTAAGGACGTTCCCTTGGCTGTTTGCGGAGATAAGGAGGCAAGACACGGAATAGTGTTGGCGAAAAATGAGCTTGCCAAAAAATACGGAGTAAAAACGGGAGACACTATCTCAAAGGCAAAGGAGAAATGCCCGTCTCTTGTCACACGCTCCTGCCACTACGGAGATTACGTTTCCACCTCTCGCAAGGTGCGTGAAATATATCTGTCCTTTGCCACCCGTGTGGAGCCTTTTGGTATAGACGAAGCATGGCTTGACGTTACCGAGCTTTCAAAAAGAGAAAATAAAAACGATATATTCAAAGCAGGCTTTAATATAGCAAATCGACTTCGTGAAAAAGTGAAAAGAGAAACGGGGTTGACCGTTTCGGTGGGAGTAAGCTTTAATAAAACCTTTTCCAAGCTTGCCTCAGATATGAAAAAGCCCGACGCAGTAACTCTTATATCTTTCAACGATTTCAAAGAGAGGGTGTGGTCGCTTCCGGTAGAAAATCTTTTGTTCGTAGGTAGGAAAACCAAGAGCGAACTGAAACGGCTGAAGATAAGAACCATAGGTGATCTTGCTTTAACAAAAAGACTTTCTCTAAAGGATGAGCTTGGAAAGTCAGGAGAAACTCTGTGGGATATTGCTAACGGATTTGATTTTTCTCCCGTAAACTTTTATTCCGTGAGCGAAAAGCAAAAATCGGTGAGTCAAAGCACAACTATGCCATACGACGTCACCACCTACGAGGAAGCGGACAGCGTTTTGACTGCTCTTTCTGACACGGTGTCCGCAAATCTGAAAAAAGAAAAAATATATTCCTCAACGATAAAGCTTTTTGTACGCTTTTCTGATTTTACTTCCTTTGTAAGACAGGTCAAATTGTCTGCCCCAACGTCTTTATCCAATGATATTTTTATGTCAGCCTCGAGGCTTTTTAAAGCTAACGTGGACTTTTTGAAGCCCGTAAGAGCTATCGGTGTGGGAGCGGAGGATTTAAGAGAAAACGTAGGTGAACAGCTCACTTTTATTTTTGAGGATAACGTAGAGAATGCTCTTGAAAAAACAAGGAAAAAGTACGGAGATAACGTTATACAAAGAGCAAGCGTTTTGAAAAACAGTAAGCTTTGCGAATTTGATAAAAAACACGTATGCTTTAATTCAGGGATATAGCGAAAGCTATATCTTTTTTTGTTCTTAAAAAGCTGTGTCTTACATACACATTGTAAAAAAGGAGAAAAAATGGATAGAGTTTATCAATATCTGCCTGAAGATTTAGGTGCTTATATTAAAAAGCTTCACGAAGAAACGAAAAAGCAAGTGTGCGAAATACGACTGAGAAAAAACGCCCCCTTTTCGATTTCTACATATTCAAAAAATTTGTTTATAGATAAAAGCGGAAAGATAACCAATAAGCTTAAAGACGGTATCATATGCACTCTCGCTCATTTGACAACGGCTGTGAACACGTTTTGTCAAGGATCGGATTACAGATATATGACAACTATAAATTCCGGATTTATAGTTACTCCTGAAGGATTGAGGGTGGGGGTATGCGGAGAGGGAATATATGACGGTGATAAAATATCATCTGTGTCCTCATTTTCGTCGGTAAATATCAGACTTTCTCGGAATATAGAAAATGCAGGAGATTTGCTGTCTCGTTATATCGCTCAAAATAAAGGTAGCTCACTTCTTATTATTTCACCTCCCGGCTACGGAAAAACAACTGTTATACGCTCAATAGCAAAAGCTCTTGGCAACGGAAGATTTTCCGCTCCTATGAGAGTGTCTGTGATTGACGAAAGGGGAGAAATACTTCCCGACGGTGCAACAGGTCTTATTGACAGATTTCTTGGCTATTCCAAGCCTCACGGAATAGAAATAGCAGTAAGACTCTTTACACCTGAATATATAATATGCGATGAAATAGGACTTTTCGACGATACACGGGCTATATTGTCTGTTCAGAACAGCGGAGTACCTTTCGTTGCTACTGCACATGGAAATAGCCTATCGGAGGTATTGAAACGCCCCAATATAAAAGAACTTATAGAGCACAATGTATTTAATACCTTTGTAAGGCTTGAAAAAAAAGAAGAAGGGGCAATTTGCGTATTCGAGGAACTTGAGATATGAAGATAGCAGGACTTTTACTTATTTTTATTACCTGCCTTTCGGCGGGCTACGTAAAAGCACAGCGTTATAAGGATTCTCAAAATATTCTTCGCTCATTTATTTCAATGATATATTTTATCAAACAAGAGGTTTTGTCATATCTGACACCTCAGCATGAAATATACCATAAGTTTTATGACAAATGCCTTGACCGATGCTTATTCTTGAATGAGCTGAAGAACAGCCCTTCAGATACACCTCTTGCTTTTACATTGTCCCGAATGAAAGAAAAACTGATGCTAAATGAAGAAGTATATTATCTTTTATATGAGTTTGGTGGGACGTTTGGAAGCTTATCTCAGGAAGAGGAGGTGAAGCGCTGCGAAAAGCTTATTCGTGAGCTTGAAGAAATATATAAACTACAAAAAGAAGAAACCGCTGAAAAAATAAGACTTTGCAGAACAGTCGGATGTATGACGGGAATAGGACTTGTTCTCTTGTTGTGGTAAAAAGGAGTATAAATTTTGGACGTAACTTTAATTCTTAAAATTGCAGGGATAGGTACTCTTGTGTCTGTGGTACATCAAGTGCTCAGCAGATACGGACGAGAGGAGCAGGCAACTATGGTTGCGGTAGCAGGAGTAGTATTAGTGCTCTTTATTCTCGTTGAAGAGATGAGCGAATTGTTTTCCACGGTTCGTGATCTATTTGGGATATGAGCTTTGACATTGTGCTTCTTTGCGGAGCAGTAGTGGGAGCAATGTTTGTGCTTGTGCCCATTAAAGAGCTAAAAAGTGAATATTTCACCTTTGCTGCAGTCGCTTTGTCGGTGATAATATTTGTTTTTTCTCTGAAGTTTGCAAAGCCGATTTTTTCATATATTAATTCGCTTATGTCCTTTGAGGGCTCTCTATACCTTAAAATTCTTATGAAAATTCTTGGCATAACACTTATAACAAATCTTACGTCAGAGCTTGCCTCAGACCTTGGTATGTCTGCCGTCTCGGGTAAAGTTGAATTTGCAGGGAAGGTGGCAATTCTGATGTGTTCCATGCCGATATACGATGAGCTTTTCGAGCTTGTGGGTACAGTGCTGTGAAACGCATTATAGCGATTATACTCATAACACATTTGCTCTTCCTTAACGTGTTGGCAGAGGAAAGTATAGAGGATAAAATAAGGGAAGAGACAGGCATAGAAAAGGCATCAGAAACAGTCCCCGAGTCATTGAAGGATAAAAGCGGTATAGATTTTAGTCCTTCCGCTACCCCTTCGTCAAATGGAATGAATGCGACGGATATTTTCAAATTTATATTTAACCTTGCTTTTGAAAGCGTGGGAGAAGAGCTTAAATTTGTATTTTCGGTCATAGCAGTTCTTGTGGTAACGTCACTCGCCAAGGGATTTTTGGAAGGCTTTGGTAAAAACGGAATTGACGTAGCGGTACATTTCGGCGTTTCTGTTATAATGTGCTCACTCCTGATAGGACATATAAACTCTGCTCTTGATATTGCGGTGAGCTATACGGAAGAGCTTTCGGTGTTCATAAAGGGACTCTTGCCTTTTATAGGTTCGGTTTCTCTTGTAAGCGGAGAAGTATCCACCTCAGTAGTTACACAGGCTTTGATTTTGTCGGCAGTTACTTTTTTACAAAACGTGCTTATTGATATTGCCATTCCCATATCAAAAGTAATACTTGCGTTTTCTGTTGTAGGCTACGTTTCAAAAGTCCCTTTGGGCGCTTTGTCCGAATTTTTAACAGGATTTACTACAAAGCTCGTTACACTGTCCTTTGGTATATTGTGTGCAGTGATATATTTTCAAAATACAGTTTCGACAGTTACCGACTCTTTAGCTTTGAGGTCTGTTAAGCTTGCAGCAGGTAGCTTCATTCCAATAGTTGGAGGCTTTGTTTCAGAGGCATCGGGAACGCTTATATCGGGCGTGCGCCTTGTAAAATCAACGTTTGGAGTTTTTGCGATTTGTGTTCTTATTTATATGACCGCAATACCTCTTGTTAATTTCGGCATAAGAAAGCTTGCATTGAAGCTTATAAACGTTATTGCAAGGTTAGTAAGTGCCGACAAAGAAGCAAAAGTAACAGGCGAGCTTATAGGGGTATATAACATACTTTCTGCAATAATGACGGCATCGAGCTGCTTTTTTATTTTTGCCATATCTGTGTTTATAAAAAGCGAGGTTGGTTAAGTGTCCGAGTATCTTGGAGTAATTATAACGATTTCCTTGTTCACTGCTATAATAAACGTATTCCTCGGTGAAAAAGGGATATCGAAAAGTGCAAGAACAGTGACTAGCATTATAATGCTTGCCTGTGTTATTATTCCCGTTATTAAAACCCTTGTGTTTTTTAAAAATAATATTGCAATTCCCGTCATAAAAGAAAATACTGAACATATGATTGATAAGGAAGAGGACGAAGCTGTTTACCGTCAGTGGTTGGCAAGGTCAACAGCAGAAGAAATTTCAAAGGAAATATCTCTTTCTGTAAAAAAATACACAGGCATTGACGTGGAAGTAGAGTGCCCATGGCGTCTGGAAGGAGAAAGCATAGTATTTGAAGTGTTGCGTGTTTATGCTAAATGTGACGAACGGTATTTCGATAAAATAAAAAACACAATAAAGCTTCATTATCAACTTGATGCAGAATGTATAAAGATATGAATAACGTAACGTTGACACAGCTTTTTTCAAAGAAGAACAGTATCATAATATTGATAGCTTTTTTAGTCTTGGGAATAATTCTTGTTTTCCTTTCCGACGGTGAAAAGAAAGAGAGTAACCCGAGCACCGATATTGGATTTGATGAAGAAGAATATGAAATTAACCTTGAAAAAAGGCTAAAGAAAATCGTTGAGGAAATAAGCGGTGTGGGCGAGGTTAACGTAATGGTAACCCTTGAGGGGTCGGCTTTTTATTCTTATGCAACGGATATGACGCAAGACTTCGGAAAAGAAGGAGACAGCAAAAGAGAGAGCACGGTTGTCCTTTCAACAGGCACCTCCAGCACAAAAGAGGCGGTTGTCAGCGGATATACGCTTCCAAAGGTAAAAGGCGCCGCAGTGGTCTGCTCCGGAAACATTTCTTCTTCCATAAGAGCAAAGGTTATTTCTGTCGTGTCAGCAGCGCTTGGGATTTCAAGTGCAAGAATATGTGTTACTAATTAGAATTTAAGATAAATCGGAGGTAAAACCATGAACAAGCTTGAAAAAATGAAAAAAGAAAACACGGGTGAAATCGAGAGGGTGGAAGAACAAGCGTCTGAACCCATTGAAACTAGCGAAAAAAAGTTTTTCTCTTTATTTACTTTTTGGAAAAAACTTAAAAAGAGTGAAAACGAAGAGGATTTGATAATTGAAACCACGGAGAAAAAA
>JAZNZV010000134.1:0-1921 GCA_045595105.1 Eubacteriales bacterium | reverse complement strand
AGCCCGACGAGCTACCAAGCTGCTCTACCCCGCGATATTGTGGTGCCGGAAACCGGGCTTGAACCGGTACGGGATTTTAGTCCCACGGAATTTTAAGTCCCGAGCGTCTGCCAATTCCGCCATTCCGGCACATGTGTCGGTCCCCCGAATGCCTATATATGATAACACACTGACCTTCGTTTGTCAAGTACAAAATTAATTTTTCTCTAAAAGATTATTTTTATACGTCTTCGCTGTTTTGCGAAGACGTATAAATTCTTTTACTTTTTCTTGAGTCTTGCGTAAGTGCCCATAAGTTTTTTTGTTCCTACGCTATCAAATGCTATTTCGTAGAGAGTATCCCCTCCCATTGGTTTTTTCAGCGTTATTAGTCCTTCGCCGAACACGGGGTGTATTACTGTCTCACCAACGTTAAATGCGTCGTGCTGCACTTTCGGTTTATCCGTTTTCGGCACAGGTTTAGACGTTGATACTCCATATTTAGATGCCACCGATTTCGCACGGCGTAAATTCATTTCATCGTTGACGTTATTAATAAGATGTGTAGGAATTTCCTTCAAAAAGCGAGAGGACCTATTTATTGACGTTCTGCCGAACATCAAGCGTTCGGATACGTTGGTCACCACAAGCTTCTCACGTGCTCTCGTTATGGCAACGTACATAAGGCGACGCTCTTCTTCAAGCTCCTCGTCTGACATCAAGCACTGAGCGGAAGGCAGGATATTCTCTTCAAGTCCTGGGAGAAACACCACAGGAAATTCAAGGCCCTTGGAGCTATGTATAGTCATCAGCACAACTGCGTCAGAGTCCTTATCGTAGCCGTCAACGTCGGCAACCAGTGCCACCTCTTCGAGAAATCCTTCAAGTGTTCCGTCGGGAACGTCCTCATTATACTTTATAGCGTTTGAGATAAGCTCGTTAATATTGTCAAGTCTGTCACGCTCGTCCTCAAGGGAGTTTCTGAGCATATCAACGTATCCCGAGTCATACGCTACTTTTTTAATAAGTTCGGAAACAGGCTCTGTCAGAGAAACATCTCTGAGAGTCTCTATCATTTCGGCAAATTTCATGAGCTTCGCAGCGCTTCTGCCGAGAGCAACGTATTTGTCAGCGTTCCTCAGGACTTCAAAAATCCCGCAATTCTCAGCGGACGCAATAGTCTTTACTGCATTTAAAGACGTCTCCCCTATTCCCCTTTTGGGAACGTTGATAATTCTTTCCAGCTTAACGGCATCGTTAGGGTTAACGATAACGGATAAGTATGAAACAATGTCCTTAATTTCTTTTCTGTCGTAAAAGCGAAGTCCTCCGAGAAGTCGATGAGGAACAGCGGATTTAGACATGGCTATTTCAAGGTTATTAGACTGAGCATTCATTCTGTAAAGTACTGCAAAGTCACGGTATTTATATTTACCGCTTTTAACGTACTCATTTATTGTATCGACGATATAACGTGCTTCGGCGTCCTGATTGTCAAGCTTGCAATAGTCTATTTTTTCGCCCTCAGACGTCTGCGTCCAAAGCACCTTACCTTTTCTTCCTGCGTTGTTTCCTATAACCGAATTGGCAGCCTCGATAATGTTCTTGGTAGACCTATAATTCTGTTCGAGGTATACGACCCTTGCATCGTCGAACTGAGTATCAAAGTCAAGAATATTACGGACGGTGGCACCTCTGAATTTGTAGATACTTTGGTCGTCGTCACCTACGACCATTACGTTTTCATATTGCGAGCAAAGGAGCTTGGTGAGCTTAAACTGTGCTCCGTTAGTATCCTGATACTCGTCAACAAGCACGTACTTAAATCTCTTGGCATATTTTTCAAGTACGACAGGACATTCCTCAAAAAGTCTGATAGTCAGCCCGATAATATCGTCAAAGTCCACTGCGTTAAACTCTCTGAGTGACTTCTGATATCTTT
>JAZNZV010000133.1:0-16100 GCA_045595105.1 Eubacteriales bacterium | reverse complement strand
AGCTTCAATTCATTACCAAAGAATCTGTGTATGCAGGAAAAGCGGTAATAAACTGCAAAGGCAAATTCAGAATAATATTACTTCCGGAAAAGCTTTGCAAAATGCTTACAAAGTATATCAAAAAAAATCACATTTTAAGCGGTCCCGTTTTCGTTTCTAAAAATGGAAAACCGCTCGACAGAAGTAATATATGGTCTGATATGAAAAAGCTTTGCGAACTCGCAGGGGTATCAAAAAAGAAGGTGTTTCCACACAATCTTCGTCATTTATTCGCAAGAACCTTTTACGGTCTGCAAAAAGATATTGTTCGTCTGGCAGATATTCTTGGACATTCTAGTATTAACACTACGAGAAACTACACTATGGAAACCGTAGAAATACATCGAAAGCAAATTGAGCAGCTAAACTTTGTGTATATGAGAGCATAAAAAAACAACATAATTCTCATTATGTTGCACATCTGCAGAAATATATCTGCTTTTTACGTTTACATACTACCACATAAAGCATGATTTGTCAATGGCTTTGACCAAAAAGTCCAACAGTTATCTAAAAGTGGACGCAACAAAAAGCCAATGATAAATCATCTTTTTTCATTGGCTGTTTTGCTATGCCTTTTTCTCATTTTTTTCTTCCTTTGATGTCATTTTTATTACCTTTTCTGACTGAGAATACAGACAATATACAACATAATGAGAATTATGTTGTATACACTCGTGAAGTGTAGTTTAAAGGACATGAAGACAACGGAAATGAGGTTAAGACACAATGGAATTATTAATATTTTTAGGTCTCGCAGTTTTTGTAGTTTTGAGCATCGTAATTTGGTGGCTATCATGGGAACAGGACAGAAATTACATAAAAATGGAAATAAGACGATCGTGTGACGATGATGAGCGTGAATACTGGGAAAAGAAATTAAAGCTTTTATATATAGAACGCACTCCTATCATACGTTGGTTTTATAGGTCGCATTTATAATTAATATAAGTAAAAGAAAGTGTATATTATGGAAAACCGTAACAATGAATTGGACCTCATAAGTCTATTAAGGTTAATGTGGTCAAATAAAATCACAATATCTGTTCTCGCTCTTCTTTTCGGCGTATTGTTTTTTTGCTACAGCTACTATTTTACCGACTATACATATACAGCCAGCGGTGTGTTATATGTAAGTAGCCGAAGCGAAAGCGCAACACAGGACGAAGATACCACCATATCAAAAACAGACATAGATACTGCCAAAACACTTAGTGCTACCTACATAGAAATATTACAAACACGAGATTTTTTAGAAAGTGTAAGCGAGCTTACGAAATCCAAAACAAATTGGAAGAAAATTTCCAAAATGCTTTCTGTTTCAATAGTAAATGACACAGAGCTCATCGATATCTCGGTCACAACAAACGACCCTGATTTATCTTTTGACATCGCTGAAAGCGTGATAAGTGCAGCGCCGACAAAGCTTCTTTCGATATATGAAGCGGGCAAAGTTAATGTAGTAAATAAAGTGCATTATCCTGATGTTCCTAACAGCAAAAGAACATCGGTCACGACGGTTATTGGTTTTTTTCTTGGCTTCATTATTGGAACAGGTGGTGCATTTATTCGCAGCCTTTTCGACAACAAAATCTGTAACAGCACTGAAATTGTAAACAAATATGACGTGTCTATACTTGGAGAGCTTTCCAATACTGACCCCTCAGGTAAAAGCAAAAAAAGAAAATGCAGAAGCCTTCCAAGAGAAACAGAAAAAATATTAAGTAAGAAAAGTAATTTCGATACGGTTGAAACTTATAAATCTATCCGCACCAATATTATGTTCTCCATTCCAAAATCAGATAAGGGTAAAATAATAACTATAACCAGCCCTGCTCCCTCTGAGGGAAAAACCACTACTGCCATTAATCTTGCAATTACTTTCGCACAAACAAATTCTAAAGTGCTCTTGATAGACTGCGATTTGAGAAAAGCAAGAGTTCACAGGTATTTACAAATTGAGCGCGGAATAGGTATTTCCAATGTGCTTTGCGGATTTTGCAAGCTTGAAAGTGCTATAAAAAAACAAGTCAGAGAAAACCTCGACGTATTGACTGCAGGTGAATTGCCACCTAATCCCGCTGAACTGCTCAACAACGATGTATTCGGAGCTGTGCTTTCAGAGCTTCAAGAGAAATACGACTATATTTTCATAGATACTTCTCCCATGACCGTTGTTACTGATGCCACCATTGTACTACCGAAAAGTCAAGGCGTTGTGGTTATTGTAAGAGAAAACCAGACAACCTTTGACTTACTTGATGAAACCATGGAAGATATAAAAAAAGTAAAAACCAAAATTCTGGGAGTTGTTGTTCTCGACTCAGCAAAAAAAGAAAAGAAATATGGATACTACAAATACAAAAAATACGGATATAAATACAATTACAGCTACAGTGATAACACCTATGAAAAGAAATAACTGTTATGATTGATTTACATTCACATATCTTACCTGAAATCGATGATGGTGCAAAAAACACACAAGAAGCTCTTTTTATGCTTTCAGACAGCTTTAATCAAGGAGTGAAGCTTTGCGTTGCCACTCCTCACTGCATCGTTCATAAACATGAAGATATTACAAATTTTTGCCGAAAACGAGACAGGAGCTTTAACAAACTGAAGGAACAAATGACGCAAAAGGAGTTTCCTGAAATTTTGCTGGGAGCAGAGGTATATCTTGACAACAATATTTCGAAATATGAAGACGTCAACAAGCTGTGTATAGGACAAAGCAATCTTATTTTAGTGGAATTCCCTATACTCAGTCAAGACAAAAATTTGGAAGAATGGATATATTTGTTGACAGTAAAAGGATATCGACCAATTATTGCTCACATTGACCGCTATCCTAATGCGAAGCAATTAATAAGTGACCTTCGTGATTTGAATATAATTTACCAGATAAATGCATCACGTTTATTATCATACGGAGGAAGGCGTAGGGTTAAGGGTCTAATTGAGACAGGAGAACGGTTTGTTTTGTCCAGCGATATGCACAACATGACTTCAAGGAAAAGCAATATGGGAAAGGCGTGCCATATCATGAACAAAAAGTTTAAAGACAAAAAAATAATACTTCCATACAAAGAAAAAGAGAGTTACCTCTCTTTAAATTCTTTATTCACATTAGAGGATGCCTCTTTATAAAACACGTCGAGATAGCCTTTATAATTCTCTTTCCAAGGCTTATTGCGACCGCAATAGTGAATTATCACGCTGTTTTTTCTTATCCAATCGAGAGTGAGCTCTCTTTCAAATGGGGCGTGAAGTAAAAACAGTTTTTCGGTCATATTGTAAACGAAGGTATCGAGCGCATAAATTCTCGACCCGTACAAACTACTGATAATATCCTGATCGGGCAAAACGAGATAATTTTTTCTTTTTTCTATGAACTTAAAAACGTCGTCGTAGTTTTGCTCTTTGCGAAGGAGCTTTAAATTCATGAGCATAACACCCGAATTAATATAAGGGGCATTCTCCTCCATATCAAGTCTTATGCCGTTTATGGCTCTGACAAAGGGACCCGTATGAGAGGCGGCGGCAAACAGATAGCCTTTCATATCCATATTGTAGAGCTCCTTCAAGGAGCCGTTTACAACAAGGTCAGGGTCAAGGTACAATACTCTGTCAAGGGTGGGAGGGAGAAATTTTGCGGCAAATATTCTATAATATATTTCTTTCGGGTAACGGGAGGTAGTGGGAGCGTCGTCAAGTCCAATGCTGTCGGCGTTAATCAATATAAGCTTATTTTCTTTACCTAAAACTCTCTTTGTAATTTCAACGTCGCTATCTTCAAGTGACGAATGAAGAACGTAGACACAAAAGCGTGAGTCTGAGTTTTTCTTTACAAGTGAAGAGAGCATAACGTTGAGATAAGGAATATAGTTTTTATCGAGGGTTACAAGTATATTGATATAGCCGTCAGAAATTTTCATTTTTTCTCCTCATTCTTCTTGTGCTTTTTCTGCCACAAGAAAACGTATACAACGGATGCTACCATAAGTAACAGTTCAAAAAGTGCTGAAAGTATAAATGTAGGTGACGAAACGTCGTCTGCCTTCATTCCCATAACGCAAAAGGTTATCATGGAAGGCAGTAGTCCGAGAAGCGTTCCCGAGAGATAATTCTTATACTTAGTCCGAGAAGCGCCCATATACATACTAACAATATCGGCAGGTAAAATTCCCACTATTCTCGTAAAGAAGGAAACTGTAAACTCGTTACTTTCTTGAAAATGCTTGATAATCTGGAGCTTTGTATGCTTTTTAAAAAGACGCTCGAGAAGTGGGGTGCCTGCTTTTCTTCCTATGAAGAAGGGAACTGAGCACATTATAACTGTGCCAACTGCGTTAACAACAAGAGCCAAGGGAAATGGAAAAATAACACCGCTTGCAGCATAAAGAAGCCCACCGTAGATAAAAAACGATATGCTTTTCAAGAGAAAAAGCGAAAGCATGACAGCTACTGCAACGAAGGTATTTTCGGGAGAATAGCTTACAATAGACTCAAGGGTTATGCTCTCTCTTTTTATAAAAACAAGAGTAATTATTACCACCCATATAATAAGTATTGCACTTTTTCTTAAAAATTCAAAATCTACAATCTTTTTGTCTTTTTTCATTAACTGCCTCTGTTATTCTTAATGCTATAATTATAGTCAAAAAAATATATAAAAATGTTTAAAATCAATAAAATTACTGTTAATATTTAAAAAATCAAGGGTTTCCCCTTGATTTTTTATATTTCTAATGAGTCTTTCATATACTGAAGAGGATTTTTTTCTTTTATCTTCTTTTTAGTATCGCCCTCATATCGGCATATAGCCTTATAGGAGCACCAATCACAGCTTGTTCTTCCACTGCCTTCATCAAGAGGCTCGGGGGCGATGTCACCCTCCTTCAAGGTAGTCATAACCGACTGAAAAATAGAATTTATGTACCTTTCGATAATTCCGAACGACTCAAGCTGAACAAGGGTTGAGGAGGCTGTACCCTTATAGCTCTCGGTTTTGCTGTCGTACTTCAAGTCAACGAAGCGTTTGTTCTCACCCGACTCCATTGCATCTATTATGCGCTTGTCATCAAGGTACATTCCGCTACGCTTGAGTTCCTCGTCGATCTTCGCACGGAGAGTGCTGTCGTCGGCTTCCTCGTCGGTCGCCTTAAAGTCACTCTTGCCTGCGGGCATATACATAATACCCGCCGCTCTTCTCTCTTTTTCCGAGGGAGTTCTTGTCATGGCAAAAAGGTATATGAGCATCTGTATGTTCATGCCGTTTATAACGTCCTCGAGAGAGAAAGACTTGCCACCCGTTTTCGTCTTATAATCTACTACCCTTATATATTCTACGCCGTTTTCGTCAACGTAGGTGTCTACCCTGTCAATAATTCCGTAGAAGGTCAGGGTTCCGCCGTCACGAAGCGTCACAACGTAAGGCTTTACGTTTTCGGAGTCTCCAAGACTTTCCTCAAAATAAGTAGGAGCAAAGCGTGACGCCTTGAACTCGTCCTTTATATTCTCTATTACGTAAACGACAAAAGAAGAAATGTTGTCTATAAGGTATTTATACTTGGGGCTGTCATGAGCTATGTCGGGAGCAATGGAAAGAATATACTCCCCTGCGGTCTTTTCAGCAAGAGCGCAAATCTCTTCGGCTGTTGCTTCACCCATGCTTTTTTTGTCCTTGGTGAGTTCCTTTAAAACAAGCTCGAGAATCTTATGAACGTAGCTTCCTATTTCGGCATTACTGAAGCGGGCGGGCTTTCTTGTTCTGGCTTTCAGCATATATTCGATAAAATAAGAAAAACGGCACCGTTCAAACTTTTCAAGCCTCGACTGAGTCATGGCATAGTTATTCTTAATAAAATCGTCGGCGTTTTCTATTTTGAAAAGTTTATCCTTGCATTCAAGGAAGCGTCTGATTTCACTAAGCTCGCTGAAAAACTCGGGGTAATTCTTTTCGATAAACTCAAGGGTATCACCGTCCGCAATTTTCAGAAGATATCCTTCAAGCTCCTTTTTAGTTACGGGTACTGCTTTATCAAAGTTAAATGTGCTTATCTCACAGCCGAGTAAATCTCTTATATATGAGTAAAAATACGAAGGTATCGACTTTGCTCCCGCACTTTCAGAGGACGATGTGTGATAAACGAAATGCAAGCCCTCGGAGGGAGTGAGTACAGCCAAAATGAACAAAAATACTTCATCATGCATTTTGTCCTCGGGGCTGTCTTCAATAGGTATATCGTTGTCCGACAGCCATTTTTTCTCGGTTTCGGTGAAAATAGATTTTCTTTCACTCACTTTAGGAAAAATACCGTCGTTAAAGCCCAAGAAATACAAGTGCTTTATATTTTTATTTCGTACAAAGCCCACGTCTCCAAGCTCTACCTCATCAAGAGAAGAGGGAATTTTTCCAAAGGACATTTCGGAAAGGACAAGTCTCAGATATCCTATGAATTTACTTCTCGATATCTTCAGATCCCCTGCCCCGTTTACTATTTCATCGAATGAGCGAATAAGCATATTCCATGCGCTTCTCTCGTTATCCTCTTCACCAATGATGTCAAAAACGCCAAGCTCGTCAAGAAAGCTCATTACGGCTCTGACCTTATTTTCAACCAAGGGGTCAGACAGTCCTTCCGACAGCTTCTTTAAGGGAGCGTACACCTTTTTTCTCGCTACATTGACTGTATCAAGCTCATCTTTATCGGCGTCGCTGAATTCTTCGACGTAGCCCTTGGGGTGAAGTGTCCAGTCCTCCTCGCTCTGCCATGCTTTATACTTAACAGCCCAAAGAGATATGTAGTTTTCAAGTGAATAGGCTTCCTTATCGCTGAGTCCAAGATAGGGACTTTTAAGATAGGTTTTAATATTCTTATAGAAAAAGCCCGAGTTTACCGTGTCAAGGGCGTTCAACACCAAGGACACTATGGGCTGTGTTACAACAGAGGTTTCAGTGCAGGAGAGAAATCTTACGCCATATGCCTCAAGAACGTTTTCAATCATTGAGCCATATTCGGAAATCGATGCTGACACCACGGCGATATCCGAAAAGGATGCACCGTTTTTTACAAGCTTTACTATTTCCCGTGCCACGAAAACGCACTCATCGTAAGGGGTGGCAACGCTCGTCACGTCAACGCCATTGACTTCATCTGCCGTTTTGTCAAGAGTGCCTTGTATTATTCCTTCGGCAAGATATCTGATTGCAGGATTGGTGACACGGATATTCTCCGAAAGCTCCTTTTTTTCATATTCCACTGCGTTTTTTTCAGCAAGCTCACGGATTTTGTCATAAGCGAGTCTTGTCTTTCTGAAAACCGTGTCGGGGTCGGCACTACTCATGGAAAAGGTTACAGTTGTTTTATATGCACTTTTGATTATTTTTTCTATTATGTCATATTGAGGTACGGTATAGTCATAAAATCCGTCTATGAAAACGTATGAATTGTCAAAGAAATCATACTCTTCGAGAGTTTCGGCAAGGCGCACTATATCGTCGGTGGAGTCGGTTATGCCGTCCTTTAAGGCTTTTTCGTAGGTAGAAAAAATAAGGGAGAAGTCGGATAGCTTCGACGTAAGGCTCTCTCCTCCTCTATCCTGCGAAAGAAGGACTTCACGGGCTGTATCGAAGTCTTTGGGGTGTATGCCCTTTTGTCTGAGCATATCCATCTCGTCACGCAACAGCTCGATATACTTTATATCATCGGACACGTCGGCAAAATATGGAATACTCTTTTTCAGCTTTTCAAGGGTTACGGCTACAATAAGGTCCTTCCCGCAATTGTCGATATATTTATAGGTCATGCCTCCCGCTTCTCTGAATACTCGGTTGGCAAGACGTGAAAAATTCAGAACTTCAACGAGCTTATTAATTCTGTTACCGCACTCCCGAAGAAGCTCGGCTTCCATCTTTACACTTTCCTGCTCGGGGACGATGACGTAAATCTTTCTGTCATCTGACAAGTCAAGTATATTCTTTATCTCGGATATAACGGCTTTTGTCTTACCGTAGCCCGACGGCGCCATGATGAGTGACAGCAAAATTAATCATCTCCTTGTGTTTTACTCTTGAATATAATTTTGTGATGTGATATACTTATTATAATACTTATAAAGGATGTATTTATGGAACGACTTAAAAATTATCTCAATATATGCGAAAAGCGTTGTGCGGAATATATGAGCACATATCCCCTTAACAACGTTACCCCCGCTGAGCTTCGTCAAGGGGCTACCGAATACTTCTTGCGTGGCGGTAAAAGGCTGAGACCCGCTTTCCTTTCCCTTTGTGCAGGTGCAATGGGTGGAAAGGAAAAGGAAATGGCGACTACTCCCGCCATGGTAAGTGTGGAGCTCTTCCACACCTTTACCTTGGTGCACGATGACATTATAGATAACGATGATACAAGACGTGGCGGAAAGAGTGTACACGTTCTTGTGAGAGACATGTTTGACAAGAGCTCAGGTGCCTCGGACTATGGCCGTGATATTGCCATTCTCGCAGGCGACGTAATACACGCCATGTCTGTGAAAATGCTGTTGGAGTGTGCTAAGTCCTCTGAATTCTCACCCGAAACCGTTCTTGCAGTTGCAGAAATTCTTGAGGGTGAGTGCATAAACGAGCTCATTTCGGGAGAGGCACTTGACACCAAGCTTGGAGTCATAAAAAGCGAGGGCTTTCACCCCGGTGACGCTCATACAACTCTTGAGGTTATGAGACAAAAAACGGGCGTTCTCTTTTCTTATTCTGCAAAAGCGGGCGCTATGCTCGGTCTTGATACTCCAGATGCTACGGATAAACGTGTCAAGGCTGTTGGAGACTTTGCAAACCTTTCGGGTATCGCCTTTCAGATAAGAGACGACATTCTCGGCATAACCTCTGACGAAAAAACTCTCGGTAAGCCTATCGGCTCTGACATACGTGAGGGCAAAAAGACGATAATACTTCAAGAGGCATATAAAAACGCCAATTCAAGTGAAAAAGCTATTATTGAAAGAACTGTGGGAAATCCCAACGCTTCTCTTTCTGACGTTGAAGAGGTTAAAAATATATTTAAAATACGTGGCGGACTTGAAAAAGCCGACCTTATTGCAAGCGAGTACATAGAAAGAGCTGAAAAAGCGCTTGAAGTCATTGACAATTCCGAATATAAAGAGCTGCTCCGTCTTGCAGGTAAGTTCATGACCGCAAGAAAAATGTAGGGTAAAATATGAAAAGAATATTTATATTATTTGTGTTAATTATAACACTGTTTTGTTTCACTGTCAACGCTGAAGGAATACTTGACGATGGCAAAAACATTTATTCCGACCATGTGTATATGGTCAATCTCGACACGGGAAAGGTAGTATACGAATACGAGGCAGACGATGTTACCTACCCTGCTTCCCTGACAAAGATAATGACCTGTATACTTGCTATTGAGAACTGTGAGAGTCTTGATGAAACGGTAGTTATACCCTCGGGAATATTTGATGATATCTATGCCGACGGCGGTGTTCATATGTCGCTTAAAACGGGTGAAGAAATTTCAGTAGGCGACCTGATAAGGGCAACCATGATACGCTCCACCTGTGACTCGGCATCGGCTCTTGCCTGGCACGTTTCGGGAAGTGTGGAAGGCTTTGCAGACCTTATGAACGAAAAAGCAAGAGAGCTTGGGTGCACCTCCACACACTTTGTCAATGCTCACGGGCTTCATCGTGATAACCACTATACAACCGCAAGGGATATGTATTTAATTGCAAATTACGCCTTGCAAAACGAGACCTTTTGTGATATCATAAACGAGCATTCCTGCATCATTCCTCCCACAAACAAATCGGACAGACGGGAATTCAGCAGTACCATTGAAATAGAAATTCCCGAAAATGAGAATTACTATGAATATGTGACGGGTGTTAAGTCGGGCTTTACTGATGAGGCAGGGCGTTGCCTTGTAACAAAGGCGACGAAGGACGGCGAAAGCTATCTGCTCATAACGCTTGGCGCCAACCGTGACAAGTGGTACAACTCCAATATGGCTTTTACCGATGCAGTAACGCTCTATGAATATTGCTTTGCCGAATATAACATCGATACGGTTATCTCAAAGGAAACACCTTTGACAAACTTGGAGGTTACGAAGGGTGAAAAGGCAACTGTCTCTCTTTTCTCCGACAAGGATATAACGACCCTTGTAGCGCTTGGGGATAAAGCTGAAATCATCTTTGATGTTCCCGATAAAATCAAAGCTCCTATAAAGGAAAACGAAATTGTGGGTACTTTTACAGTAAGAGTTGCCGACGAAGAATTTTCGGGAAATTTAATAGCAAAAGAAAATATTGACAGAACAGACTCAAAAAAAGGACTGTCCTCTTTAAACGAAGGAAATACAGTTGCAACTATTCTCGATATATCAGCGCTTTTGATATTTATAATTGCAGCAGCTCTTCTTGTAGTATTTATCCTCAAAGTAAGAAAAAAATAAAGTGGCGATCCGCCACTGGCATATCTCGCCTATCGTAATGCTTCTTTTACCTGAAAAAGCAAAACGGCGAGGTCAATTGTAATGCAATTTCCTAATAAATAAGTAGTCCTTTGCGGACTACTACATCTTCCCTTAGCTCATCCGGATAGAGCGTCAGATTCCGATTCTGAAGGCGGCAGGTTCGAGTCCTGTAGGGAAGGCCAAAAAAAGCCAGAGCGTCGAAGATGCTCTGTGTTTTTTTGCTTTAGCGAAAGGGCTCGAACCTCGAAAAAATATAACGGCAAGGCGAAAGCCTTGCCGTTTATATTATCTTTCTTCTCTGAAGTATGAAAATCCGAGAGATGCGGGGGGGTGATTTTCCTTTTTGTTGCGGATAGAGGTTATTATAAGGATAAGTATTGTTGCAAGATAAGGTAAAAGCTCATAAACCTCCTTTATTTCTCTCGAGATGCCTACGGTGGTAATACCAAGCATATAAAGTGCTCCAAAGAGTATAGAGCCGAATATTCCTATAACGGGTTTCCAGAGTGCGAAGATTACAAGTGCTATTGCAAGCCAACCTCTGTCTCCGAAGCCGTTGTTTGACCAGTTGCCCGTATACTCGAAGATATAATAAAGGCCTCCAAGACCTGCTATCATACTACCGATACAGGTTGCCATGTATTTATACTTTGTTACGTTAACTCCCGTTGCGTCTGCAGTTGCAGGGTTTTCACCTACTGCTCTGAGATGCAGACCCACTCTTGTGCGGGAGAGAACAAAGCCTGCCACAACAGCAATTATAATTCCCACGTAGGTCAAAAAGCCGTAGGAAAGGAAATAGTCGCCAAACCATCCAAGCCTTTCGGCAATGGGAGGAGTAGCCTTAAAGTATCTGCTGATATTTCCAAGTGAAATATTAGCGGTCTGTGAGCCGATAAGCTTTGTAAGTGAACCACCGAAGAAGTTTCCTATACCTATACCGAAGGTGGTAAGGGCAAGACCCGTAACGTTCTGATTGGCACGAAGGGTTATAACGAGGAAGGAATATATAAGTCCCATCAGAAGCGAGCCGAGAAGAGACGCTAAAATCGTTATAGAAATAGCAAGAGCGGGAACTATTGCCTCGGCTCCTACCGAGTGCTCGTAAAGGGTTGCGCCGATAACACCGCTTATTGCTCCAACGTACATTATACCGGGGATACCAAGGTTAAGGTTACCCGATTTTTCGGTAAGGATTTCGCCTGTTGCACCGAAAAGAAGGGGCATTGCCTGACGGATTGCGCCTTGAATAAATACTGTCATTTATTTGTCCCCCTTTCCGAATTTACGCATTTTAAGTTGGTAGTTGATAAAGAATTCACTACCGATAATAAAGAAAATTACAATTCCCGTAAGTATTTCAGAAAAGTCATCGTTAAGACGGAAGGAACGGGTAATTTCCTTTGAGCCAAACTGGAAGAAAACAAGAAGAAGTGAAGTCAATATCATATATATGGGATTGAATTTAGCAAGCCAGGATACCATGATGGCGGTAAATCCCCTGCCGTCGGCAGTATCGGGAGAAACCGTGCCATCCTTTCCGCTTACAAGCAAGAAGCCTGCAAGACCGCAGATAGCACCCGAAATAAGCATTGTTCTTATTACTACCGATTTTACGTTAATGCCTATGTAGTTTGCTGTGTTTTCGCTTTCGCCTACGACAGATATTTCATAGCCCTGCTTGGTGTAGTTAAGGTAAACGTACATAAGGACTGTCAAGAGTGCTACGGTGAGGATAATAACGAGATGGTCGTTATACACCTTAGGAAGTCTGCCTATTCTGAGAGGAGAAACTATTTGTGAGCCGAAGGTATTCTCCCACTGAAAATGAATGATAGAAAGAGTGATAAGACCCTTTGCCACGTAGTTCATCATAAGAGTGAAGAGTGTTTCGTTAGTCTTGAAAAATGCATAGAAAAGAGCAGGAATGAGTCCCCATACGGCACCAACTATGAGAGCTGCCACAAGAGAAACTACAAGCAAAAGGGGCTCGGAAAGGGTTTCGCCAAGGAAACGAACCGTTGCAAAGGTTGCAAGACAGCCCATGAGCACCTGTCCTTCTGCTCCGCAGTTCCAGAAGCGCATTTTAAATGCGGGGGTTACTGCAAGAGATACGCAAAGTAGAAGAGATACGTCTCTGAAAAGACGCCATATAATTCTGTCGGTGCCGAAGGCTCCCTTGAACATTGCACCCCAAACGAGAATGGGATTTTGCTTTGTAAGAAGAATAGTTACCACCGAGCACGCCACCATTGCAAGAAGAATAGCGACTACTCTTACTATCCACGCCTTCCACCAAGGGATTGCATTTCGCTTAACAATATGGAAAAGAGGCTCATGCTTCTTTGTGGATTTTACGTTACTCATTTTCATTTGCCTCCTTCTTTGTTTCTCCTGTCATCATAACACCGATTTCTTCCTTAGTGGCGTTTCTGCCATCTACTATGCCTGTTATCTTACCCGATGCAATTACAACGATGCGGTCGCACAGGTCGAGAAGCACGTCAAGGTCTTCGCCGACAAATATAACGGCGACACCGTTGTCCTTCTGTTCGTTAAGAAGATTGTAGATAGTGTAAGAGGAGTTGATGTCAAGGCCTCTTACGGGGTAGGCTGCCATAAGCACCTTGGGATTTGCAGCAATTTCTCTTCCTACGAGAACCTTTTGCACGTTACCGCCCGAAAGCTTTCTGACGGGGGTCTTTACGTCGGGGGTTGCCACCTCAAGCTCGTCTACGATTTCCTCAGCAAGCTTCTTGGGACTCTTACGGTTAAGGAATATTGAGTGTCCTTTTTTGTAGCTTCTGAGCATCATGTTATCTACGATGTCCATGCTTCCTACAAGTCCCATGCCAAGTCTGTCCTCGGGGACGAAGGAAAGGCGGACACCAAGCTCTCTTATCTGCTCGGGAGTGCGACGTCTGAGATTGAAGCTCTCTCCGTCGGGGGAGATATATCTTACGTCACCGTCGGTAAGGGGTTGAAGACCTGCTATGGCTTCAAGGAGCTCCTTTTGTCCGCTTCCCGCAATACCTGCAATACCGAGAATTTCTCCCGATTTGGCGGTGAATGAAATATTGTCAAGTACTTTTACGCCGTCTTGATTTACGGCGGATATATTCTTTACGACCAAACGGTCGGTAATGTCGTGAGGAGTAGTTCGGTTGATATTAAGAGATATCTTTTTACCAACCATAAGCTCTGTGAGCTCTGAAACCGAGGTTTCGGCAGTATTGACTGTTGCAATGTGTTCTCCTTTTCTGAGTACTGCTACTCTGTCTGAAAGGGAGAGAACCTCGTTCATTTTATGAGTAATGATTATGATGGACTTTCCGTCGTCTCGCATACGTCGAAGAACTGCGAAAAGCTTTTCTATTTCTTGAGGAGTAAGTACTGCCGTGGGCTCGTCAAGAATGAGTATGTCGGCGCCTCTGTAAAGCACCTTGATTATCTCTACTGTCTGCTTTTCGGATACAGACATTTCATATATTTTTTTGTCGGGCGAAATATCGAAGCCATACTTACCTGTTATCTTCAATACCTCGTCACGTGCGGCAGAAAGCTTATATCTTTTGCCGTCGTTAATACCAAGAACTATATTTTCGGTTGCCGAAAATACGTCAACAAGTTTAAAATGCTGGTGTATCATACCGATACTGTAACGGAAAGCATCCTTGGGGGAGGTTATGGAAGCCTCTTCTCCGTTGACAAAAATCTGTCCCTCGTCGGGATAGTAAATTCCCGAAATCATATTCATGAGAGTGGTCTTACCACTTCCGTTTTCTCCGAGAATTGCCAGAATTTCGCCTTTTTTGACGCTGAGGTTAACGTTATTGTTAGCAAGCACCGTACCAAAGCGCTTGGATATATTTTTCAGTTCAATTGCGTATGTATTTTCCACAAAGAATACCTCCGTAAAAATCGGAAATAGGACGGGCAAAAGGCTGTAATCAGTACTTTTCCCCGCCCTATTAAAATCAGTTAAAAATTAGTTAAGAAGAGTGATACCGTCGATGTTGATATCGAAGTAAGGAGCTGAACGGAACTCAGACTCATGGTAGAAGCCATCGCTAACAACCTTAGTTTCAGCTGTCCATGTATCGTCTGTATCTACGTCTGCAAGAGTCTCTTCGTCAAGAGCTACACCGTTAACAGTGAAAGTATCGGTAGCAAATACCTTGAGTGTACCTGCTTCGAACTCAGCCTTAGCTGCGTCGATAGCTTCCTGAGTTCCTTCTGCTGCAACTGCAGTGTTGAGGTCGGTAAGCTTAACTGAGCCTTCCTTGATACCGCCACACCAGTCAGTAGGAATAGCCTCACCATTCTTAACAGCGTTGATCATAAGCTCGAAGTAAGGAGCCCAGTCAATTCTGGAAGAAATGATGTATGTGTTGGGGCATGCTGCAATTGTTGTACCGTTGTAGGATACGTTGGGAACGTTTGCTTCTTCACAAGCGGAGGGAGCACCCATAGAGTCAGCGTGCTGGCTTACAAGCTTAGCACCACGTCCGATGAGAACGTTTGCTGCTTCTCTTTCAAGAGCTTCATCGTACCAAGAGCCTGTGAACTGTACTTCCATAGTTGCTGTGGGGCAAACTGAACGTGCGCCAAGGAAGAAGGAAGTGTATCCGGACTTAACCTCTGCGTAAGGATGTGCACCAACGTAACCGATCTTAGCTTCTTCAGCTGTGAAGTCGCCGTTTGCGATCATTTCGTTGAGCTTCATACCTGCAGCAATACCTGCAAGGTATCTGCCTTCGTAGATGGAAGCGAATGCGTTGTGGAAGTTAGCAAGACCTGCGGTGTGTGCCATAGTACCGGTTGCGTGGCAGAACTCAACTTCAGGATGCTCTTCGGCAGCCTTGAGCAGGTGAGACTCATGACCAAAGCTGTCTGCGAAAATGATATCGCAGCCTGCGTCAACCAGGTCACAAGCAGCTTCGTAGCATGCGTTGGACTCGGGAATACCCTTCTTGTACAGAACCTGTTCGTCGGTAAGACCCAGAACTTCCTGTACCTTCTTTACTGCGTTGATGAAGTTGAGGTCGTAGGTGGAAGCTTCATCGTGCAGCAGAATGAAACCGATCTTGAAATCTGCGGGAACGTCGAAGTCCTTTTTGAGCTCTGCTTCAGGCAGAGGGGACTCGGTCATTTTTGCCTCATTGCTTCCCATGTCGCAGGAAGCCATTGCCATGCAGGCAGTTGCTGCCATGAGCACTGCGAGGCACAGGGACAAAATTTTCTTGAACATTGGTGTGTCCTCCATATGAAAATATGAAATATTTATTGTCAGAAAGCAAAGAGCTTCCGGCAATCAAATTCAGCGGCAGAAGCGGATTCCGTCTTCTGCTGTCATAGATTCGATGCGCGCGAGAGATTCGACCCGAATTCCCTGACTGCGCACCAGCGTACCGCCGTTCTGATAAGCTTTCTCGATCACAATGCCGGCACCGACGGTTTCAGCTTCCGCATCCCGGATCAGGGAGAGAAGAGCGAGCAGGGCGCTGCCCTTGGCAAGAAAATCGTCAATGATCAGAACGCGGTCCAAGTCGGAGGCCAAGC
>JAZNZV010000132.1:0-7142 GCA_045595105.1 Eubacteriales bacterium | reverse complement strand
AGACCGCTTGGCCTCCGACTTCGAAAGAAGCGCCGCAGGAGTTTCGTCAGACGTATCCGTCTCCATTATCTCTATACTGTCCTCGGCATCGGGAGTAATGTATTCCTTGGGAAGCTGGTCTCTGTTTACCATTCCGTACTCTTCTCTTGCAATTCGCTCTATCTCTTCAAGGTTATACATACTATTCTTCTGTACGTCGAGCTTCTTTTCCTCTTCCTTCATATCAACTATCATATTGTTATAGTCGGTAAGCTCAGCGTTGAGGTCATCTATCTCGATATAAAGATGAATAACGTAAAGGAAAATAACTGTCAAAAGTACTATGCAAAAAATATAAGGTATAGGAAAGGGCGTTTTGGCAATTTCTCGCCTTACTTCCATTCGGCTGACCGATATCTTTTTTTCTTTCTTACGGATATTTTCCACTCCCTTTGCAGTGCTGGGGGTCTTTGCAAGCGCTGTATTGAGTCTTGCTTTATTCTTAACTGTATGATTTTGAGGAACTCTGTCTCTTCCTCCGTTTATTTCACGAGGCTTTACCTGTCTTTCGTAGCCCTTTTCTTGAAGAAAGTTTTCTGCAAGGTCTTTCCCGGCGGTCTCTTTAGCTTTTGTCTTTTTCTCGGCAAGGATCTCATTGCCCGATGTATAATATTGAGACATTAACTTTCCCTCTCTATATTTTTTCTGCTCCCCGAAGCTTTGCGCTTCTTGAACGGCTGTTTTCCGTAAGCTCTGTTGGTGTTGCAGTTATAGGCTTTTTTGTAAGATTTGCTATCTCTGCCTTAAATCCGCAAACGCAAACAGGAAAATTTGACGGGCAAGTACAGCCGTCGGTCTTGGAACGGAATACCTCTTTAACAGCCCTGTCCTCAAGTGAATGGAAGGTTATAACTGCAAGGCGTCCCCCCGAGGAGAGCGACTCTATCATGTCCTCTACTGCCCCTTTGAGCATTCCTATCTCGTCGTTGACCTCAATACGCAGCGCCTGAAAGGTTCTGCGTGCAGGGTGCTTCTCAAGCTGTGAAGCCTTAGGAACTGCCGTTTTTATTACGTCAACCAGCTCAAAGGTTGTCTTTATATCCTTGTTCTGTCTTTCTCTGACTATTGCACGTGCTATTTTAGATGCAAACTTTTCTTCGCCGAAGTCGGAGATAACACGTGTAAGCTCTCCCTCGGAATAGGTATTTACCAGCTCGTATGCACTAAAGCGGTCCTCTCTGTTCATTCTCATGTCGAGGGGTGCATCATAGTGATACGAAAATCCTCTTTCGGGAGTATCAAACTGATAGGACGAAACACCAAGGTCTGCGGTAATTCCGTCTACCTTTTCTATATTAAGGTCTTTTAATATTTCTTTTATGTTCTTGAAGTTATCGTTTACGAAGGTTACCTTATCTGTATAATCTGCAAGTCTTTCTTTTCCTGCCCTTATGGCATCCTTGTCACGGTCGATGGAGATAAGTCTTCCCTTTCCAAGCCTTTTTGCTATTTCAAGGGAATGTCCGCCACCGCCCAAGGTGCAGTCCACGTAGATGCCGTCCTCACGGACGTTCAGCATATCCACGGTTTCCTTGAGCATTACCGAATAATGCTTGAACTCGCCCATCAGAATCCGTACTCCATAAGCGTTTCTATCATACTGTCAACGCTCTGTTCTTCCATGTAGCTGTTATACTTTTCGGCGTTCCATATTTCGGCGTGGTCACCGGCACCGATAATAACGACCTCTTTTTCAAGTCCTGCGTATTCTCTGAGAGGCTGAGAAAGTACTACTCTTCCCTGAGAGTCGGCGGTTGCTTCAAGAGCTGTGGAAAATACAAATCTTCTGATAGCTCTTGCCTTGATTTCGGGAAGAGAGGTGAGCTTTGCCACGTACTGCTCCCACATCTCCTTTGAATATATTGCAATGCAGGGGTCCATGCTCTTGGCAAGAACAAAGGTCTCTCCAAGTTCTTCCTTGAGCTTAGCGGGAACAAACACTCGCCCTTTGGCGTCTACGTTATAGTCGAACTGTCCAAGTAACATGATTTGCTCCCCCTTTTCTTTGAAATTGTGGAAAACTCTGTGGGTTTTGTGGGAAAATCACCCATCTCACTCCACTTTTCACCACTTCTGCATATATTATAAACTACTTGAAAACAAATTTCAAGTAGTTTTTAAAGATTTTTGTAGAAATATTCTGCCATTTTTTGTGCATTTTGCGGTATAAGGCGTAACCAGTCACCACCGTCGGTCATAAGGGCTCTGACACGAGTGGAGGAAACCTCTCTGTTTTCATTATCCGAAAAAGCAAACAAGGTCTCAACGCCCGAGTGCTCAAAATTGAACTCTGCCATTTTCTTTTCGTATTCAAGGTCACGGCTGTCTCTCACTCCCTTAAAGAGAACAGCGTCGCTGGTCTTTCTAAGATACTCGTAAAGCCACCCCTCATGGCGGTCTGCCGTCACGTTGTAAAAAGGCTCAACTGTGAGTCTTATAAGCTCAAAGCGTTCATCGGGAGAAAAGAGCGTTTTCTTATCGAAGTTCTGACACATAAGCACCGTCACCTCATCGAAGATAAGTGACGCTCTTTTTACGAGGGCTTCATGACCTACCGTTATCGGGTCAAAGGTGCCTGTAATTATAGCTCTCATTATTTTCTTCCTACTGTATGGACGTAAGTTTTTCCATACTTATATCTCTTCTTTATTTCTACGTTGTATTCCTCCGAGATGTCCTCTATATCGATTTCAGCGTCCTCGCCCTCGCATATAATGAGTCCGTCATAATGAAGTACTCCGTACTTCATTATCTTTTTTATAACCTCGGGGAGAAGCTTCTTCCCGTAGGGAGGGTCAACGAATATAAAATGGAAGGTCTCGTTTGATTTCTTCAAATAATCAGTAAAGTCCATTCTTACTATTCTGCACTGAGAGAAAAGCTTCGCCTTCTGAGCGTTTTTCTTTACAACGTCTACCGATGCCTGTGACTCGTCAACGAAAACTGCGCTCTCTGCCCCACGGCTGAGAGCCTCAAGCCCAAGCTGTCCGCTTCCTGCAAAAAGGTCGAGCACTCTTCTTGAGTCAAGGTCAAACTGAATTGCGCTGAATATTCCTTCCTTTGCCATTTCGGTGGTAGGACGAACTGCGTCACCTGCTACCGTATCAAGCTTTGTGCCTCTTGCAATACCTGTAATTATCCTCATTAATTCTAATTCTCCGTGTTCCTAAAATTGTAATAAATTTATATCAAATCGAATAAATTTTCTCATATATATCTTATTTTTAACACACGGGCACAAAAAAGTCAAGAAAAACTAAAATTTTTAGATAATATTTGCGATTTTTTTGCATTTTTTCTATTGACAACACCATATTTTGTCATTATAATATATACATTAATTTTTTTGAAAGGGCTTACATATCATGAAAAACGAATATATGCTCAGAGTTCTCGAGAGCGTAAAAAAGAGAAATGCAAACGAGCCTGAATTCATTCAGACCGTTGAAGAAGTATTTGAAAGTATCGAGCCTGTTATAGATGCAAGACCCGACTTTGAAGAGGCAGGAATTCTCGAAAGAATAGTTGAACCCGACAGACAGATCACCTTCAGGGTACCTTGGGTTGACGACAACGGAAAGGTACAGGTAAACAGAGGCTTCAGAGTACAGTTCAACTCTGCTATCGGTCCTTACAAGGGCGGTATCAGATTTGCTCCCAACGTTTACATAGGAATTATGAAATTCCTTGGCTTCGAGCAGACCTTCAAGAACAGCCTTACCTCACTTCCCATGGGCGGTGCTAAGGGTGGCGCAGACTTCGATCCTCAGGGCAAATCCGACGGAGAGGTTATGCGTTTCTGCCAGAGCTTTATTTCCGAGCTTTACCGTCACATCGGCGCAGACGTTGACGTTCCCGCAGGTGACATCGGCGTTGGTGCAAGAGAAGTAGGCTACATGTTCGGTCAGTACAAGAGACTCAAGGACGAGTTTACCGGCGTATTTACAGGCAAGGGTATTTCCTTCGGCGGTTCTCTTATCCGTCCCGAGGCAACAGGCTACGGTGCAGTTTATTACACCGTTGAAATGCTCAAGCACTTCGGCGATGACATCAAGGGCAAGACCTTTGCTATCTCAGGCTTTGGTAACGTTGCTTGGGGTACTGCAAAGAAGATCGCTGAGCTTGGCGGTAAGGTCGTTACCATTTCAGGTCCCGACGGATACATCTACGACAAGGACGGTGTTATCACCGATGAAAAGATAAACTATATGCTTGAAATGAGAGCGTCCTGCCGTAACAGAGTAGAGGACTACGCTGACAAATTCGGTGTTCCCTTCTTCAAGGGCGAGAAGCCTTGGGGCACAAAGGTTGACATCGTTATGCCTTGTGCTACACAGAACGAAATCGGCATGGCAGAAGCAGAGAAGATCGTTAAAAACGGCGTTAAATACTATGTCGAGGTTTCCAACATGCCTACAACAAACGAGGCTCTTGCTTACCTCAGAGAAAACGGTGTGAAGGTTGCTCCCTCCAAGGCAGTTAATGCAGGCGGTGTTGCTACCTCTGGTCTTGAAATGTCTCAGAACTCCATGCGTTACAGCTGGACAGCAGAAGAGGTTGACGAAAAGCTTCGCCAGATCATGAAGAACATTTTCGACAGCTCCGTTAAGGCGGCAAAGGAATATGGATTTGGAGATGACCTCGTTGCAGGTGCTAACATTGCAGGCTTCCTTAAGGTTGCAGAAGCAATGAAGGCTCAGGGCTGCGTATAATACGGATTAAAACATTTAAAAGTCGCTTTCTCCGAAAGCGACTTTTATTTTTTGTAAACGCTTAACACGAAAATGTTTTTTGTAAAGCGGTTACATTTTTCAAAAAATTGCTGATTTTATCCTTTTTTCAATTTTCAAACAGAAAATGTTGCGTTTTATTGCCTCGTATGGTATAATGTTTGCATATTAAAAAGTAAGCGGAGGAAAGAATGAAAGATATTCTCAGGTCAGACAAATTAAAGCTCGTCCATTCCGACATAAGAGGTCCTGTTTTTCAAGAGGCGTTAAAAATGGAAAAGGCGGGTGAAAAGGTCCTTAAGCTCAATACCGGTAACCCCGGTAAATTCGGCTTCGGTCTCCCCGACAGTATAAAGAATGCTCTCGAGGGTCATCTTGAAGAAGCGGTTGCATACTGCGACCTTAAAGGAATGCCCAATGCACGTGCCGCTATCAAAACTTACCACGAGTCAACAGGTATAGAATACGTCGACGAGAATAATATTTTCATCGGTAACGGTGTAAGCGAAGTAGTAAGCATGCTCACTACTGCTTTTCTTAACTCGGGTGATGAAATACTCGTTCCCTGCCCCTGCTATTCCATATGGCCCAATTGCACATACATCGCAGGTGCCAAGCCCGTTCACTACGTGTGTGACGAAAAAGCAAATTGGTATCCCGATATAGAAGACATAAAAAAGAAGATAACTCCTAAGACAAGAGCTATCCTTATAATTAACCCCAACAACCCCACGGGTGCAGTTTACCCCAAGGAAATTCTTGAACAGATAGCTGATATTGCAAGAGAGCATGGCCTTGCTATATTCTCGGATGAGATATATGACAGACTTGTTATGGACGGCATCACTCATACGCCTATGGCAAGCGTTGCCCCCGACCTTCTCGTTGTGACAATGAACGGACTTTCTAAGTCTCATATCATCTGCGGTTTCCGTTGCGGTTGGATGGTAGTAACAGGTCCTACCGAAAGGGCGAAAGACTTTATTGACGGAATTGTGGCTCTTGCTTCTATGAGACTTTGTTCCAATGCTTTGATGCAGCTTGTTATTCCTGCGGCTCTTGAGGACAGAGCGAGCACCGAGGCTATGATGGTTCCCGGCGGACGACTTTTCGAGCAGAGAGAGGCAGCCTGTCGTGCTATGGATAAATCGAGCGAGCTCACCTACGTTAAAAACCGAGCAGCTTTTTACATGTTCCCAAAATTCGATGCCAAGAAGCATAATATAACAGATGACAGAAAATTTGCTTACGACCTTTTGAAGGCTAAGAAGATACTCATTGTTCCGGGCAGTGGATTTGACTACATGATCCCCGACCATTTTAGAATAGTAATGCTTCCCGAGCCCGACGACCTCTACCGTGCAATGACGGATATCTCCGACTTTCTCGAAACCTACAAGCAAAACTGACAAAAAGCAACACGCTCCTAAAAAAGGAGCGTGTTTTATTGTTGTTTTAGTTGGTATTCGAATGATTAAACCGATTTTTTCAAAAAAACTGTGGATTATTTTTGATTTTTGTGTTGTTTTGTATTGACTTTTAAAAAGTTTATGATACAATGTATATGTGAAAATAATAAGAATTACATATAGGAGGACTTTCAAATGCTTGTTAATATGAACGAAGTACTCTATCCCGCAAAAAAGGGTAAGTACGGTATCGGACTTTTTAACGCTGTTAACCTTGAGCTTGCCCGTGGTATCATCTCTGCGGCTGAACAGACAGGCTCTCCCGTTATTATGGGTACTGCTGAAGTACTCTTCCCCTACGGACCCCTTGAAGAGGTTTCCTACTACCTTATCCCCATGGCTAAAAAGGCTAAGGTGCCCGTAGTTGTTCACCTTGACCACGGTCTCAAAAAAGAGACTTGTATCAAGGCTCTTGAGCTTGGCTTTACATCTATCATGTACGACTGCTCTACCGACCCTTACGAAGAGAACATCAAGAAGGTTCGTGAGATGGCTGACATTGCTCACTCTTACGGCGCTACTATCGAAGGTGAGCTTGGACACGTAGGCGGTGCAGAGGGTGCGACAGAAGCTTCTATGGAGGACGCTTCCAAGTTCTACACAGACCCCGAGCAGGCAAGAGATTTCGTTGAGAGAACTAAGGTAGACGCTCTTGCTATTGCGGTTGGTACTGCACACGGCGCTTATAAGCTCCCCCCCAAGCTCGATTTTAACAGAATCGAAACTATCGCTCACACAATCGACGTTCCCCTTGTACTTCACGGCGGTTCCGGTCTTACAGACTACGACTTCAAAACCGCTATCGAAAAGGGTATCAGCAAGGTTAATATCTTCACAGATATCAACATTGCTGCTGTTGAAGCTGAGTTCCGTGCATTCACAGATATGAACAAGGGTATTATCG
>JAZNZV010000131.1:0-2082 GCA_045595105.1 Eubacteriales bacterium | reverse complement strand
CTCGTCGGGTGTTTCCTCAACAGGGTCGATATCCTCAGGCTCTTTTATTTCTTCCACAGGAGCTTTAACTTCCTCGGCGTGCTCTATTTCGGGCGTGGCAGGAACCTTCGGCTCTTCCTTACAGCCCGCAAAGCACAATGTCAAAGCTAAAATAATTATCAAAAGTCTTTTCATTGATTAAAACTCCTTTATCTCGTCGTGACGTGACATATCGCATTGCGAAGTAATATATCGCACCTCTTGGTATATCGCAAATTTTTTCAAAAAATTTATATCGCTGTTTTCATACTTAGTATATCATAAATGGTAAATTTTGGCAATATATATTGTCAAACGCATTCTTGGCAATGACATCACTCACCGTTCCTATACTCCGAGGGGCTTTTGCCTGTGGCTTTTTTAAAGACGATAGTGAAGTAAGCCGAAGAGTTGAAGCCTGTGATAAGGGCTATTTCGGTGATGCTCTTCCGTGTTGTTTTTAAAAGCTCTGAGGCGTTCTTTATCTTTATACTGCCAAGATACTCCAAAACGGTCATTTTCATTGCTGATTTGAACATTCTGCAAAGGTGGTATTTAGATACGTAAAAGTTTTTGGCAATATCGTCTATGGAGCAAATTGAGGCGTAGTTTTTGTTGATGTACTCTATTATTCTGCTTATTCTGTCGTCGAAGGACACCTCTGTTTTACAGTCTCCCAGCTTTAGCAAAAGAGAAGAAAGGGTCACCGCCGAAAGGGTTTCGTCACGGCTTTCCTCCAAAAGGCGAATATACGACATGAGTACGGCGTGCTCCTCCATTGTGGGCGTAACGAGAATTTTATCGAACACTTCAATTATTTTCTCAATAGCTTTTTCAGAAAAGGTTCTTTTTAAGTAATTCTCGGAAAAGCCGATGAGTATTCGCTTAGCGTAGTTTCCTCCCGTTCTGTGAAGCTTGTATGGAGAAATGAGAACGAAGCTCCCTGCCTTTACCCGAAAGAATTTGTCCTCCACAAAGTACTCACGCTCACCCGACTCGAGATAGTAAAGCTCGAAGGTGGAGTGATAGTGCATGGAAGGCATTTTCAGGTTGGAGTATGAATGCTCTATGAAAAAATCTTCTGTTTTTGAAAACATATCGTCACCTCACATCAATATATTATAACATTTTAGAGAAAAAAGCAATATATTGATATAAAATTTATAAATATTGTTTTAAAATGGTGTCATAAGGAGTGGATATTATGAATTATAAAGACAACAAAGCAGAAGGAATAAAAATTGCATATATAGGCGGAGGCTCACGAGGCTGGGCTTGGGGGCTTATGAGCGACCTTGTGTCTTGCGAGGATATGTCGGGAGACGTATATCTCTACGATATAGATTTTGAGGCAGCCTGCCACAACGAAGAGATAGGAAACAAATATAACGCCGTGGAGGGTGCAAAATCCCATTGGACCTACCATGCGTCCAAAACGCCCAAGGAGGCGTTAAGCGGAGCGGATTTTGTAGTAATATCAATACTACCCGCCACCTTTGACGAAATGGAGTCCGACGTACATACCCCCGAGAAATATGGCATTTATCAGTCGGTGGGAGACACCACAGGCCCCGGCGGTATTATCAGAGCTATGAGAACTATTCCCATGTACGAGGAGATAGCTCTTTATATCAAGGAGTTTTGTCCCGATGCTTGGGTAATAAACTATACTAACCCCATGACTCTTTGTGTGAAGGCTCTTTATCATGCCTTCCCCGAGATAAAGGCATTCGGCTGTTGCCATGAGGTTTTCAGTACTCAGGATATTTTCAGAAAAGCCCTTGAAGAATTCAGAGGCATAAAGGTAGAAAAGCGAAGCGATATAAAGCTTAACCCCATAGGCGTAAACCATTTTACTTGGGTAACGAAAGCGACCTATAACAATACCGACTTATTCCCCGTATATCGGGAGCTTGTGGAGAAGTACAAGGATATCGGTTTTGGTGAGGACCTTGAAAAGAATTGGTTTAATAAGTTCTTTAACAGTGCCGAGCGTGTAAAGATGGATTTGTTTTGTCGCTACGGAATAATCGGTGCGGCAGGTGACAGACACCTTGCAGAGTT
>JAZNZV010000130.1:0-11650 GCA_045595105.1 Eubacteriales bacterium | reverse complement strand
CATACACAGACAAGAATGGCGATCCCATTCAGCTTAAGGTTCCCATGGAAGTAGCTAAGTCTCTTGCAGTAGATGTTTGGGGTTACAAGGAAGTTTCTTACAAGGTAGTTGGTACCGAAAACTACGGTACTAATACCGGTCTTGGTGAAGACAAGATCAATCTTGACGGCACAGTATACGATCTCGATGAACTCGGTCTTGAGAAGTATGAAGGCAAGACAGATGCACTCTATGGTCTCACAATCATGACTCTTGTTGACAAAGATGACGCTACCAAGATGCTTGGCGTAGCTACAGTAGCTGGCTCAGTATTTGACAACGTTGAAATCACATACAACAAGGCAAAGACAGTTCTTACAGTTAACGGCGTTGACTATAAGGATGAGAAGGTAGACGCTGATGAACTTCAGCTTATCGCTCTCGAAGAAACAGACCTTGCAGCAGCTAAGGTTTTCGTAGCTGATGCAGAAGATGCAGAAAAGATTGTTATCAATCCTGCTATCATCGAGGCTGTTAACGCTCCTTACGTAGCTCGTGCAATCGATGCTGACGGTGACGGTGAAGTTGATTCTATCATCATCGCTAAGGTTTCCTTCGCTACTGTTACAGACGTTAAGAAGGAAAAGGTAACTCTTGATGTATTCAAGGGCGAAATGAAGGACGGCGATGTAGAGATCGAAGATCTTACAATCGCAGTTGAAGAAGAAGACGTTATCGCTATTGCTAACCTTGGTGGTATCCTCTACGCTGAAGTTATTGAAGGCGTTGAAACTAAGGTTACAAAGCTTGCAGCAGCTGATAACAAGGTTACACTTGCAAATGTTGGTGTTGTTGAGTACGCTGATGGCGTAATCAACGAAGCAAACGATAAGATCTACACAGAAAATAACGTTTATTACATCTACGACGGTGAAGTAGTTCTCTCTACTGTTGCTGGTACATCTTCTGAATACGCTATCGCTATCCTCAAGGATATCGTTAAGAAGGATGAAGTTATCAACCCTGTAACATTCAAGAAGGAAATTGCATACGTTGCAACTCTTATTGAAAACGGCGTTGAAAAGGAAGTAGTTCTTGCAGAAAACGCAATCGTTGGTGCTAAGGATTACACAGCAGCTGCTGCTTACACTGAGTTCGGTTCTGAATTCAACAGCGAAGAAGGCGCAACAGTTGTTTACGATTACACAATCGTAGCAACATATGAAGAAACAGATAAGGGTGTTGTTCTTACAATCGGCGAAAAGCTTGATGAAGATGATATCCTTGTTGCAAAGGGTGAAAAGATCTCTTACAACGCTAAGACCGGTCTTTACACAGTAGGAGCTACAACAAAGGTTGTTCTTGACGACGCTTCTGTTATCTTCTACACAGACGTTAAGGAAGGCACTGATGACTTCAAGGAACTTTACAGCTATGACAAGACAAGCATTACAACTAAGTCATTTGGTCAGGCTGGCGAAGAAGTTTACCTCGCAAGCGATGCTTACCTCGTTCCCAACGCTGATGGCAAGACATATACTCTTGTAGCAGCTATGGTTGGCGCTCCTATCCTTGGTTCAAACGATGGCAAGGTAACATACGTTCAGGACGGTACTCTTGTTCTCTACGCTCCTGCAGCAAGTGCAGTAGTTTATGAGGGTGGTAAGAAATACTATGAATACACATTCATGGACAACGAAACCATCACAAACAAGGAACCTGTAGTTGACACTACCAAGACAACTGAAGAGGCTCAGGCTACTGAGGCTGGTAACTTCTACGCTTGGAGCGAAACTGCTAAGAAGTACGTTCCTGTAGCTCGTACAGGCGACTCCTTCAAGGAAGTAACTCTTGATACAATCCACACAAGCTTCGGCCTTCTCGAATACAACGGTGACGAATCCATGGTTAGCATCACTGATGATGTTACTATCTGGGGTCTCGTTGAAGACGAAAAGGGTAACGACGTATACGATGAGTACAAGACTCTTACAGTAAGCGAACTTGCTGATATGCTTGATGACCTTGCAGATGCAGGTAAGAAGGCTAAGGCAATCCTCGTAAGCGTACAGGATCTTGATGATGAGTATCAGCTCGACACTATCATCGTTGAAATCTACGAAGAGGACGAAGAAGGCGAACTCGTTTCTGTTAACAACCTTCTTTTCCCCGCCACTGAAGCTTAATGATTAAGTTATAATACTTAATACAGTGTGTCTCCCCTAAGTGGGAGACACACTTTTTTTATGTCTATTTAAGTGCGTTGTGCAAAATGCACAATTTGTTTTCGTGTAATACATTTAACTGTCACAGAATTATTACAGAAGCGAAAAAAGTCTTGTTTTATTTTCGAGTTTGTGATATTATAATAATGCCAAAAAATAAATACTGGGCAAAATTTTTTAGGAGGTTTTCATTATGAAAACAAGCGTACGCTTCTTAAGTCTGATTCTTGCGGTTGTTATGATTGCAGGTATGGCTATTACAGCCTCCGCTGACAACAACGATAAGATAGCTAACGAAGAAGCTCTTGATTTCCTCGTTAATCTTGGTGTTTTCGGAGGATATGATGACGGATCGCTGAAACCGAATGAATTGGTACAGCGTGACGAGATGGCGAAAATAATTTTCGTCCTTTACACAACTTTCAGTGAAGCAGGAGTTGCAACTGAAAGCTTTTCTGACGTTCCTGCCGACAATTGGGCAGCAGGCTACGTTTCCTGGTGTGCCGCTAACGGTATCGTTGGTGGATACGGCAATGGTAAATTCGGACCCGATGACAATGTTACATATGACCAGGCTCTTAAAATGGTTTGCGGTGCCCTCGGTTATAAAAATTGGGATTCCAGATTCTGGCCTACCGACGTAAGAAGAACAGCTCTTACTACCCTTAACCTTGGTGATAATATCTCTGGCGTTAAGGGCTCTGACTACGTTACCAGAGCACAGATAGCACAGATCGTTTATAACGCTCTCTATGCCGATATGAACGAGACTCGTAAGAACGAGGGTGGATTTAACATTCCCATGGTTCTTATTTCAGACGTTTGGGGCGTTACAGAGACTATATATGAAGTTGTAGCAACCGAAAATCTTTATACAGTAGGTGCGCCTACCGAAGAAGAGAACGAAATTGTTCTTGACGTTTACGGCAATGCTACTCTCGAAGAACTTGGTCTTGAAAAGTACAGCGGAAAGACAGACGCTCTCATTAATACTAAGGTAAATATAATTAAGAGAGGCGACGATATTCTCGGTACAACAGTTAAGTCTGCTTTTGAGGATGGAGTTAAGATTACTCTTAATAAAGAGGGTGAACTCTGCCTTAATGGAGAAGTTCTCACCGAAGAAGAAAAGAATGCACTTTCTCAGCTCACTATAACTGCTGACGGTAAGGTGGCAACAAGCACACTTCTTGTTCCCGATGAAAACCTTAGCTACGTAGCTACTGCATGTGATAAGGATGCTGACGGTAAGTTTGATTGGATCGAGTGGAATTACTATTCAGTTTATGAAGTTGGCTCAGTAGGTAAGAAGTCTGTTGACTTTATTGCCATTGATATCTCAGCTGAAAATAAAACTGTCGCTAACGAAAAGATAAACTCAAACGTTGCTCTTGCAGAAGATCAGATAGTAGTTCTCGTTGACAGAAAGTTTGCTGTTGACGTTGTTAGCGTTGTAAATCCTGTTACTGCCTCCGTTGAGAAGCTTGGTAATGACAAGATTACTCTTGCAGGCGTAGGCGAGTTTGCAATTAACGAAAAGGTATTTGACAACGCTGGTGCGCTTGATCTCACCGAGAACGTAATGGACCTTGATGAAAACGGCGATGCAAAGAAATTCGACTTCTATATTTATGACGGTAAGGTATTCTATGCTCCTGACGCAGAGAACGAAGCGACCGAAAATAATTATGCTATTCTTGCATATATAAACACTCCCGAGGATCCTATTCTTGATGCAGAGACTCATAAGTTCACTACTGTATACTCTGCAGTGCTCGTTATCAACGGTAAGGAAACTAAGGTTGCTCTTAATCCCGAAAATACAGTTATCGATGCAGAAGATAAGGTTATCTCAATAAGAACAGATGCTGACAAGCTTCTTGCAGATTACGGTAAAGAAGAGCATATCATAGACTATTATCTCCAGCCTAACTATACACTCGTTACTTACACTGTAAATAACAAGCAGGAGTACACTCTTAAGCTTGTTGAAAAGGACACTGAGAACTATACCGTTCTTAAGCCCGGTGCAACAATTGAAATAAGCACCTTAGCTGAAGGCCTTTACAAGGTTAAGGGTAATAAGCTTAACGGTGATATGTTTACTTCTTCAAGAGTTGCTATCGACGAAACAACAGCTCTTTACTATGCATATTCCAAGGAAGCAACTGGACTTCACAGCTATCTTGGCGTATATACAAAGGATAATATCTATAAGAGCTTCTATACAATAACAACAACAGGTTATACTTACCTTGTAAAAGAAGAAGGTAGCTCAATTTACGTACTTGAAACAGCTATGCTTGCTTCCAAGCTTACTGAAAAGAAGACCGATGGTGGCTACAGAAAAGACGCACGTCTTATCAAGTACTGTTACTCCGGCTCAACTCAGGAATATCTCATTGATAAAGGTGGAGTGTTCAGCTCTCACTATCTCATGGATACGAAGACCCTTACTAACTCAGGTGCTACTCTTGATACCTCAAAGAAGGGCAATAGTGCGCAGATTCTTTCTAGCAAGTCCCTGTACGCATACGATGAAGACCTTGAAGAGTACGTTAAAATTACCAAGGAGAACACAGACGTTACGTGTCTTAAAACTGCCATTATTACCGATGTAATCAATGGATGTCTTGTTACTGAGGCAGATGAATATTACAGTCTTACCGACTCATCAGTTATCTGGACCTTCGCAGTATCAGTAAACGGTGATAGATACCCTAGCACTTATAGGCAGTTGACTCTTGATGAGGTTGTTGCTTGTCTTGAACTTCTTGAAGACGAGAAGGAAAAAGGAAATGACCTCGGCGATATGAGAGCAATGTTCTTTACCTATAAGGATTCCAAGGGCGAAGAGCAGATTAGTTCATTGTACGTAGACTTTTGGAGTCAGAGCGCTTACGGTGATATATTTATTCACCGAGACAGTGGCTATAATGACTTTATTGGTTCCTACGATTCTGATCTTGCAATAAGTTAAGTAAAAAATCATAGCATAAAAGATTTTAGGAGGTTTTCTAAATGAAAACAAAGATAAGCTTATTAGCGGTCATCTTTGCTGTGGCTATGATGCTGTGCGCTCTTACAGTTTCTGCAAACACCTTTGAAGACGTAAAGAACGACACACCTCATGCAAAAGCCATTGACACCTTGACCAGCCTTGGTATCATTCACGGATACGAGGACAACACGTTTAAACCCACTCTCCCTGTAAGAAGAGACGAAATGGCGAAGTTGGTTTATACTACCTTCACAACCTCTACCGATGCAGGCGATGGAGTTGTAACCTTCCCCGACGTTCCCGCTAACAGCTGGGCTAAGGGATACATCTCATGGTGCGCAGGCAAATCTATTGTCGGCGGTTATGAGGACGGAACCTTCAAGCCTGAAGGCAACGTTACCTACGATGAAGCACTTAAAATGGTTTGCGCAATGCTGGGCTACACAGATTTCAACTGCGAAATCTGGCCCATCGACGTAAGACTTAAGGCACTTATCGACCTTGACCTTGGCGAAGGTCTGGAGGACGTTGCAGGCGATGCAATTCTTACTCGTGCGCAGGTTGCGCAGCTTTTCCACAACTCTCTCGACGAGCAGATGTATACTCCCGCTCCTGAGGAAACACAGATAGGTTCTACGGGCGCAACAATTGTTACTCCTGTGGCTACTCCCCAGACTCTCGCAGCAGACGTATGGGGCTACACCGAAGTTTCAGCCCGTATTGTAGGTACTGAAAACTACTATATTGATGCTTACTACAAGGTAAAAGAAGGCGCAGCATTAACTACACAGTCTCCTCAGACCCTCGAAAGTAAGCTTAATGATGAAAAAGAAGAATTTCCTGCAGTTGCAGTAACCGACGTTGATATGATCACTTTTGCAAAGAGTGGTAAGGATAACGAAATCGTTGTTGCATATCTTGATGAAAACGACCAGTTCATTGCTGACAAGGTTGATATTGATGACGGAGACCCCGCAACTTATGAATACGTTCCTAAGACTCTCACTATTTCACTTGATGAAGTAAAGCTTGAGTCATATACAGGCAAAACCGACGACCTTATCGCACGTGACCTTAAGCTCTTTATAAATAAGGACGGCGAATACTTCTCCTCTACTCTTCAGGGTAAGATTGCAGAGGGTATTGCAGGTGCATACGGCGTTGTTGCAAGCGTTCCCACAAGTGACCTTTCTTACACTGCTGACCGTAACCCCAATAATACGAAGTATGCTACCTCAAGCTTTAAGATTGACGGCGTTGAATACGTTGGCGAGAACTTTGCAAAGGTAAGAAACCTCACCTTCCTTCCCGGTGGTAGAGTTCTTTCTACTCCTACCTACGGTGGTGCTCACGCTTATTCTAAATTCTACGTAGACAGCGATATGAATCTTATGAACAGATTCTATTATTCGGGTATCATAACTGACAACGCTGGAAAGGGTAACAGCCCTGTTGAAGACTATAAGTACAACTTCCCCTCAGTTCTTCAGAGAAGCACTTCCTACGTTAGCACAAGAAAGGGTATCGACTCTGACGGTGACGGATACTATGACTACGTAACCATTGCATTCAGCAGACCCTACATGGTCCTGAGTGCTACCAAGTCTTCTATTAAGCTTCAGTCAATGACTGATGAAACCTATGAAGTGACCTATTCAGGCGACAAGTTCCATTCAGAGCTTGATAGACCTAAGGCAGGCGACGTAATTATTGGTTACTTCATCTGCGATGATTTCTATCACGAGACAACCGCTAAGACTATGACTGCTTTTGCAACCAAGTATAACGAAAGCGGTTCTTCCGTTGAACTTTACGGATATGGAAAGTTATCTTCTTCAACAAAGCTTCGTAACGGAAGAGTAGGCGGCTCATACGCTAATATAGGTAAGAGTGCTGTTAGCAGTATATATAACCAGATTAGTAAAGCGGGTAGTAACTTTGTAGGCTTTGATGCCGAGAAGGGCGACTATAACTACGTAACTTATTATCTCTATGACGGTGAGTACGTTCACGCTACTATTGCTACGGAAGCTGAGAAGAAGGCTGCTATGGGCGGACAGAACAAGGCTATCCTTCAGTTCGTTGATAAGCCCACAGAGCTTCAGATTAACGAAAAGACAAAGAAATACGAAGTATTCTATCCCGCATATCTCCTTATCAACGGTAAGGAAGAGCTTGTAAACCTCAAGCCCACCGCTGCTATCAATGGCACAGAGGCTGAAACAGTAGCTCAGAACGGCTCAATGTACAGAGCGTACGTTAAGGATGGCGTAGTTATGTATCCTAATGTCCTTGTTGAGTTCGTTATTGACTCTGATGGCTACTATTCACTTACTACATGTGACGGCTTAGGAGACTTTTCCATTGAGGAAGAGGGCGTAGTTACAGGCATGATCATTGCCGCTAACGAGAAAATAGGCGAAGGCGAAGACGCTCAGATTGTTCCCAGAGATCTTAAGCTTACTATTAATAAAGAAACAGGCGTTATGTCTATTAAGGAAGGCAACGAAGTAATCCTTTCCAAGGTGGCTATTGATGATGAATCGGTAATTTATTATCCCTATACTAAGCCCGATAAGACAGGTCCTCACGAGTATATAGGTTTCTGCTTCGGAAACGAAATTCCCGATGAATTTGATCCTATTGGACTTATAGGAGACACATATCTCGCACTTGATAAGGAAACAGGCTTCTGGATGATTGAAACAACAAAGCTCGCTCTCGGCGGTTTTGATGAAGTTACAATTATCCCCAATGCTGGCGACTATGAAAAGGATGCTCGTCTCCACCTTCTCGCACTTGCAAACAGCGAAGCAGAGTACGATGAAGCTAAGGAAGAAGTATATGCAACCTACAAATTTAAGGGCATATATGAAGGCACAGATATTGAAACCGTAAATAACGAGCTTGGATATGCTGATGCTACTAAGGCAAAGACCGCTTTGATTTACGCTTGGGACGCTGAAGAGAAGGATTACGTTGACGTAGATTACGTTGATGCTAAGACAGGTATCAGCTCTTACAGCGTTGAGACTCTTGATTATATTTTAGATGATCTTGATCTCATATTCACAAAGAGCAATGCAGAAGGTTACAAGGTAACTGAAGACGTTAAGCTCATTGCAATAAAGAACCTTCCCAACGAAGAAAATGCAGAATTCATTTTCGAAGAAATCACTATTGACGATATTGATACCCTTCTTACAACAGTTGAAGATTACAACTACTACGAAAACGCTAACTACGAAGTAGTAGCAAAGATTGGTACCTACGTTGATGAAAACAAAAACGAGAATCTTGCTTACGTTATCGTTAACTGGGTTGAGTACAACGCTGAACTTGACGCATATACTTTTGCAGGCATAAAGTAATCAGCCTCACGGCGTGAGAGAGGCTCCTGCCTCTCTCACCCGAAAACTTAGGGTTTACGAGTTTAGGTAAACCAAAAATATGGAGGAAAATATGAAATCAAAACTGACAAAACGCATTTTGGCAGTTGTGATAACTGCAGTTGCTCTTTCAGTTCTCCTTGCCCTTTCGTCTCTTGCTGCAATAACAGGCGGTTACGGCTCCATTGACGGACTTGAATATGGCAAAAACTATGAAGCAGCTGAGGTTACTCTCAACTCCACAGGTGACGGTACAGCTATCGGCACCCCCTTCGCACTCGACGCAACAACAAATGAAAACCTCGCAGGTCTCTACGTAGTACGTGAGACTGGAACAACAGATTGGTCTGACACAATTTACGTATATGGTGCTAGCGAGGACCGCTCTAAACTTGGTAATTGGGCTCCTAACGGCTCGGGCAAGCTCATGCCCACCGCCGTTCAGGGAACTGATTGGATCCCCGGTACCTGGGTATCTGCCGCTGGCTCGTTTGCAACTGATGTTTGGGGCTCCTCGGCGAACTACTACCCTTTGACTGCTAACTATATTGCAAATGTGGCAGAAGCAAGAGAACTTTATGCTCTTGAGCACACTTGGGAAGAAGCAAAAGAAAAACTTTATCTTACGAACTCGTTCGGGTATTCTTCACTTAAAACATTTTATGATAAGCACTATGAAGCAGGTAATGGTTCCAGTGCATATGGTAACCTTAAGGCATCTTCAGCAGGCAGAGCGGCGGAATTGAGGCAATATGTTGCCGATCGTTATATGCTTCGTGGTTTCAAATATGCTTTTGAGCCCGGTGAAATCATTCCCGTTAATGAACTTCTTAAGTTTCCTATGTATATAAGAAGCCAGCAGTACTGTGTGTATCCAGACACAGCTTATGCGCAGGCTATCTTCTACGTAATGGATAAGACAGGTAATGTTACAACTCACACATGGACAAGTGAAAAGTTGATAACAGGATATCAGAAGGTTCTTCTTGACACGATTATTGACGTGCAGGCTATTGAAGGCTTGCCCGAAGAAGGCTGGATTGTCGGTGTTGAAATCAAGCCCTACGGCGTAGTTGATGTCGATTCTGTGACAACCTTTATTGCTTCTGGTGGATTTTACGATTCACAGATGTATTACGCTTTCTATTTCAATAAGTACACCATTGATGTGGTTAAGGTTAAAAAGCCTGATGTAACAGTAGAAGGTTCTGTATTTAAGGGGCTCGACGAAAATAAGGTATATGCAGTTGCTCCTTACACTATCGTAGGAATAGATAACACAAAGGCTGTTAAGATTATGAATTCTACGGAATACGACCTTAAAGATGCTTTTGCTAATCCTGCAGGTCTCTACGGGCTTTACGTTGTCGGAAACGATTACTATGCTGATTCTGATGCAGTACTTGTATACGTATATGGTAAGCATGCAGCTCGTCAGGACATTATGGAGTATAGTGGTATCAGACTTAATATTAAAGCTAACACTCAAGAATTTATCCCTGGCGTTTTCACTCATAATTCGGGACACTATAAAGATTATACAACGCTTGGAACTCTTGCTGAAAGCCACTTTAGCACGGCAGCTACTAAAGCATTGTATGTTGCTATGCAGAGCGGAGACGAGGCTGCGATAAATGAAAAATTCGGTGTGATTAAGGCTACTGCGGACAGTATTTTTTACAAATACGCTCTTACCACAGAGGAAATAATTCCCATTGCAGATGTAGAGCAGTACACCTTTGCAATGAAGCGTAACAACGGTCATATGATTATAAAAAATAACACCGTTCGTTTCGACGCACACGTTATGACACTCGACGGCAAGATTGAATCTTATTCCTATCTGTTCAAAAATAAGACGTATAACGGAACTGAATTAACATATCCTGTTGATTTTACAACAAATGAAGGTTGGGAAACACCTCTCCCTGACGACGGTTACTTTGTTGGATTTACTATCTATCCCTATGCAGGTGTAGAAACCATCGACAATATTGCGTTTGACCAGGAGCCTTCATACCAGACCAGAGCACAGATAAGATATATAAAGGATAGCTATAGCATCAAGATTCCCAAGTATGCTAAACCTACAGGTATTACAGTAGAAGGCACTGTTTTCAATGGACTTGATGAAAACGTTAAATATGTAGTTGCACCTTATACAATCTTAGGTGCGGATGCTAATAATATGCATGAAGTTTCAGGAGTTACTGAATTTGACCTTACAAGCAAGATTTCCAATCCTGCAGGTCTTTATGCGCTTGTAGTTCTCGGTGACGAGTATTTTGCTGATTCTGATCCTGTCCTTGTGTACATTCAAGGAGACTCAGCGGATCGTAAAGAACTTGGTACTTTTGAAGCCGGAGAAGAGAAGCCAAAAGCTGCAAATACCGTGACTTGGGAGGTAGGCGTATTTAGAGGTGTCCATAATTCTACACATATAGCATCCGAAGCAAAAGGATACACATTCCTTGATGACTGGACAGCTGAAGCATCAGTTAGCCCTGCAGATTTGATAGCAGCACTTGCAACTGACGATCCTGAGGATGACCTTACTGCTCAGACTATTATTGCAAAAAAACTTGCTAATAAAGGCTATCGTTACGCATATAATGCTGAAGAAGTTACACCTGTAACCGAGATATATTCTATCACAGTAGGTTCGTTTGCGTATAACGGAAGCAATTCTCCTCTTGGACTTGAATCATCGCCTAAACTTACTGTTTACGTAATGGATGCAAACGGAAACGTAAGTGGTTACACTTGGATAGGTAATAAAATCAAGTCACAGCACCAGGGTTGGAACGAAACCAACCTGCAGAAGGTTGATATCCAGTCAATTGAAGGCTTCCCCACAGAGGGCTGGGTAGTTGGTATGGATTATCGTCCTTTTGGTGTTGTTGATCCCAAGGACATTTATCTCATAGATAGTACTACTGGTTCAAACTTTACAACAGCATTCTATTTCGGTAAGGGAGAACACTACGAGATTAAGGAAGATGCTCCTACACCTACTCTTTCATCCTTCCCTGTAATCCCCGGTGGTTACGGTGAAA
>JAZNZV010000129.1:0-5464 GCA_045595105.1 Eubacteriales bacterium | reverse complement strand
TTTCGTTCAGCTTGAGACCTGCAGCAACGCCGGCCAGGAATCTACCTTCGTAGATGGAAGCGAATGCGTTGTGGAAGTTAGCAAGACCTGCTGTGTGAGCCATTGTACCTGTTGCGTGGCAGAACTGAACGTCGGGGTTCTCTCTTGCTGCGTCAAGAAGGAAGGGCTCGTGACCGAAGGAGTCTGCGAAGATTACGTCGCATCCCTGGTCGATAAGGTCGATAGCTGCATCATAGCACTCAGAGCCTTCGGGAATACCTGTAACCATGATCATCTGGTCGTTGGTAAGACCGAGCTTTTCCTGAACTGCAAGAGCTGCGTCGATAAAGTTTTTGTCGTAGGTAGAGTTTTCATCGTGAAGGAAGATAAATCCAACCTTGATGTTTTCTGCAGATACTTCTCCGCCGTTAGCTTCTTCGTCGCTACAAGCTACAAAGCTAAGAGTGAGAGTAAGTGCAAGAGCTGCTACCAAGAGTAAGCTTAAGAACTTTTTCATTTTCTTTTCTCCTTGCCTTTTGGCTAAATTTTTTGTAAAATTACATTTACAATTCCTTATTATTTTAACGAATTCGACACAAATTGTCAATAGGGATTTTCATATTACGTTCATTTTTGTCATAACTTTTTGAAATATTTTTCGACGCATTGACAAAAACAGCTATCGGTTGTATAATTAGATTGAAGTTTTTTGTGTGTTGTCACCGTCGATTTATCCATAAACGCCGTCGGAAAATTCATTGAACTTTCTTAAGGTTTAATATATCATTAGAAGTGAAAGGACTAACCTATGTCAACCCGAATTCTTGTAATAAGGCACGGAGAAAGTGTCGCAAACTGTGAAAAGTTTTTTGCGGGGCAAAACAATATCGCCCTGACCGAGCTTGGTGTCAAGCAGGCTGAGGTTGCAGCCGATGCAATGAAGGACGTTAAAATAGATAAGGTCTTTTCAAGCACTCTTGACCGAGCGTACTATACTGCTCTTCCCTTTGCAAAGGCGAGAGGACTGGAGGTTGTGCGAATAGGCGGTTTTATCGAACGTGACTGCGGTGATTGGACAGGCAGAACCTTTGCCGAGGTAGAAAAGCTTTACCCCGAGGAAAGAAGACTTTGGAGAGAAGATTCCTTCAACCTTACCATTACAGGGGCAAAAGAGTCATCAAAGGAGTCTATTCAGCGTATAGGTAATGCGGTAGACGCTCTTGCGAGAGAAAACGAGGGGCTGACAGTGCTTGTTGCATCCCACGGAGGAGTAATAAAGGCGCTCCCCTACTATTTCAGCCACAGCAAGAGTGCAAAGCTTTATAACGAGACTCCCGTTCCTACTAACTGTTCGATAACCGAAATAGTTTATGAGAACGGTGTAGGTAGGCTCACAAGATATTCCGATGACGGATATCTCAAAGATTTAAAGAGCGGTGCTTTTATCATCTAAAAACGTCAATGGCGTGCTATATTAAGTCACTTTTGTGCTAACATTTTATAATTCTTTCTGTTATGATAAGTTAAACTATTTATTGTATGGAGGAAACACAAAATGATAAGAGCAATAAACGCATGGGCTTTTCCCGGAGAGATGACCTTTGAAGAGGTTTTCAAAAAAGCAAAAGAGCACGGCTTTGAGGGAATAGAGCTTAACATGGATGCCCCCATTCCCGAGGCAGGAAACCACTGTTTTTCCTGCAACTCTACCGAAGAGGATTTTCAAAAGGTAAGAGAGCTTATAGCAAGGTATGGAATTGAAGTACAGAGTCTTGCCTGCTCGACCTACTGGAACAAGGCTATGTTCGGCTCAAGCGACCCCGAAAAGAAGAATTTCGCCATTGATATGCTGAGAGCACACCTCAGATGTGCGAAGGGTGTTGGAGCCAGAGCTATACTCGTTGTTCCCTGCCTTGACAGAAATATAGGACTTCTTGAAAATTACAACAACACCATCGAGACCTTCCGTGAGCTTGAAGAAGAGATAAATGCTTTGGGTGTGAAGATAGGTCTTGAAAACGTATGGAACAGATTCTGGTCATCGCCTATGGATGCAAGGTACGTAATTGACGGTATCGGTAACAAGAACGTGGGCATATATCTCGACCTTGGAAACATGATAATCATGAACGATGCTGAATGGTGGGTTGAGGTTCTTGCAGATTCCATAATCAAGGTGCACGCAAAGGACTTCAAGAGAGAAAACGGCAGATATTACACGGGCGACGACTGTGACCTTCTTGAGGGCGACGTTCACTTCGACGTTGTTTGTCCCATGCTTGGCAAGTGCTACGACGGTGCTATTACTGCAGAATTGTTCCCTAACGGAGAAGACCTTGATGCGTTCTGCGACAAGGTAAACACAGCGCTTAAAACAATAATTGAAAAAACAAAGTAATTTTTATAAAGAGAGGAAAAACATTATGAAAAAGTCGATTAACGCATGGGCATTCCCTGAAGAGATGACCTTTGAGGACATTTTCGAAACCGCTAAGAAGTACGGCTTTGAGGCTATTGAGCTTAACGTTGATGCGATAGGCGCTAACAAGCACTCCTTCAACTATGAATCAACAGAGGCTGACTTCAACAAGGTGCTTGAGCTTGAAAAGAAGTACGGCATTGAGGTACAGAGCGTTTCAACAGGTCTTTACTGGTCAACAGGTGCTTTTGCAAGTGAAAATCCCGAAAAGAGAGCAGAGGCTCTCAAGGTTCTCAGAACACAGCTCAGATGCGCAAGCGCAATTAAGGCTGATGGTATTCTCGTTGTTACTTGTGTAGATAACGAAATCGGTCTCAAGAAGAGCTTCGAGAACACCATTGAGGTATTCCGTTCTCTCAAGGACGAAATCGATGCTTCCGGTGTAAGAGTAGGTCTTGAAAACGTATGGAATGAGTTCTTCTCATCTCCCATGGACGTTAAGTACGTTCTCGACGCTATCGGCAACAAGAACGTAGGCTTGTACTTCGATATCGGTAACATGGTTGAGTTCTCCAACGCTGAGTGGTGGCTTGACATTGTTGGTGAGTACATCGTTAAGGTACATATCAAGGACTTCAAGAGAGCAGGCGGTGTTTGTCATAACGGTGGTACCTTCTGCCCACTTCTTGAGGGTGACGTTCACTTCGATGTTGCTATCCCCAAGCTTAAGGCTGCAGGCTATGACGCTGCAATGACAGCTGAGCTCTTCCCCGATGCTAATACTGACTTTGACAAGTTCTACACAGACATTTCTTCAGCACTTGACAAGATAATGGCAATGTAACTTTGACTTGACTTTTTGAAAAAAGAGAGTACAATATCCGTTGGATTTTGTACTCTCTTGATTTTTGAGGTTTTATATGAAAGAACTATTACATTTCGTAAAGCATAATACAGTTTTCGTAATATCCTTTTTTGCGGCTGTTATCACGTCGTTTATCGTTACCCCCGACAAAGAGTATCTCGGTTACATAGATTTCAAAACGATTGCCTGTCTCTTCTCGGTGCTTGCCGTTGTATGTGCCCTGAAGAACGTTAACTTCTTCTATCTTCTTGCCGTTAAAATTGTCAAGAAGTTCAAGGGACTGAGAAACGCCGTGACCGCTCTCGTCTTCGTGACGCTTATCGGCTCCATGTTCATTGCTAACGACATGGCGCTTTTGACCTTTCTTCCTCTCGGCTACCTTATGCTTCACACCACGGGAAACGAAAAGTATATGGCATTTGTTTTTATTATGCAGAACATTGCCGCAAATCTTGGAGGTATGCTCACCCCCTTTGGAAATCCTCAAAACCTGTTTTTGTATACAAAGTTTGAAATTCCAAACGGTGAGTTTGTCTCCATCATGCTCCCAAGCTTCCTTTTGTCGGTTGTAATTATTGCTCTTTTATGCTTTTTCCTGCCAAACGATGAGCTTGTACTCAGTGAGCGAAAAATGAGAAGCGACAGAAAAAAGACAGTTATTTATCTTTTGCTTTTTGTTTTAGCGGTGCTTATCGTATTCAGAAGTATCCCCTATCAGCTCGGTACTGTCATAATAATAATTTCACTTCTATTCCTTGATAAAAAGGCTCTCAAGATGGTTGACTACCCGTTACTCCTTACCTTCGTATGCTTCTTTATTTTCTCGGGCAATATGGCGAGAATAGATATGGTAAAAGATTTTTTTGAAGCTCTTCTTTCAAGAGATGAGCTCATCGTTTCTGTTCTGTCCTGCCAAATGATAAGCAACGTTCCCTCAGCGATACTTCTGTCCGAATTTACGTCGAATTATTCCGACCTGCTCATTGGTGTAAATATTGGAGGTATAGGCACTCTTATTTCTTCTCTTGCAAGCCTTATAACCTTCAGAGAATACGTAAATCACAACCCAGGGAAAGCGTTCTCTTATATCGCAAAATTTTCACTGTATAACTTCTCGATACTTCTGATACTTGTACTTTTTGCGAAATTACTGTAAACTTTTCTATCTATTCTTTTTGTGTTAATATTTTCCTTATATAATACCCCTCGAGGTGAAAAATTTTGAATAAACTTAAATATAAATTCATGATGTTTATGCAAGGACGCTACGGTATTGACGAATTTTACAACTGCCTTCTGGTGGTTTATCTTATTCTCTTTATCGTCAACTGCTTTGTGCACTCCACTGCCTTATCTACTCTCATTTTGCTCGTTATAATCTACACGTTTTTCAGAGTGTTTTCCAAAAATATTTCTGCAAGGCAGAAGGAAAATGCAAAGTATCTTATCATAAAGAGAAAGGTCGTTCAGGGCTTTGGGAATATAAAAAAGCGTTTAGGTGACAAGGAGCACGTTTATAGAAGGTGTCCCTACTGCAAGGCGACCCTTCGCTTTCCAAGAAAAAAGGGCAAGCACGATGCTGTATGTCCCAAGTGCAGAAAAGAATTGAAAATAAAAATACTGTTCTAAAAAAAGTGTCTGTAAATTTCAGACACTTTTTATTGCTATTTATTACCCGTAGAACCAAATCCGCCTTCACCACGTACAGTCTCGGACAGCTCTTGTGTTTCTTCAAACTCTGCTTTCAAAAAGGGCGCTATTACAAGCTGGGCTATTCGCTCGCCTGCGCTGACAACTCTTTCTTCCTTCGACTGATTGAAAAGCGCTACCATCAACTCTCCTCTGTAATCGACATCTATAACGCCAACCTTATTGGCGGGGGCGAGTCCTTTCTTGGTAGCAAGACCGCTTCGGGCATAGATAAGTCCCACGTAGCCCTCGGGTATTTCCACGGCTATTCCCGTATGGATAAGGACAGTTTCACCGGATTGTATAATCACGTCGCTGTCGCAAAGTGCATAAAGGTCGGCACCTGCCGAATACTGTGTGCCATAGGTGGGGCATATTGCTTTATCGGAAAGCTTTTTGAATTTTACCGTCATGTTCAGGTGGTTCCTCTTTCTACTAATTTACATTTTATTCTTGTACTACGCTCGGCCTTGACAAGTCGGAGGCCAAGCGGTCTTAGGAAGACAATCTCA
>JAZNZV010000128.1:0-4471 GCA_045595105.1 Eubacteriales bacterium | reverse complement strand
CATAGCGCATAAAGGGTAATTTTTTTGAATAGTTGACCCATCCCGGAGATAGATAATCGTTTGAAACTTCACTACCGTTTACGTAAGCTTTATAAACACCGAGAGCCGATACAAAAAGTGTTGCAGTCTTTACGCCTTCCTTTACTTCAAATTTGTGTCTGAAATACGGCGAAGGGTTTCCATATTTATCATGAGCGCTTTTATATTCACCCGTTTTATAAGTAAGCCATTTTGACTCAAATAACATAACGCTTCTCCTCTTTATTTTCTATTTACAAGTATTTTTTCGTATTCTTTTATTTTAGGAAGATAGTCAACAAAGACTTTTTCTCGTCTAAGATATTCATTCCACACGTCACCTAAAGGAGCCGTTTTTAACTCTTCACTTAAAATCATAAGGGACGTAAAATCGTCATTATTCTGAAGCTCTTTAAGCTTATCCGAGGGCTCAAGAAGGGCATAAAGTAATGCTTTTTGAACGCTTCTCATTCCCGTCACCCAAGCTGATATTCGATTAATTGACGCATCAAAATAATCTGTTGCAATAAATACTCTGTCCAACGCATTATTTCTTACAATTTCTTTTGCTATTTCTTTTGTTTCGTCATCAAATAATACGACGTGGTCGCTGTCCCAACGAACACCTCTTGTAATATGTAAAGCTATCTTTTCGTGGAAAGGTAACATTGATGCAATTTTATCCGATACAACCTCAGTCGGATGATAATGACCATTGTCCATAAGTGGTACGATTCCTCGTGAATTGACGTAATTTAAGCAAAATTCGGCTGAACCAACAGTATATGACTCCATTCCTATGCCGAACACCTTTGATTCGAGGCAAACGTACACTTTCGCTTTATCATAGTCAACAGACAAAATTTCGTCAAGAGACTTTTTAAACCTTTCTCTCGGTCCAAGACGGTCAGCAGGTATATCCTTATATCCGTCAGGAATCCATATATTCATAACACAAGGAATTCCTGTCTCATTTGCAAAATACTCGGAAATTTTTATACAGCGTTTTCCGTGCTCTACCCAAAACTTTCTTACGTTTTCATCTGGTGAAGAAAGCGTCAAATTGTTTTTAACCATTTCATGTGAGAAAAACGTTGGGTTAAAATCTATTCCCATTCCCCTATCTTTTGCAAAGTCCACCCATTTTTTAAAATGCTTCGGCTCTAACGCATCTCTATTAGCTTTTTCTTCTTCAAAAATAGCATAGCTTGCATGTAAATTTAATTTTTTCTTACCGGGAATAAGCTTTAAAGCAAAGTCAAAATCCGACATGAGCTCATCGGGAGTTCGTGCTCTTCCGTGGTAATTACCTGTGGTCTGAATACCACCACTCAAGCCATTCATATTATCGAAGCCAACAACGTCGTCACCTTGCCAGCAATGCATAGATATCGGTATATTACTGAGTATTTCAAGTGCTCTCTCTGTATCTATGCCCATTTCTTTATATATTTCTTTTGCTTCATTATATCTGTTCATATTTTCACCTCATGCTAATTATATCATCGCCGACAAAAATATAAAAGGACATATTTTGATTAAAATATGTCCTTTTTTGATGTTTATTTTTTAATTACTTCGGTAACGTTTAGGAGACATTCCGTGTCTTTCTTTAAAAATGCGATAGAAAAAACTGACGTTCTTATAGCCTACCGCAATCGCTACTTCCTCAATTGTCATATCAGTATTCTTTAACAAAAAGCACGCTTGTGACAATCTTTTTTCATAAACAAGCTCGGTGTAATTTTTTCCTGTTTTACTTTTAATTTCTCGTGATAAAGAGCTGATATCATAGTGCATTTTTTCAGAAAGATCCTTTAGGCTTCCACTTTTATAATTATCTTCAATATATCTCAGAATTTTAACAATATTTTGTTCAGCCTTATTGTTTGACGCAAGCTTATCTGTAAGATTAATAAGATTCAAAAAGAGCAGACCCATTGTAAACTGATTCATATTTCTTTTATTAGGAGTATCAAACAGTAAAGTGTAAATCAAATTTTCAAGTAAATTTTGGACAGTCAATACGTGAGATACTTTATAGTGCAAATATCCTGCTGAAGCACGTTCATTTTTTAAGCTTTCAAGGATAAACCTTCTTAAAGGCGTATCCTCCTCTCCTATCATCTGCAGAGAATTGTCGAAAAACTCAGGTCGAACAATAAAGTTTACCGCTATGTCATCAGCACCTGCAGGTAGGATTTCATGGCTGGAATTCTGACATAAGAGTAAAAGCTCCCCTTCTTGCAATTCTATTCTATCATTATCCAAAATGTGGGTTGTGTGTCCCTTACACATATAGACAATTTCAACGTAATTGTGAGTATGCCTTGGAAAATGTATAAACCTTGTATGAGGCCTGATTGCAATTTGCTTACCTAAAGATAACACTTTTTCACTTGTGATTACGTTGCAGGCGTTATTCATATAAAGGCTTCTGTTTATACTTTTCTCCCCGTCAAGTATACGTTGCTCTTCGGGAGTAATTATACGAAGCTTATCAAGTAATTCCGAATTAATCATAAATTTACCTCACAATAACTGTTTGTTTCATTCTAACATAAATACAATTCAGAGTCAATAAAAGTTAAAAGCACTTCATAAGAAGTGCTTTGGGATAAGTTATGCATTCATCCGCCAATACTCGTTTTAGCAAAATAAGCGTCGATAGCTATATAAAGACTGTATAATCTAGATGCCAGACTTTTTTGTAACAGCCTTGTGTTAAGTTAAAACCATAAAATTGATTTAAAAGCGTTTTCAAGATAAATTAATTCAAACACAGTGATTAACCATAACACACCATCAAACGAAATGTTCTTTTTCTCAATTTCCTTATTTTAGCAAATACAATATATACTTGATTATCGTAAAATGTGCATAAAAGATTTACTTATATATACATCCTAATACTCGTAGCGTTAAACATATACCTTGGTAACAGTTTGAAGTCATTTACCGAACTAAATCTCTTTCATATTCTTAAATTGTTTTTTTCGTATGTTTTTATAACTCTCTTCCAAAACCAACTCACACCAATTAGCTTTGGGGTGAAATGACATCATTATCATAATGCATCTATCCATTCTTTTTTGAATACATTTGTTCTTATTATTATAAGTTCTCTTAAATTCTATTTTTTCCATTATTCTCGCCTCTAATAATATAGTTTAAATCAACTGAAGTTTAAGCAATCCTTTCAATTAAAGAATTATATTTTTCTGCTAGTTCATTATAATCATCCACATTCTTATTAAACTCATCAAGCACCCCTTCATATTCATCTGACAATTGCTTGTAAGCATCATCGTTCAATAAAGAAAGATCTATTATACTTTTAATTAAACTTTTTGTTATCTCTTCAACTTGTAAAGATGTCTGTAGATATGCTACTATTCCAGAAAAGACATTTTCGACAAACTCCAATATTGATTGATCAGTTTTTCCCAATATTCCCTTTTTTCTAAAATCAATTTGCATCACAGCATAGGTTATATGTTGCTGTTGGCGAATCTCGGAATTTATATCAGCCTTCAATTCATCTTGAACATACGTTTCAGGAAAACACAATGGGATTCCAATATATTGTTCTATTTCTTCTTCTCTGGTAATCGATGATTTATGAAATAAAAAGTTTTTTCTGATTTTATCTTTTCCTGTAAGAATCTCTATTTTAGTTTGGTTATTTGAAAAAAAATGTATATAAAAATGTTTCTTTCTTTCCTCTAAATTTACATTTGAATCATTTTTTTCATAATACTCAAAACAATGCTCTTGTTCAAAAGAAAGAGATGCCAAGCTGTCTTCATTACAGCAAGCAATCATTTTTGTCCATTCTCTTTTGTTGTCTATTTTGTCACAATTTGTATACAAAGGACACTCGGTAGGGCAAGGTTTTCCCTTGCAATCTTGATATCTCTTATATATAGTTACATGATGTTCCGTATAACCCGTAACATCCTTGATAATATTATACATCGATTCACAAGCTATTTTGGCAGCATTATCAAATCTAAAATAAAATTTATCAATATCCTTACACATTCCTTTTGCTTTTGTTACAAGTCTTATAATTTCAGGGATATTCCCCCTAGCATCAAATATTTTCTCCGCTGTATCACTATGGATTCGTTTAAATCTTCGTAACGATGTCAGAAACCACTTTTGAGCATTATTTCTTCCATGAATGTAATTACCGCAAACGGCATTTAACACTACACCTATAATCCAAGCTAATACAATAATATTAATTTGAGAGTTATAACAATCGATTAAATATGGAGAAATGACGGTAATGCTCACAGTAAAAAGTGTAGATGCAAAAAACCTAGCAACTAGATGAATAAATTTTTTTAATCTAGGACTTTTAATTTTTCTTCTAAAAAAATCAATAAGTGATTGATAAATTTGTGAAATCTTATGTCTTGCAAAAAAAATAATTATGGCTATCAAT
>JAZNZV010000127.1:0-2900 GCA_045595105.1 Eubacteriales bacterium | reverse complement strand
CGACGATTTGAAAAGCCGTGTGTACTATCACTTCGGTGATAATAAGAACGAGAGAGCAGCTGAAGAATACAAGAATACAATTCGCGAAAGAGCGAAAAAATAAAGGAGATAAAATTATGGCTAAAAAAGGTTTTTGTACTGAATTCAAGGAATTCATATCAAAGGGCAACGTAGTTGACATGGCAGTCGGTGTTGTAATAGGCGGAGCCTTCAAGGACATTGTAAACTCCCTTGTTGCCAACATCATCACACCCTGCATTTCACTTCTCACAGGTAAGTCAAGCTTTGAGGAGCTTATATGGGAAATGAAGGCAGGTACCCCTGCCGTGCTCGCCGAGGACGGCACGGTTATTACTGAGGAGATTTTACCTGTAACTCTCGAGTACGGCGTATTCATTCAGAGAATTATCGACTTCATCATCATCGCACTTACAATTTTCGTTGTTATCAAGGTAATGACAGGAATTAAGAACCACTCTGAAGCACTCATGCATAAGCTTGATGCAGAGAAATTTGAAGAAGAGCAGAAGAAGGCGGCAGAGGAAGCGGCAGCTAAGGCTGAAGCAGAAAAGGCGGCTGCAGACGCTGCGGCAGCAGAAAAAGCAGACATTGAGGCAACTCGCAAGGCTCAACAGGAGACAGCAACACTTCTTGCAGATATAAAGGAACTTTTAGCAAAAAAATGAGTGACCAATTTAAAATTCTCGATTGTTCAGGGGCAAAGCTGATAGCAGAGGCTATCAGCTTTTGCCCTTCAAAATTCTGCGACTTTACACCCTTTGTCATTCTAATGTGGCAGAAGATGTATAAGACGGAATATATACTCACCGATGAGGAGCTTTTTATAAAGCTTAACCTTGACGGAGGCGTTCACTACGGCATCAGCACAAAAAACATCAAAAGGTCCGTAACAAAGCTTTTTGATATAACAGGAGAAAACTCCCTCGACCTCTCTCTTATCACCGAGAGTGACGTGGATATTCTGAAAGGTGAATTTGAGGTATCCAACGTATACACAAGAGAGGAATGGTGGGACTACCTCTACTCTCACAGTGACCTGTCCACTCTTTTGGGCAAACGCTTTTCGGGTCAGCGCAACCATATAAATAAATTCAAGGCAAGCTTTCCCGACTGGTCCTATGAAAAGGTGGGATCGGATAACCTTAGTGAGGTCAAGGACTTTTATAACGAGCTGACAAGAGACAGCGAGGGTATGAACGAGTCAGCACTTTTTGAAATGAATATGGTAAAGGACTACCTCGACGGCGGTTACCGATGCTTTCCTACCGAAGGCGGTGTTGTAAGAGCAAATGGTAGCATTGTTTCTTTTGCCTTTGGAGAAGTGGTGGACAACACTCTTTTCGTTCATATCGAAAAGGCACGGCGTGACGTACAAGGCGCTTATCAGATGATAGTAAAGGAATTCGCCTCTCACAATCCCGCAGAATTTATAAACCGTGAAGAGGATATGGGCATCGAAGGACTCAGACGCTCGAAGGACTCATATCACCCCATCGAAAAGCTAAAAAAATATTCGGTTACTATAAAGAAAAGTTAAGGAAGATTTTGAAAATCAAAATCTTCCTTAACTTTATAATATCAATATTTTCAATGTTTTTAGCAATATTTCCAATGGTATATTTAAAAATATGTGATAAAATTTTACTATGATACTTTAGGAGGTAAAAGCATTGAAGAAATTATCCTTACTTTTGTTATTAATTTTATTGTTTACATTCTCTCTTACGGCTTTAGCCGAGGACACTCTACCCACAGGTGTTAGCGACGGCTTTGGAACGCTGACTCTCGACTCTTCTCGCAGTTATGAGGTTGCCGAGGTCAATATGAACGAGAGAGGCGATGCCATGGTCATCGGAGAATACTCAGCCTTTGACGCTGATGCCGACATGGTTGGTCTCTATGCAGTAAAAGAGATTTTCAGCGATGGAACTAAGTCGGGCTACACCCTTGCCTACGCTTACGGCGACCTTACCGAAAGGCAGAATATACTCGACCTGAGTCCCGACAAAACGCACTATGCTACCTGCCGAGACACTAATAACGACGCTGACACAACACTATTCTATCCTGCTATGTGGTCGGGCAGCGTATCCCCATCGGGCGGGTTGGGCAGTGACACCATATTTGCACACCAGCAAATATACCTTACTCCTTACGCTAATGCGAAGGCTGCTTTTGATGCTCTCAATGAAGGAGATGCAGGCTATGAGGAGGCGAAGACGAAGCTTGCCACAGAAACGGCAAACGCTCTTAAGGCTTCTGACGCCATAGTATACAAATACGCCTTTGACAGAGAGGGCGTTATCAAAACAAACGAGGCGGAAAAGTTCACTCTCCGTTTCTTCTGCAACAACTCTACCTTTATAACTAAAACCCTTACCACTAAATTTGTGGCTTACGTTTCTGACAGAAGCGGTAATATAAAAACCTATTCCAATAGCTACACACAGGAATATGCCGGTGTTTCCACTTCAAAGTCTTTTTCCTTCAGCGCAGTAGTAAACTTCGCTGACTTCCTCCCTGAGGACGGCTTCCTTGTAGCCTTTGAATATTACCCCAACACCGATAACCCTGCTGACAACCTTGTCGAAGCGGGAAGCGGTGATTTCAGATACGCCACCTGGTTTAAAACAAACTCATACGTTATAAAAGCACCTGCGGTACAGCCCGCTGAAAAACCCACCCTTTCCCTTGCTACAAAAAATGCGGTAATAAGCGTCACAAACTACAATGACTTGGTGACCTACGCTTATTCTTGTGACAACGGTAAGACCTTCACTGCCTTTGAGGGGGACAGCTTCAATGCAACGAAGGCCACCACCGACTATATTGTAAAGTCCTTCGGTAACGATACCTTCCTTGAAAGCGAGGTTTCAGAC
>JAZNZV010000126.1:0-6074 GCA_045595105.1 Eubacteriales bacterium | reverse complement strand
GTGAGATTGTCTTCCTAAGACCGCTTGGCCTCCGACTTATGATCTATCCTCTTATCGACGTATTTATTTATTCTTTTGAGGAAGGATTCAATTCTGCGTCGGGTAAATCCTTTGGCGTAGGTCTTTATAACTATTCATACGTGCTCAGAGACCCTTATTTTTTACAAGCTTTAAAGAACACCTTTATCCTTGTAATAATTACTGTACCTCTGTCCACGGGAATTGCTCTCTTGATAGCGCTTGCTCTGAGTTCTATAAAAAAACTCAAGGAGCTTTTTCAAACGATATACTTCCTGCCATACGTTACTAACACCTTAGCGGTAGGACTTGTCTTTATGATTTTATTCAAAAAGACCCCTTACAGCGACGGGCTTGTTAACCTCATAATAAACTTCTTTGGCGGAAGCTCTATCGACTTTATCGACGGACCCTACTGGGCAAAAATGTTTGTTCTGTGCTTCTACACGATTTGGGTAGTTTTGCCCTTCAAGATACTTGTTTTAACAAGTGCATTGGCATCCGTTAAGCAAGAGTATTACAACGCCGCAAAAATTGACGGTACTTCAAAGTTCAGAATATTCAGAAAAATCACACTGCCAATGATCTCTCCTATGCTTTTCTATCTTATCATAACGGGATTTATCGGCGCTTTCAAGGCTTATAGCGATGCTGTTGCTATTTTCGGAACGGATCTTAATGCCGCAGAAATGAATACTATCGTAGGTTATATATACGATATGCTTTATGGAAACAGCGGTGGATACCCCTCTTATGCATCGGCAGCGGCAATATTCTTATTTTTAGTCGTTCTTACTATTACTTGTATAAACCTGATAATCAGTAAGAAACACGTACATTACAATTAGGACGAATAGTATGAAAAAAATCAGTGTATATAAAATTATCACTTATATTTTCTTGTCTTTTTGGGCACTAACGGTACTTTTCCCTTTTTATTGGATGATATTAACCTCCCTTAAAGATTACGGCGCTTACAACTCCGAATTTATACCTAAGTTTTTTACGCTTTCCCCCACCTTTCAAAACTATCTTGATGCTTTCACAACAGTACCTCTTGGAGATTACTTTTTTAACACTCTCATTTTTACTGTTGTCACGACTGCACTGATGCTCTTTGTGAGCATTCCTGCCGCCTTCGCATTTGCAAGACTTGATTTTAAGGGGAAGAATTTACTTTTTTCTGTCTTCCTTGCAATGATGATGATTCCTACCGAGCTCGTCATCATTACTAACTTTACAACAATAACAAATTTAGGACTCAGAAATACGTTCACAGGTCTTATTCTCCCATCTGTCAGCTCGGTATTTTATATGTATCTTTTAAAAGAAAACTTTTCACAGGTTCCTAATGAATTATATCTTGCGGCAAAGGTTGACGGAACGTCGGATTTGAAATACTTGTTCCGTGTAATTGTGCCCATATGCAAGCCTACTGTTGTAACAGTTACTATTTTAAAGGTTATTGAATGCTGGAACTCTTACGTGTGGCCACGTCTTATTACCGATAATCCCGACTATTTTCTCGTATCGAACGGCATACAAGAAATAAGAGAAAACGGATTTGGCAGAGACAACATTCCCGCAATGATGGCTGCTGTCGTTTCAATTTCAGTTCCGCTTATACTTCTATTTATTATTTTCAGAAAGAAAATAATGGCAGGTGTTGCAAGAGGAGGCACAAAAGGATGAAAAAAATTATACTAATCTTTTTATCTTGTCTTGTTCTTACCTCATGTCATGCCAGAATTGAACAAGCAGCTTTTGATATGCCGAATGAATTTGATGAATCTCAGGAAATTAATATTACATTTTGGGCAAAAAACGACACGAATATCACTCAGATTGAGATTTACGAAAAAACAATCGAGGATTTTGAAAAGCTTTATCCAAACGTTAACGTTACCTTCAGACCTTACACTGATTACGGAAAAATATACAATGACGTAATAACCAACATTGCAACAGGGACAACGCCTAACGTATGTATAACCTACCCCGACCATATTGCAACCTACTTGACGGGTGAAAACACCGTCCTTCCACTGACCGATTTAATGAGCAACAAGGATTACGGTTTAGGGGGAAAGAAAGTAAAGTTCGACTCTCCGAAGACGGAAGAAATTATACCCAAGTTTCTTCAAGAGTGTTCATTCGGCGGTGAATACTACGCTCTGCCTTTTATGCGTTCCACCGAAGCGTGCTACGTGAACAAAACTTACGTTGAAAAGCTTGGCTTCACTCTGCCCGAGGTTCTTACGTGGGATTTCATATGGGATGTTGCCGAAGCTGCAACAGAAAAAGATGCAAACGGATTTTTCAAGGTCAATTCACAAAAGACGCTCCTCCCTATCATTTATAAATCGACAGACAACATGATGATACAAATGTTAAAACAGCAAGGATCAGATTATTCAACCGACAACGGAGAAATTAAAATTTTCAACAGTGACACAAAAAACATTTTAAAAACAGTAGCGACACACGCAAAGAGCGGTGCTTTTTCAACCTTTAAAATTTCGGGGTATCCCGCAAACTTCCTGAATGCAGGACAGTGTATATTTGCAATTGATTCCACAGCTGGTGCTACCTGGATGGGGTCCGATGCTCCCCTCGTTGATATAAGTGAGGACAAGCTTGTTAAATTTGAAACCGAAGTAATGACTATACCTCAGTTCGACCCAAGTAATCCAAAAATGATCTCCCAAGGACCTTCTGTGTGTATTTTCAACAAGGAAAACCCTCAAGAGGTTCTTGCGTCGTGGCTTTTCCTTCAATATCTATTGACCAATGAAGTACAGATAGCCTACTCACAAACAGAAGGATATGCCCCCGTCACCTCTAAAGCGCAAGGCTCTGACGTTTATAAAGATTACTTATCCCGTGAAGGCGAGAATAATTCACTCTATTATGACGTAAAAATCAAAGCAACAAAATTATTGATAAGCAATACTGACAATACCTTCGTAACACCCGTTTTTAACGGCTCGGCTTCTCTTAGAGACGCTGCAGGTCAGCTTATCGAAACAACAACCAAATCTGTCAGACGCAGACAGACTGTTGATGAAAAATTTATCTCAAATTTATTTTCGGACGTTTCTGCAATGTACCGACTTGACCAGATAACACCAACTGACAGCATTGATGCAAAAAGAGAACTCGGTCCACTCCCCTTATCCTCTTCAATATTGCTTTTCTCTTTAGCAGGAATTTGGATAATAATTATTGCATTTTTTATTAAAGCTAAAATTAATAGAGATAAAAACGACTAAATTTTCCCTTACTTCTTGACATTTCTATATAATTTGTGTATTATACTACATGTAACTTTTTAAATTAAAAGGAGAATAAAAAAATGAAAAAAATTCTTGTTTTGATGCTCGCTCTCGTTTTGGTTTTCTCACTTGTTGCTTGCACTACTGAAAGCAATAACGAAGAAAAGGTTAACAATGAAGACGTGCAGACCCCCGAAGTTCCCGAAACACCCGACGAGCCCGAAGTTCCCGAGGTTGTTTTCCCCGCTGAGCCTATGACATACGCTGAGTACAGCGCAGCTGCTCTCGATACTCCCGTAACCGTTGAAACATACGTTCAGGCTAAGCAGTCATGGTGGGACAATAAGGCAACAGTTTACACACAGAATGAAGAAGGTGCTTACTTCCTTTACGAAATGGCATGTTCCGAAGAGGATTACGCAAAGCTTGTTCCCGGAACAAAAATCAGAGTTCAGGGATATAAGGCTGAATGGGCTGGCGAAGTTGAAATCGTTGATGCTACTTTCACAATTATCGAAGGTGAATACATAGCTCCCGCTACCGACGTAACAGCTCTTCTCGGAACCGACGAGCTTATCCTCAACCAGAACAAGTTCGTTTCCTTCGACGATATGACAGTCGAAAAGATCGAATACAAGAACAACGAGCCCGGTGACGATATCTACGTTACAGTTTCCAAGGACGGCGCAAGCTACAGCTTCTGCGTTGAGATTTACCTTACGGGTGCAGACACAGAAGTTTACACAACTGTTGGCACTCTCGCTGCCGGTGACGTTGTAGACATCGAAGGCTTCCTTTACTGGTATGAAGGCGTTAACACACACATTACAAAAGTTACAAAAGCTTAACTGATTAAGACACAAAAAAGGATTCACTTTCGTGAAGCCTTTTTTGTGTCTTAATTTTTCTGTTCAGAACCGTTCTCGGTATTTTCTTTCTCTACGCTTGAATTTTCGTTATCGCTTGCAAGCTTCTTTTCGTCTCTTATTTTCTCTAAATCTTCGACAGTAGCATCTTCTTTCATTGCAAATTCAAACTGTTCTGCGTCCATAATTTCGTTCTTAATGAGATATTCAGCGATTAAATGAAGCTTATTGATATATTTGTTTATGATATCTGTGCATTCATTATATGCGCCGTCAACAATGTTCCTAATTTCGTCATCGATTTCCGCGGCAATCTTTTCGGAGAAGTTTCTCGAGCTTGAAAAGTCTCGTCCAAGGAATACCTCATCGTTACTGTGCTCAGAGCCGTAAACTATGGAACCAAGCTTTGTGCTCATACCGTATCGGGTAACCATGTTGCGAGCAAGCTGAGTAGCTCTTTGTATATCGTTAGAAGCACCTGTTGTAAAATCGTCAAAAATTATAAACTCTGCAACTCTGCCTCCAAGTAGTGACACTATCTCTTCTTTCATGTGCTTACGTGAAGTGAAATAGTGGTCTTCCTGAGGAACAGAGAGTGTATAACCACCCGTTCGAGCGGTAGGAATAATAGAAATTTGTTGCACGGGATCGAGCGTATCTAATGCAAAATGAGCAATTGCGTGGCCTGCCTCGTGATATGCGGTCATTTTTGTTTCAAGTTCGTTACGCTTGAGAGATTTTTTAGCAGTACCAACCATAATTTTTATTGACGCTTCTTCAATTTCCTTCATTCCTATCAAGCGTTTGCCCTTTCTCGCTGCGAGAAGAGCTGCTTCGTTAAGAAGATTAGCAAGGTCAGCACCTGTAAAGCCAACTGTCGTTTTTGCAATGGTAAGCAAATCAACAGTCTTTTCAAAGGGCTTATTCTTGGAGTGAACTTTCAATATCTCTGCACGTCCGTTGATATCGGGGTAATTTACTGTAACTTGTCTGTCAAATCTTCCGGGTCTGAGAAGTGCAGGGTCGAGAATGTCAGGGCGGTTTGTTGCGGCAATAACGATTACTCCGTCATTGGCACCAAAGCCATCCATTTCAACAAGTAATTGGTTAAGGGTCTGTTCACGCTCATCGTGACCGCCACCAAGACCTGCTCCTCTGTGACGTCCAACAGCATCTATTTCATCAATAAACACAATACTTGGAGAAGACTTCTTAGCAGTTTCAAAAAGATCTCTTACTCGAGAAGCACCGACACCCACGTACATTTCAACGAAGTCGGAACCCGAAATAGAATAGAATGGAACACCCGCCTCGCCTGCTACGGCTTTTGCAAGAAGTGTTTTACCTGTACCTGGAGGGCCTACAAGCAACACGCCCTTAGGTATTCTTGCACCGAGCTCAGTGAATTTTTGAGGATTTTTCAAAAACTCAACTATTTCAGAAAGCTCTTCTTTTTCCTCGTCGGCACCTGCTACGTCGGTAAATAGTACCTTATTCTTTTCGTCAGCGCCAAGCTTTGTTCTTGCTCTGCCAAACGAGTTGATTTTTCCGCCTTTTCCCGCCTGGTTCATAAATGAGAACCAAAGAACAGCGAAAACGATAATTATGATTATATATGGCAGGAACGTAACCCAGAACGGAATTGTTGCGGGAGCAACGTAGTCGTAGCTTTTTATTATTCCTGAAGCGCTTTGCTCTCTGATGGTCTCACCAAGGTACGCTTCAAAAAGCTCAACACTTCTAAGCTCATACTTAATAATCTGTTTTTCTTTTGCGTTTTCAGCCTCTTTTATGGTGAGATAGAGCATGTTGTCATCATCGACGTAAAACTCTTCTACCTGTTCGTTTTTAAAATATTTTACTACGTCGCTGAATCCGATTTCCTCACTTTGTGATCCCAAAAGTGCTGTTGTGA
>JAZNZV010000125.1:0-14267 GCA_045595105.1 Eubacteriales bacterium | reverse complement strand
AAAGCGATAAAGGATTTGGGGGTATACCCAACGGTGATTTGTGAGTCTGCGGGCACACAAGACGTTGATGCAAAATTTTTGAAATCGGTTTATTTGGGAGAAATATAATGACAATATGCGAGCGTTTCAGGAAGAAATTTATTAAAGACTTTGATGGGTGCTCTGCTCTTGTGCTCTCTGAATCAAACAGACTATATCTTACACGTTTTGCATCAAGTGACGGCGCAGTACTTATTACTCCCGCTGAAAGCTATTTGATCGTTGATTTCAGATACTATGAGATGGCGAAAAATAAATGCTCTGAATTTAAGGTCGTTCTGGCAGATAAAGGAATATTGAAAGCTGTAAAAGAGATTTGTGAAAGGGAAGGAATAAGCAGTATTGTCTTAGAGGATAATTTTCTTACTGTTTCTCAAAACGAAAGGCTGAAAAAGCTTTTTGAGAATTTTTCGTTACAGTATTTTGGCAATTTTATAGAAGACCTTCGAGCCATTAAGACGGCGGAAGAAATAAGAATGATAAAAGCTTCACAGCAAATAACAGACGAGGCTTTTACTCGTGTTCTGAATTTTATAAGGCGTGGAGTTACTGAAAACGACGTAGCCGCCGAGATAGAGTATTTCTTCAAAAAGAACGGTGCTGAGCCTGCCTTTAAGACGATTGCTGTTTCAGGAACCAAGTCCGCTTGCCCTCACGGGGAACCATCGAACGTTATTCTCACCGAAAACTCTTTTCTAACTATGGATTTTGGTGCAAAGCTTGACGGTTATTGCTCTGATATGACAAGGACTGTCGTGCTTGGGAAGGCGAACGACGAAATGAAAGACATATATGAAATTGTTTTACAAGCTCAAAAAAATGCTCTCTTTAAAATTAAAAGCAACGTACTGGGCAGTGAAGTTGACTTAGCAGCACGTGATTTTATAAAAGAAAAGGGCTACGGTCATGCTTTTGGACATGCAACAGGGCACAGCTTGGGAATAGACGTGCACGAAAGTCCGTCTTTTTCGATTAATTGTAACAACCCGATTCTGAAGGACACTGTTTTAAGTGTTGAGCCGGGCATATATCTGGAAGGAAAGTATGGCGTAAGAATAGAGGATATTGTTGTAATAAACGACAATGGGTGCGAAAATTTGACCCAAAGTGATAAAAATCTTATAGAAATTATTTAAAAATAAAAAAATCTATTGCAAAATTCGTAAAAATAGTATACAATGGTATGAAAAGTTAAAAAATACATTTGGAGGAAATTAAAATGGCAGTAATAGCTGGCGATTTTAGAAACGGCGTTACATTCGAAATGGATGGTAACGTTATGCAGGTTATTGAGTTCCAGCATGTAAAACCCGGTAAGGGAGCGGCATTTGTCCGTACAAAACTCAGAAACGTTATCACAGGTGCAGTTGTTGAAAAAACATTCAACCCCTCTGATAAGTATCCCCCCGCATACGTTGAAAGAAAAGATATGCAGTATCTTTATTCTGACGGCGAGCTTTATTATTTCATGGACATGGAATCATTTGACCAGATTCCCATCGGAAAGGATATACTTACCGATAACTTCAAGTTCGTTAAGGAAAACGACATGGTAAGAGTTGCTTCTTACAAGGGCAACGTTTTTGCAGTTGAACCTCCCATGTTCGTTGAACTTACAATTACTCAGACTGAGCCCGGTTTCAAGGGAGATACAGCTACAGGTACAACTAAGCCTGCAACTCTCGAAACAGGTGCTGAAATTAAGGTTCCTCTCTTTATTAACGAGGGTGACGTTATCAAGGTAGACACACGTACAGGAGAGTATCTCGAAAGAGTTTAACTGAAAGGAGTGGCTGTTATGTCATTGACCGAGAAAGTTGCTTATATTAAAGGCGTTATAGAAGGTATGGACTTTGATAAAAGTACAAACGAGGGCAAGGTAATTGACCTTATAATCGACCTTCTTGATGACGTTACAAAGGACGTTACAGACGTATATGAAAGCACTCAGACTTTGAATGCGTATATCGAAGAAATTGATGAAGACCTTGGTGTTCTCGAAGAAGTAGTATACGAAGCATATGAGGATGAGTGTGAGTGTGAATGCGATGACGATTGCGATTGTGACGATTGTTGTTGCGATGATGAATACGATTTCGATGACTGTGACGATGATGGGGAGTATGATTTTTTCAAGGTTATATGCCCCTCATGCAATGAAGAGGTTTACCTTGACAACAGCATAGATCCTTCAAGAGTTTTTTGTCCTGCTTGTCATAATGAATTTTCAGCAGAGTCAAATAACTGATTTTGTATTAAAACACCCGTCTTTTATCGGACGGGTGTTTTGAGTATTTTTGAAAGGCGTAGTTTTATGATACTTGCTTTGGATATAGGAAATACAAACATAAACTTAGGCGGATTTGAAGATAATTTACTCATTTTTGTTGCAAGTCTTTCAACTGACTGCAACTGTACGTCAGATGAGTATGCAGTAAGGATAGGCGGTATATTAAACCTTTATAACGTTGACGGCAAACCGATTGACGGCATAATTGTTTCTTCTGTCGTTCCAAACGTGAATAATTCTGTCAGAAAAGCCTTGAAGTTTTTGTATGGCCTGGAGCCGTTGTTTGTTGGACCCGGCGTAAAAACAGGCATGAATATTCATTGTGATATCCCGTCATCTGTTGGAAGTGACCTTATTTGTGCGTCTGTCTGGGCATATTCATCGTGCAAGGGTCCGACTATGATCGTTGACCTTGGTACTTCCACGAACATTATTGTACTTGATAAATCAGGAATTTTTTCGGGTGTTTCTATAATGTCGGGTATTAATACGTCACTCAAAGCACTTATAGAAAGTACAGCACAATTACCTCAAATAAGTCTCGAGGCGCCCAAAAGCGCTATCGGTAAAAACACAGCTGATAGCTTGAAGTCGGGAGCGATTTTTGGAAGTGCTTCTGCAATAGACGGAATGATAGACAGAATAACAAGTGAGACAGGTGAAGACTTTTCGTTGTTTGCAACGGGTGTTTTTGCTTCTATTGTTATTCCTTATTGCAATCATAAAATCACGATTGAAGAAAATATGGTTTTAAAAGGGCTTAATCTTATATATCAAAAGAACTTAAAGTAGTATATTGCTCTTACAAGAGTTAATATAAATATTTATGCGTTGTATCACAAAAGAGTGAACGACAGCAAGGAGGCTTTTTATGAAAAACACAAAGAGTATGAGAATGTCCACACAAAAATTAGCGCTGTTAGCCTTATTTACGGCTATTGTTGCTATACTTGCGTACATGGGCGGATTCGTTAAAATCGGAAGTTTGGCTTCAATATCTCTGACCCTGATTCCCGTTGTCCTTGGTGCTGCGTTGTGCGGTCCATGGGCGGGTGCTTGGCTTGGCGGAGTATCGGGCGCAATCTTTTTTACAACAGCTGATGCAGCATTTTGGCTTGGATTGAGCATTCCGGGCACAATAATAACTGTTATGGCAAAAGGAATTTTAGCCGGACTATGTGCAGGACTTGTTTATAATCTTATTGAAAAGAAAAATAAGTATGTTGCCGTAATGGCATCGGCGGTAGTTTGTCCCTGCGTAAATACAGGCATTTTCCTTTTAGGTTGCTTTGCATTTTTTATTGACGCAGTAAAGAGCGGAGCAACGAGTGAAGGAATGTCAGTTTGGGGATATATGCTTGTCTTTTTTGTGGGCTTGAATTTCGTTTTTGAGCTTATAACAAACATAGTATTTAGTCCGATAATTGTAAGATTACTTAATATAAGAAATAAATGAAGAAGGGGCTTTGAGCCCCTTCTTTGTTTAAAAGACAGGTGTTTTAAGTATATCTTTTTCTTGAAAGATGCTGGTCGTTTCTCCGTGTCCCGGATAAACCTTAAGCCGCTCGTCGAGGTTTAATATTTTTTCAAGAGATTTTATTAATTCGTCGGCGCTACCGCCCGGTAAATCATACCTTCCATAGCCACCCTTGAAAAGAGTATCACCGCTAAAAACTTCGTCATCACACACAAGAACGCAAGAGCCTTTCGTATGTCCCGGAGTATGCACGACTCGTAGATATTTATTTTCTAATTTGAAGGACGTTGGCTTGCTGATAATTTTTTCAGCAGGCTTTAATTTGATTTCTTTTCCTAAGAGCAATTTCGACGCATTAAGCTGTGGCGCAATAAGCAAAGGTGCATCGCATTCGTGAATAGCTAAAGGAATATTATATTCTTCTCTTAATTCATCACAAGCTCCAATATGGTCAAAATGTCCGTGAGTAAGAAAAACTAAAATTGGATTTAGCTCGAATTCATCTATTTTATTTTTTATAAGCTCGAAGCTTGATGCAGGGTCAATAATAATGCATTTTCCTTTTGCTTTTTCAAATACTATATACGTGTTTGTTCCAAAGGGTGGCAGAGTAAGTGCTATAACGTTTAACATATTTTCACCTCAATTAATTGTATCATATTGTGAATTTATTGTCAAATTCCAAAAATATCCTCTTTTACTTATTGACATATTTTTAAAAAAGGTATATCATAATAGAAATGATTTTAAAAGTTTTTGGAGGAAATATGGCAGACAAAAAATTTAGAAGGATAGGCATTCTTACTTCCGGTGGAGATGCCCCCGGTATGAATCCCTGCTTTCGTGCAATAACAAGAGCTATAATTGCAAACGGCTCTGAAGCAATGGGAATAAGAAGAGGTTATAAGGGGCTTATTGATAACGATATGAAGCTTCTTAACGATAGAGACGTATCCAATATTATAAATATAGGAGGTACTGCTCTTTATTCAGACCGTTGTGTAGAATTTAAGACAGAAGAAGGAATGCAGAAGGCGATACAGACCTGCCGAGATAATGCAATTGACGGAATTATTGCTATTGGTGGTGACGGAACCTTCAGAGGTGCCCGTGACCTTACTGCAAGAGGAATTCCCTGTATCGGTGTTCCCGGAACGATAGACAACGATATTTCCAGCACAGACTATACGATAGGCTTTGATACTGCTCTCAACACGGTTGTTCAAATGGTTGACAGACTCCGTGATACTTGTGAATCTCATGCAAGATGCGACGTTGTTGAGGTTATGGGTAACGGGTCAGGATATCTCGCACTTCATGCAGGTATCGCTGTTGGTGCTACTGCAATAATTACAAAAGAGATTCCTTTTGATGAAGATGCTCTCGTTAATAAAATGCTCGAATCCAAGCACAATCACAAGCGTAACTTCATTATCGTAGTGTCTGAAAACATGGGTTCAAAGTTCAGCGAAGGACTTGCAGGCATTATTCAGGAAAGAACAGGTATTGAAACAAAATTTGCACGTCTTTCTCATGTACAAAGAGGCGGCTCTCCCACGCAAAGAGACCGCATGACAGCATCGGTTATGGCGTATAAAGCAGTAGATCTTCTTTACCAAGGTAAATCCAATCTTGTAATTAACGAGTGGGAAGGTCAAATCGGCTATCTTGACATAAACTTTGCTCTTGATTTTGATAAATTCTATAAGGGAAAATTTACTGAAGAAGAGATACTCAAAATCAATGAAGCTGACCGTGTAAAGATGGAAGAAATGGCAAAAAGAAAGAGAGAAAACTTCCTTGAGGTTTACAAGATCAACGACATTATATCTAACTGATAGTGAAAAGAGTTTCGCAGATGCGAAACTCTTTTTTGACTATTTTAGAAAGCTCAATTTTTTTCTGTAAACGTTAGTGTATAACCAAATAAGCTTTGTTATAAGCTTGTCGTAAATCAAGAAGGTAACGTTACAAATTACAAGTAGAATTATAAGTGTTATATTTGAATCATTTTCTATCATAAACACAAATTTAGTTATAGCAAAAATTACACATAAAACTATATTGAACAGTAACAACTTGAGTATAATTTCGAACGGTTGTTTTATCCTTTCGATATAACGCTTTACAAATGAATACCAACCGCAGAAGGCTATAAAAAGCACAGTAGCGATTTTTGAGGGGAGTATTAGAAGGGCGAGAATAGATGATGCGATATATACACCTAAAGCAGAAGACGTGCCGAATTCTACGAGTATAAACGTAACTACCAGACCACAAATTGCACATGCTGTATAATCAAGGACTTCAATAATTCCTGCTAAAAAAAGTAAAATTATAATAACAGAGGTGGCAATGCCGGAGAAGGCAATTGATTTGGTTTTATTCTTTTTCATATCAACAGCACCTGATTAAGTCACCGCCCATACATTCGCAACAGCAGTCAGCACATATAAGACTGCTACATAGGTCACAAGTAGAGCAATCGCCGCCCGTTCTCGTGGTATTGAAACCACCGTATTGGTTTTGCGCCATTTGCATTTGATTATATACGGAGCGATACTCTTCGTTTTGTGGGTCCATCATACATGCCTTTTGAAGATATGAATGAGCCTGAGTATAATATTGCTTTTTCATAGCAATACAGCCCTTGAGATAATTCCATTCTGCATTTCTTCCCGATATAGGCGTTGTGTCAAGAATGTTGTCTGCGTCAAAGTAGTTGCCATTCATTATTAGCTGACGTACCTTTGAAAATCCTGTTGACGTATGTGAGTATGAACTTGAAGAAGAGTGTGAGGTGTATCCGTTTTTGCGGTCATTAGTTATTTTGTCATACGCCTCGTTTATTTCTTTCATTTTTTCATCTGCAAGGTCTTTTAAGGGATTGTTGATGTAATTGTCGGGGTGATATTTTTTGGCAAGCTCCCTATACGCTTTTTTGATTTCGTCATCGCTTGCGCTTGGGTCAACGCCTAATGTCTTGTATGGGTCAGTCATTTTTTTCTCCGTTCTTTGTAAATATTCTGTAACTCTCTTTTCCAAGTCCTAATTTTAGAATATTATTTATTATGCTTGAAAAGTCGGAATATTCTAATAGGTTAAATGCCAACAGCGAGTTTTCTGTATACATTGCTAAAGCTATATTAAGTGTTTTTTTGTCAATTTCTGCTCCGTATTTTTCTATCAGAGGATTATAAGCATTTCTCTTTTTGTCTTTTTCGACATCGTCAATTGCGTCGGCAAGGTAAATGTATCGCCCGATGTTTGAACCGATTTCATGGGCAATTGTTCTTTTTTTGGTGTCAAGACCGTATGAAAGTATATATGACATTATATCTCCGAACAATTCGCACATTCTGTCGATATCCGATGATTTTTCTTTTTCGAGCCTCTGCATTGTGGATAATTTACTTTTGACTGTATTAAATATATCGAAGTATTCGGGACATTTTTTAATAAGGCTTTTAACTTTTATCTTGAAGTAAATACCGAGAGGAAACAAAGATATTTTCTTGAAAACGTTGGTGTCTTTGTCGTTAACGTCGTCAAGAATATTTAAATAAGTGAGTATCAGTGCAGTTCGTCCCGAAAAAAGTGCGCTTTCCATTGGAGTGCAGTAAGATACTTTCTTGAATGGGTTATACTTACAGCTTCCTTTTTTTATAACGCTTTTTTCACCGGTAAGCGTTGCTCGTACCATTGTTAAAAAAATAAAGTCGTAGCTAAGCGTCATTGGTAAAATAAAAGAAACTTTTTTCTTAATGGTATCGCATAACCCGCAGTACACGGCTTTATACAGGTGTAGCTCTTTTACGTATAAGTTTTCTTTGTCGGGCTTTATGTATCCAAACATCTTTTAACCTATGATAGAATAAAATTTTTCTATTTCGTTTTGGTTTGAAAAATCTTTTTGCGATAGCTCTTTAACGTATTTTTCGCAAATTTGCGGGTTATCCAAAAGGCTCTTTAGTCCGGAATAAATCCCTTGTGTAGATATGTCACAAAGTGTACCGAGCTTTCCGCTCATAAGCTGTTCTTCGGCAGAAAGGTAACGAGCGGCAAGAATGGGCTTTTTCATGATTTTTGCTTCTTCAACTGCTATTGGCTTTCCCTCATAGCGTGAAGGCTGTGCATAAATGTGGCAATCTGCAAGATATCTGTAAGGGTTTGGGGTGGTGCCAAGAAAAACAAAAGAATTTTCAACCTTGTTTTCCTTTACAAGTGATTTAATATAATCACCGTAGTCGTCATCGGCTGAGCCTATGACGTACCATTTTACGTTGTATCCCTCGTCAAGGAGTCTTTTAAGAGCAGGTATTGCAAGGTCGTACCCCTTTTGATCAGCTATTCTTCCGACAGTAAGAATTCTCGTTCCCTTGAATGTATCCGAAAATGTATCTCCTTCCGTCGCCATTTTTTCTATAAGTGACGGATTATTTATATTTTCTATAACTAAGCATTTTTCGGTCAAAGAGGGAAGCTCTTTTTTTAGCGCTTCATCGACTACCGAGGAAACGTTGACTATCTTATCACATTTTTCAAAATAAGGAAGATATATATCATTATCACGTTTTGGGAAGGAATAGTCAAAATGAAGCCAGGTAATTTTTTGCTTTGCATTAACCTTGTCAATCATGTAGAACATTGTTCTGTCGCCCCAATAAGCCACGGCAATATCATACTCTTTTTCGACAGGATTCATTTTATTCATCAGATGAAGCCACATTTTGGTAGCAATACTTGGTCTTTTGCTTTTAAAAAACAAAAGCTTGATAAAGTAGGGAAGGATATCTAAGGCATAAAAAGGATTTTTCTTGATGTAAGTGTTGAATATTAAGGAAAAAGCATTTTTGGAGCTGAGCTTGAATATCTCTCCGAAATGACCCATTTCAATTATATTAACTTCTTTTGGTACTGAGTCGAGAAAAAGTCCTTCTTTCTTGGCAAGGAGCAAATCAACTTCAAACTTATTCAAATCAAGTGTATTTACAAAGGATAGGAAGGATTTTTCACTTCCTGCGCAGTTCATAGTTATTCCTATAAAAAGTATTTTTTTCTTCATTATTAGTCCTCGTATACAAAAGGTTTCTTTCTTAAAAAGTATCCGCCGTCAACAGGTGCTGTCATACACCTTCCATAAATTCTATCTGCAAAAATTTCAACGTCTATTCCGTTGGGAACCTGCTTCTTTCCATCTACACCTCTCGAAATCAGCATGAGGTCGGTGCTTTTTCTTATAGAGGATATTATTTTTTTGCCTTTGTTATTAATAGCAAGAATTGTAGCATATTCAGGCTCATTGTGTAAATGCTCGTCAAAGCCGATATCCAAAAGCGTATTAATGAGAACTCTGTCGATTTTGGTTTGAGTGTGGCGACGTCTTGCCAATGAATCTCTGAAAGAGGGAAAGTCGGGATAGCTTTGGGCATTTTTAAAAATTATATCAGCCAGCTCTGCATTGCCCGAGCATTTTAAAATATCTGTCTTTTTCTTCGAGAAAATTACTGAGTAAAGCAGTGCCTCAAATTTTTTAAAATCAAATCTATTGGCGTCAGAAACCGTATTTATCGTTTCTTCGGGAAGGGCGTATAAAAAGTCACTGTTTTCAGCAATCAGCCCTCTTATAGCAGTTGCAGAAAGAATATCACCGTGACGGGAACTGTCTGCGTGAGCGTTTCCTATACGCTTTATCGGTAGAATTTTTAAGTGTGACGCATATCTCAAAATAGCTTTGACATACTCTACTGCAAGTATATTGTTAGGTGTTTTTATAAAACTTGCTGCTTCTTTTCCTAATTCTTTTTCTAAGATTTTTTCACGTATTGCAGGATAGGATAGAGAAGGTGAAAGGTAAAGCTCTTTTTTTATGGCTTCTTCAAACTCGGAGGTAATGAGAAAGCTCGCAATAGCGGTAATGAGAGCCTCATCTTGATTTTCTACACCGAACGCAAGGTATGTCGCACCAAGCTTACTTGCAATTCTGACTCCGCCTTCGGCAAACCCCTCTGCAGACAAAACGGCAAACACTTGTGGCATAGAGACCGCAAGGTCTGCTCCACTTCTTACGGCACATTCACCTCGGACGTATTTGTCGTAAACTGCGGGATAGCCTCTTTGCACAAAATTTGGGCTCATAACGGATATTATAGATGAGTCAGGAATGATTTTTTTAATTTCATCAATCTGGTATTTGTGACCTTTATGGAAAGGATTGTATTCGGATACGATTGCAACTATGTCCATTTTTTTATCCTTTCTTAAATATTTAAAATATTATATCAAGGATTTTATTTAAAATCAATACTGATGTAAAATACTTTAAAATTTTTCAATAATTTTGTCCATAATTTTCGTTGTTTTGTTCATATGTAAAAATTAAAAATATGTTACAATGTAGAAAAAAGGAGGATAGATTATGACCGACATTATTATTGCGTTTGACACAGAAGATTATGTCAATCCTAAAGGTGCAGACGGTATACTCAGAGCATCGAAGATAGTTAGAGAAGCAGGCTTTATGCCCTGCCACAACGTAGTCGCATGGCTTGCACAAGCTCTTGTCAAATGGGGAAGAGATGACGTAATTGAAGAACTGAAAAAATGTGAAATTACAACCCATTCTCTCAAGCATTCATATCACCCAACCATTAACGAATATACTGATCTTGAAGATTTTGATGAGGCTATGAAGCTTTTTCGAAAAGAAGAAGACGAGGCTATAAAGATAATTCAAAGTATTCTGGGTAACGAATCGTTCTCTTGTGCTTGCCCTCCCGGAAACAGTGATTCTTACGTTGCACGTTACGGTTATTATGATATGGGCATAGACGTGTATAACGATACCAGGACTTACGATGACAAAAATGGCAGACCCCTTTGGTATTGCAACGCCCTTAACCTGAAATATGATTATTATTTTGACGGATTTAAATTTGAAACTAAAGAAAAAATCCTTGAAGCAATTGAAAAGCTTGCGACCAAGGATGCATGCATAGTAGCTCATCACCCGCAGATGAACGCAGTTACAACGTTTTGTGATTTGCAGAACTTTTTTAGGAAGAACAATGAGGGTGAATGGATTTTAAGTGACCTTGTTCCTGACGAAGAGGTAAAGCTTTTTGAAGAAAATCTTAAATTTTTCTTAGATACAATAAAGAATGATAAGCGCTTTAACGTCACTACATTCTCTGAAATGTCAAAGAAATATAACAAATACAGAGTTTTAAATATCAGTGATATTGTAGAAATCAAAAAGCAGATTGATGAAGAGCTTTTCCCTGTTACAGTACCCGATTCGTTCTGCCTTTCGGATATATTGCTGGCGTGCCGTGATTTCCTGCTTGGTAAAAAGGAGCATGTGTGTGAAAAGGTATACGGTTTCCTTAATCCGCCTTATTCTATAAATCAGCCTGTTAAAGTAACGGAAGAGGAAATGAAGGCATCGGCTTGTCAAATTGCAGACAATGAATTTTTGCCAACCGAGATTATTGTGGGTGGCAAGAGGCTTGGAACAGCCGATTGGCTCAGAGCGGCACTTGATATTTTGTCAGGCAAGACAGAAACAGTTGTTGTTCCCGACAAATGGCAGATTGACTTGAACGAATTCCCACGCTTACGTGATGCTGATTACGTTTTGTCTTGGGTTCATTCGGAAGACTTTAAGGATGAGTTTATTACAGACCGTGCAAGACTTCAGACTTGGACAATAAGACTTCCCAAACTTTCAAAAAGAAAAATATTCTAAATGCATTACGGCAAGGTTAAACACCTTGCCGTAATAATATTATAAGCTTTCTTTTTTTATAAGATTTCTTTTGATTTTTTTGGTGGTTGTTTTTTCAAATTCAGTCTCTCTGACTACAATCTTTCTTATCTGCTTGTATCCCGGAAGAGGGGAAAGCTTTTCTCTTACTGCCGTAGTAATATAGTTTTTCTTTGCATCATTATCTTCAATTCCAAGAGCTTTAACTTTTTCAGCATTCATGAAAATTTCAGCGCAAAGTGCGGTTTCGTCTCCCTTGTCATTTTCAAGGGAATAAACTACAACTTCTTCTACTGCCGGAATTGTTGCAATATAGTTTTCTATTTCTTCGGGATACACGTTTTTGCCGTTGGAGAGGATAATTATATTTTTCTTTCTGCCCGTAATAAAGATTTGTCCTTTGTCGTTTATTGTTCCATAGTCTCCTGTTTTGAACCAACCGTCTATTATGGCTTCTTTTGTTGCTTCTTCATTCTTGTAATAACCTTTCATGACAATGGGTCCTTTTACAAGAATTTCGCCTATGCCTTCATCTGAAGGGTTATCAATTTTTACGTCAACACCGGGCAAAGGAAGTCCTACCGAGCGCACGTCGTAGAATTCGTTACGGTTTGCAGAAACAAGAGGTGAGCATTCGGTTATTCCATAGCCGATAACAACGGGAAGACCGATAGAGTCGAAAAAGTCACCAAGGTCTGGTCTGAGAAGAGCGCCACCTGACAGCACCATTTTCATGTTACCGCCAAAGGCTTCGTGAACAGATTTGAAAATTTTCTTTCTTACGTCTATGCCGACTTTTTTAAGTGAGCTTGTGACAGGAATCATTTTTTTCAAAAGCTTGTCTTTACCGTTCTTTTCAGCTTCTTTCATTATTCTGTCATAAAAAACTTCAAGGTAACGTGGCACAAGGAACATATAGTCCGGCTTGTATTCTTTGAGATTTATCGGTACCATTCTAATGCTTTCATTTATACATATGGTGACGTGCGAATTCATACCACCGAGAATATCGACAACAGAAGCGTAAGTATGGTGATAGGGGAGTACTGATAAACAAGTTCCCTCAAGATGTGCAAGACTCAGACCCGAGAATATCATAGAAGTTATATTTTCCTTTGTAAGCATAACTCCTTTAGCTACCCCTGTGGTTCCTGAGGTATATACTATTAGCTTAACGTCATCGTCGTTGAAAGTAATGCTTTCATATGCAGTCCTGCTACATTTTTTACCATACTCGTATAAATCTTTAAATTTTAAAAACTTTTCTTCAGAGTTTAAACTTTCACCTTGTTCAACGGGGGACCAAGAATTGAACGAAATGAATTTCTTTACGTTAGTTAAATTGTTTTCGTTTTTTCTTACAAAGTCTTCAAAGGCTTCGGAGTAGAATATAATTTCACTGTCACTTGATTTAAGAACGTTTAACATCTCGGCTTCGGGGAGTTCTCTGTCAACAGGCACGGCTGTTGCTCTTGTAACAAGCAGAGATAGGTAAATGTTGACCCATCTGTAAGAGTTTTCTCCAAGAATTGCAACGTGACCTTTATCAAAATCAAGGTCCGAAAGAGCACTTCCAAGGATTTCTACCTCGGATTTAAACTCTTTGTAGGAAATTTCATATATCTTTCTTTCGTATCTGTATTTAAAAGCGGTTTTATCGGGAAGGTCATAGTTGTATTCAAGAAGATGGCGAAAGTCTCTGAATTTAATATTGTCGTAAAGCGGATAATTATGGTTCTTCATGACGTTGGTACCTCGTATCAATGTTTGAATCATCTGGTTTCGAAAACTATGTTACCATAATTGCGCTTATTTGTCAATATAAAATTGTTTATTCGGACAAAGAAAGCTGAGCTTATGCTCAGCTTTCTTTGTCCTTTAAGAGAAGTAATATGTTGTTTCTTGCGTTCATTATGTGAGTCTCGGTAAGCTCCTTCGCTTTGCTTGAATTTTTTGAAGCGATGGCTTCAAAAATGGCTCGATGCTCTTTTACTGCTTCTATCGTTCTTCCTGCCGATAGAAGGGAAGACTCTCTTGCCCGTTTCAGATGATTGTGAAAGGATGCGAGAGTGTGCTTTAAAATTCTGCTTCCTGATATATCGTAAATAATCTCGTGAAATTTGCTGTCAAGCTGTAATAGCTGAAGAACGTCGCCTTTTGAGGAATAAAACTCTTGAAGCTCAACTATTGTTTCAAGCTCTTTTATCTGTGCGTCGGTAATTCGTTCAGCTGCCCATTGGGAGCTTATTCCTTCAACTGCTATTCGTATAGTGTAAATGTCAATTATGTCCTGCGTAGATATACCAACCACAAAAGTACCTCTGTTAGGAATTGTTTTCACGAGTCCGTCAAGCTCAAGCTGTTTTAATGCTTCTCTTACCGGTGTGCGACTTACTCCGAGCTCGAGGGATATTTTCGATTCAACAAGCTGGTCTCCAACGGAATATACACCCGACAAAATTGCTTGCTCTATTTCTTCAAAAACCTTTACTGTCAATGAATGAGAATTGTTATTTTTAATAGAATTCATACGTTACTCCTTTTTTGAAAGCGGATTTAAGTCGATTGCACGCTTCATTTGTTCGTCGCTTACGTGTGTGTATATTTGAGTTGTATTTAATTGCTCGTGACCGAGAATATCCTTTAAAACTCTTATATCAACCTGCCCGGTGCTATACATTAAGGTAGCGGCAGTG
>JAZNZV010000124.1:0-3654 GCA_045595105.1 Eubacteriales bacterium | reverse complement strand
ATTTGACTGGTGAGATTGTCTTCCTAAGACCGCTTGGCCTCCGACTTATTTCAACGTAGTCGGTAATGTCGGTTACAAACTGACCGAGAACAGAGCCGAGGTAAACGGGAACGTTCACTCCGCTACCAGATACCTGTATGGGATTAGACTGAAGTCTTATGAGAGGTAATACGTTGAGTTCTCCGCTTATTGCAGTAAAGCTTGATATATCTATCAAGTCGCCCGCTTTATATTCCAAGCCTGTGGGGTCTTCGACAGTTAAGTCGCTGTTAAGGAACTGAACAGAAGTGAGGAGATCATTTCCGTTAACACTTGACCATTCTTCTTCGCTTCCAAGGAAGTAAACGGCGGAAGCTGAAACGTTACCAGATGCTACTGAGGTTACAGTCTTGTCAATAATGAGTGTGTCAAGGCTCACACCGTCAAGGTCGTCAGCTCCAATTACCGAGCCGATAAGAAGTGTTTTAAGTGTTGCGGGAACCGCCTTAGCGTTGTCCTCGGCACTTACTACACCGAAGTTATAACCGATGAAGGAATAATCTCCGTCTGCCTTATCTCCTACGAAAGGAAGAGAAGCGGCTTCAAGAGCAGTACAGCCTGAGAATGCACCAAGACCTATTGCTGACGTTGTATGAGGTACTGCGATTGCTTTAAGAGACGAACAGCCCTTGAATGCGTAATTATCTATTGAATAAAGTGAATCGGGAAGGAACACGTTTGCAAGCTTGGAACAACCTTCAAAGGTCTTGTAGCCGATAGACTTTACGCCGTTGCTTATACCAACCGTTTTAAGAGAGGTACAGCCCCTGAATGCATTATAGCCAAGTGACTTAACGCTCATGGGAACGGCAATAGTTTCGAGGGCGGTATCTCCTCTGAATGCGCCGTTGCCGATAACCTCAACGAATTCTCCAAAGGTTACAGCCTCAAGAGATGTACAGTCGCTGAATGCAAGAGAACCGATAGAAACCACAGACTCGGGAACGTCTACGCTGTAAAGAGAGGTACAGCCGTTAAATGCTGAGTCTGAAATGTTAGCGAGTCCGTCGGGAAGAGTAACTGTCTTGAGAGACTTGCAGTTTGCAAAGGCAAGAGCAGCAATAATCTTAGTATCAGCATGAACCTCGCAGGTTTCAATGTCTGTAGAAGATGCAGAGAGAAGAACCATGTAAGGATTAGCGGTTGAGCCGATATATTCAGCGTTATTATATTTTGTTGTATTAAGAGGACACGAAGCAAATGCAAGAACGCCTATATCCTGAGGAACGTCTGTGAAAACAACGTCGGTGAGTGCAGTACAATCTTCAAATGCAGAGTTACCGATAAGTCTTACAAGAAGTCCGAACTGTACGCTTGCAAGTGAGGTACAGCCCTTGAATGCGCTGTCACCTATTGAAACAACAGAGTTTGGAACTGTGAGAGTCTCAAGTGCTGTGCAATTCTCAAAAGCACCCTCGCCGATAACGACAGTAGTTTCGGGAACCGAGAAGGTAGTAATTGCCTTATTTCCTACCGACTTGAGCATGTAATACTTATTGCCCGATACTGACAGATATTCGTTGCCGTTCTCTGTCACTACAAGCTTGTCACAGCCTCTGAATGCAGTTCCGTCAACAGGTACGTAGATATTGCCGAGAGTTACGCTATTGAGGGCAGAACAGCTCTCAAATGAGGCATAGCCTACTGCCTTAACGGATTCGGGAATTGTAACTGTTGTAAGAGCACTGTGTGCGTAGAAAGCATAATCGCCCACAGACTCAACTCCGCTTTGAATAGTAACTGTCTTTATATTATTGCGGTACTTATACCAAGGAGAGGTGATTTCGAGGGTGTAATTATCCATCATACCCTCACCGCTGATAACCAGCTCGCCTGTAGCTTCGTTAAAGCTCCAACAAACAGAGCCTGCTACACCTGAGGTTTCGTTAGCAGTAACGGTTATCTCGCCAGAAGCCTTGAGTACACCGTAAACAACGGTATAGGTCTTTGTTCCGATTGAAGTCATATCGGGAGCAATTACCTTAACTGCTGAGGTTACGTCACCGTTATTAAAGGTAGCAGTAATTCCTGCGGAATTAAACTTCTCGCCAAGCTTATAAACAATCTTGGTAGGAGCGCTTATACTAAGAGTACCGCCTCCTAAGCAAACGGGAGTAAGAGAGTTTGTAGCGTCAACGGTAACGCCCGACCAAGCATCTGAATCAGAATTATAAAATACGTTTTCAAGTGATGAGCATCCACTGAAGGCGTTAGCGTTTATAGTTGTAACTTTACTTCCGATAACAACTGTGTTGAGAGCGAAGCAGTTCTTGAAGGCATAGGTATCAATGGTGGTAGCAGTGTCACCTATAATAACCTCTTCAATCGTTTCGCAGTCATTGAATGCGTAGCTTGCGATTGTAGTAGCATTCGTTACAGTTACAGACTTGAGTGTTTCGGGAACGAAGGTGATGTTGTCATATATCTCGCTTCCGCCGAAAATATAACCGATAAAGCCATTAGTTGCCGACGTATTGTAGCCTACAAAGGGCACAGTAAGGCTTTCTACGTATTCCATACCATAGAATGCCCCCTTTGAAATAGAGGTGATGCCGTTCTTTACAACTATGCTCTTAACGTATGAATTGTATTCATACCAAGGTGCTTTTCCGTTGTTGTAAGTAGCAATGGCACCGCTTCCTTCTACGGTAAGCGTTCCGTCTGTGGTGTCAATAGCCCAACGGATATCTCCGTCACTTCCCGAATAATCGGCAAGGGCGCAAAAACTTACGAGCATCGCCAACATAGCAAAAACTACTATGCCTAAGGACAATTTCTTCATGTTTTTCATAAACGTTTCCTCTTAAAATGTATTGATTTTTGTGCATACTTAAACATTATTATTATAAAGCTTTTTCCGAAAAAAGTCAATATCAAAAAAAAGATATATAACTCCCTACAAAAAAACGGAAAGTTTTTCGTGATTTTACACAAAATAATTTAAAGTGAGTGTTTGTCAAGATATTCTGTTATCATTTTCAGGTAATTCAAATCCTTAAATTCCGAATTTTCTATAAGCTCAAGTAATTCGGTAGCATTAACAAGCTTTACGTTCATGACCTCTTCCTTCTGTAAGGTGAGGTCTGCTAATTCAAAGCTTCCCTTAAACAAATATACGTGATTTACGCAGTCGTAGCAGTGTGACGTGCCAATAAAAGAGGTGTCAAACGAAGAAACGTCAAGACCAAGCTCTTCTTTGGTCTCACGTATTGCTGCATCAAGTGAGGTTTCTCCCGCAAGAGCTGCTCCGCAGGTAATGTCCCAAATACCCGGAAAATACTTTTTTGTCATCGCTCGCTGTTGAATAAGAAATTTTCCTTCACTATTCATAATATAAGCGTGGATACATAAATACCACCAATCCTTGTGTTGGTGTTTACCTCTTTCTACTGTAAAGCCAAGCTTGTTTCCGTCATAGTCACGAACGTCCAAATACTCTTTCACACTTTTTCTCCTAAAATAATAGTAAAAAAGCCGTTGCAAATGCAACGGCTTTTCAAATGTTAGCGACGACCAATCTTCCCGGGCAGCTTCCCGCCAAGTATTGTAGGCATAGATGAGCTTAACTACCGTGTTCGGAATGGGAACGGGTGTACCCTCATCAACAAAGTCACT
>JAZNZV010000123.1:0-6737 GCA_045595105.1 Eubacteriales bacterium | reverse complement strand
AGCTTCCCCCGACAGTTTGGGGATAAAGTTAAAACTATGATTGCCCTTTGGGCAAGTTATGAGTTATGATATGCTTCGCATAGTTATAGTTGGCTTCGCCAAGCTTGAGGCGAGACAGGCAATCATATCATAACGCTTGGGCGAGCCGAGCTCATAACGGCGAGCGTTAGCGAGACTCATAGCTCTAAACTTTAAATGAACAAAAAAGAGAACGTTTCGGTATCAACCGATTTGTTCTCTTTTTTGACTTACGCCAAGTGATATTTTTCACTGTGTGAAAATTTTGGCTAACTCCCATCTGAAGGGAATTTCAACCGACGAGTAATTCCACTTTATTTGAGCTTTGCACAAATAAAACGTTTTTCTATTGACTAAAATATAATTATATGGTAAAATTCTTACAATTATGTTTAAGAAAGAGGAATAAACTATGGACTCAAAAAATGAATTCAAGCCCTATGTTCCTGCAGAGAAAATAACTCCCGAGCTGACAGTAACGTCGGTTATTATGGGTATTCTTCTTGCAGTAATATTCGGTGCGGCAAACGCTTATCTCGGACTCAGAGTAGGTATGACCGTGTCTGCGTCTATCCCTGCGGCGGTTATAGCAATGGGCGTTATCCGTGTTATTATGAAAAAGAATTCTATTCTCGAAAGCAACATCGTACAGACCACAGGCTCAGCAGGTGAGTCGCTGGCGGCAGGTGCCATATTCACTCTTCCTGCCCTCTATCTCTGGGCGAAGGAACTCGAAGGCTTTGAAAAGCCCGGACTTATTGAAATTACGGTTATTGCTCTTCTTGGAGGACTTCTTGGCGTATTCTTTATGATACCCCTTCGTAACGCACTTATCGTACGTGAGCACGGTGTTCTTCCTTATCCCGAAGGACAGGCTTGTGCAGAGGTACTCCTTGCAGGTGAAGAGGGTGGCTCAAGTGCCAAGACAGTATTCGCAGGCATGGGCTTTGCCGCTCTTTTCAAGTTTATCATCGACGGATTGAAGGTTGTTCCCGGTGAAGTTTCACTTGAGGGAAGTACTAAGACATATCCCGGCGCAATAGGAACTCAGATCTATCCTGCCGTTATGTCGGTAGGCTATATCTGTGGACCGAGAATTTCGTCTTATATGCTTGCGGGCGGTGTTCTCAGCTGGGTAATTCTCATACCCCTTATCGTTATTTTCGGCTCTTCTATTATTATGTACCCCGAGGCAGAAAAGACCATCGGTGAGCTTTTCTCGACAGGCGGTGCAGGTGCTATTTGGGGTAGCTACGTCAGATACATCGGTGCAGGAGCTCTTGCGGCAGGCGGTATCATCAGCCTTGTCAAGTCTCTTCCCCTCATCATTCGTACCTTCCGTGACGCTATCAAGGGTCTGTCGGCAGGCTCTAAGGCGACAGGCGGTCGTACGGCTCGTGATATCAGCATGAAGATAGTTCTTCTCGCTATCCTTGTACTCACCCTTCTCGTGTGGCTCGTTCCCGCCATTCCCGTGTCACTTGTAGGTGCATTTATCGTAGTTATATTCGGCTTCTTCTTCGCAACAGTTTCTTCACGTATGGTTGGACTTGTTGGAAGCAGTAATAACCCCGTTTCGGGCATGGCTATCGCAACACTCCTTATTGCTACCCTTATTTTGAAGCTTACAGGCGAGTCGGGTGCATCGGGTATGCGTGCCGCTATCGCTATCGGCTCTATTATCTGTATCGTTGCCGCCATTGCAGGCGATACCTCTCAAGACCTTAAAACAGGCTACCTTTTAGGTGCTACTCCCAAGAAACAGCAGATCGGTGAAATTATCGGTGTAGTTGCCGCCGCTCTTGCTATTGGCGCTACTCTTAACCTTCTCGATACCGCTTGGGGCTTTGGAACAGACGCTCTTGCCGCTCCTCAGGCAACTCTTATGAAAATGGTAATAGAGGGTATCATGGGAGGAGAGCTTCCCTGGTCGCTTATATTTGTGGGTGTGGCTATTGCAGTAGTTGTGGAAATCCTCGGTATCCCCGTTCTTCCCTTTGCTATCGGCGTGTATCTCCCCGTACAGCTTAACGCTTGTATCATGGTGGGCGGTCTTGTCAGACTGGCAATGGATAAGATAAAGGACGAGGACAAGAGAAAGAATGCTACCAACAACGGTATTCTCTTCTGCTCGGGCATGATAGCAGGTGAAGGACTTGTAGGTATTCTCCTTGCAGTTCTTACTATTTTCGGAGTTGACAAGATTTTTGACCTGTCCGGAAAGCTTGGACTGTCTACTCTTTCTTCGAGCATAGGCTCACTTGTGCTTTTTGCTTTAATAATCCTTGTGCTTGTTAAATTCTGCCTTGGCAAAAAGGTTAAGAAATGAAGAAAAAAACAGTAGTTACCAAAAATTATCTTGAAGGTATCCCTTACCGTCCTCTTGAAATAAAGTGGAAAAGGGACGAAAAGGGAATAGTCACTCTCGAGATTGAAAACCGTGGCTTTATGAACAGAGTGGCGCAAAAGCTTTTCCGCAAGCCCCCTGTCAGCTATATACACCTTGACGAAATGGGTAGCTTCCTGTGGGGCATTATCGACGGACAAAAGTCAATTCTTGACCTTGGTGTACTTGTCGAAGAAAAATTCGGTGAAAAATCTCACCCCCTTTACGAACGCCTTGCAAAGTATTTCATGATACTTGACTCTTATGGGTTTGTGAAATGGGCAAATAAATGATAGTATCAAAGCGGTTTTTGTCATAAAACGTCAAAAACCGCTTTGCTTTTTTAAAAATCTCTTGACTTTCTTACTTTATTATGCTAAAATGTTCACATCATCTAAATGCGTTGAGCAAAAACAAGTAGGAGCATGGACTTTAAGCTTCAAGAGAGCCGTCGGTTGGTGTGAGACGGTAGCGGTTGTGCTTTGAATACATTTTGTTAGCAGTGCACTGAAAGCGTGAGCAAGTAGGCTGCAACGGGAGTTCCCGTCATAGAACCAGGGTATAGCAAGTACCCGTAAAGGCTTTCACTGTGAGGTGAAAGTGAACAGAGGTGGTACCACGGTTTTGATTAAATCGTCCTCTTTTTTAAAGAGGGCGTTATTTTTTTCCATTTATACGCCCTTACTTGCAATAAAATTTAAGAAAGAAGGGATTTTAAAAATGGAAACACAAATCATCACGAGTATAATGCTCGTAGTATTCTTCGCAGTTATGATAGGAGTTGGACTCTATTGCAGACGTCACTCCTTGAGCGTTGACGGCTTCGTTCTCGGAGGACGCTCGGTAGGTCCTTGGCTTACAGCCTTCGCTTACGGAACCTCATATTTCTCGGCGGTTATATTCGTAGGCTATGCAGGACAGTTCGGCTGGGCATTCGGTATGTCCTCCACCTGGATAGGTCTTGGAAACGCATTTATCGGCTCACTTCTTGCCTGGGTAGTTCTTGGCAGAAGAACAAGAGTTATGACTCAGCATTTAGAGAGTAAGACCATGCCCGACTTCTTTGAGAAAAGATATCAGTCAAAGGGCTTGAAGATAGCGGCATCTTTCATCGTATTCGTTTTCCTTATTCCTTATACCGCATCTCTTTACAACGGACTTTCCAGCCTTTTCAATATGGCGTTCGGTCTTCCTTATTGGGTAGTTATTGCAGTTATGGCGGTGCTCACAGGTATCTACGTAATCTTTGGCGGATATATGGCAACGGCTATCAACGACTTCATCCAAGGTATTATCATGCTGGTGGGAATTGTAGCAGTCATTGCGGCAGTAATTAATTCTCAGGGCGGATTTGTTGAAGCATACACTAAGCTCGCAGAGCTTGAAAGTGACGTTATGCCCGGTGCCTTCGCTTCCTTCGTAGGTCCTAACCCCGTGTTCTTGTTCTTTGTCGTAATGCTCACGTCACTCGGTACCTGGGGACTTCCTCAGATGGTTGGTAAGTTCTACTCTATCAAGAACGAGGAGGCTATCAACAAGGGAACTATTATTTCCACAGTCTTTGCTGTTATCGTTGCAGGCGGATGCTACTTCCTGGGCGGTTTCGGCAGACTCTTCGACAACGACAGCCTCTACGTTGGCGGAAAGCTTATGAACGATAAGATTATTCCTTCTATGCTTTCAAACCTTTCTCCCGTTATAATCGCTATCGTTATCGTACTTGTGCTTGCGGCTTCCATGTCTACTCTTTCATCTCTCGTACTTACTTCATCGTCAACCCTCACCCTCGACGTTATTGCCCCCGCTTCCAAGAAGGGCATGGGAGAGAAGAAAAAGCTTCTCATCATGAGAGCCTTCATAGTGTTCTTTATCGTTGTATCAGCGGCAATCGCTATCGTTAAGGATATGTTCCCCGGCTTTACCTTTATTGCACAGATGATGGGCGTATCGTGGGGTGCTCTTGCGGGCGCCTTCCTCGCCCCCTTCCTCTACGGTCTCTACTGGAAAAAGACTACAAAGACGGCTGTTCTCGTTTCCTTCATCTTCGGTACGGGAATTGAAATAATTCAGCTTTTGAAGGACTTCGGAGTTCTTTCAATCAACGGCGGAGCACTTGGCTTCGTGTTCACCAACTCACTCTACTCGGGTGTGTTCGCAATGGTAGGCGGTCTTATCATCGTTCCCATTGTCAGCCTTATCACTCCCAAGCTTAAAAAGGAAGACACCGACAAGATGTTCTCCTGCTATGAAAAAGAGGTTAAGGTATATTCCAAGGAATCACTCGGAAAATAATTATATAAAAAGGATATTATGAAATGCCAATTACAGAGATTTTACAAAAGAATGCAGACATTTATCCCAACGATATAGCTCTCGTTGAGATAAACCCAAAGTTTGAAAGACAGCGCACCTCATGGCGTGAGTACTCTCTTATCGAGACTAACTCCCGTGAGGTTTACCGCAAGGAGATAACCTGGCAGGATTTCAACTGCAAGGCTAACCGCTTTGCGAACCTTCTTCTCTCAAGAGGAGTTAAGAGGGAGGACAAGGTGGCAATTCTCCTTATGAACTGCCTTGAATGGCTTCCCGTTTATTTCGGAGCCTTGAAGTCGGGTGCTATGGCTGTACCCCTTAACTACCGCTATACTGCAGACGAGATAAAATACTGTCTCGATTTAGCCGACGCCGACGTGCTTGTTTTCGGTCCCGAGTTTATCGGACGAGTTGAGGAGATATGCCATAAGGCAAAGAAGGTCAAGACCTGGATATACGTGGGTGAGGACTGTCCTACCTTTGCGGAAAGCTACGAGGAGCTTGTGGAATATTGCTCTTCAAAATCTCCCAAGGTAAAGCTTACCGACGATGACAATGCGGCAATATATTTCTCTTCGGGAACGACAGGCTTCCCCAAGGCGATAATTCATAAGCACAGAAGCCTTATGCACGCTGCCATGACCGAGCAGAGTCACCACTCTCAGACCAAGGACGACGTGTTCCTTTGCATTCCTCCCCTTTACCATACGGGAGCGAAAATGCATTGGTTCGGCTCCTTCCTTGTGGGGGGCAGGGCGGTACTTCTCAACGGCGTTAAGCCCGAATGGATAATGCAGGTTGCATCTGAGGAAAGATGCTCTATCGTATGGCTGCTCGTGCCTTGGGCACAGGACTTACTTGACGCAATAGAGCGAGGGGATATAAAGCTTGAGGATTACGACCTGTCTCAGTGGCGACTGATGCACATCGGTGCTCAGCCCGTACCTCCCAGCCTTGTAAAGCGTTGGAAGAGCTATTTCCCCACACATCAGTATGATACAAACTACGGACTTTCCGAGTCCATCGGACCAGGCTGTGTTCACCTTGGCGTCGAAAACGAGCATAAGGTGGGCGCCATAGGTAAAGCAGGCTACGGCTGGCAGACTAAAATAGTTGACGAAAACAGAAACGAGGTCAAAAAGGGCGACGTTGGTGAGCTTGCAGTTAAGGGCCCCGGCGTTATGACCGCTTACTATAAGGACGAAAAGGCAACGTCAGAGGTGCTTTCCGACGGTTGGCTTTACACAGGAGACATGGCAGAGGAGGACGAGGACGGCTTTATCTGGCTTGTTGACCGTAAGAAGGACGTTATTATTTCGGGTGGCGAAAACCTTTACCCCGTTCAGATAGAGGACTTCCTCAGACGTCACGATAAGATAAACGACGTTGCAGTTATCGGACTTCCCGACCCAAGACTTGGTGAGATTGCGGCGGCTATCATTCAGGCAAAAGAGGGCATGGAGCTGACCGAGGAGGAGATCGAGGAGTTCTGTCTCGACCTGCCTCGCTACAAGAGACCTCACAAGATCATCTTTTCCGACGTACCCCGTAACCCCACAGGAAAGATAGAAAAGCCCAAGCTTCGTCGAATGTATGGAGCTGAGGGCGTTGTTGCTCAGCAAAATGAGATAAAATAAGACTTGACACAGGCTTTTTGAAGTGTCATAATATTCGTATAAAGAACTCTAAAAGGAGAAACAAAAATGAAGAAGCTACTGCTTGGAAATGCGGCAGTTGCCCGTGGTGCTTATGAAGCAGGTGTCAACGTCGTATCTTCTTATCCCGGAACTCCAAGTACCGAAATAACCGAAGAAATAGTAAAGTTTGAAGAGATTTACGCAGAGTGGGCTCCCAACGAAAAGGTAGCCGCTGAGGTTGCTATCGGAGCATCTATCGGCGGAGCAAGAGCTATGAGCTGTATGAAGCACGTAGGTCTTAACGTTATGGCTGACCCCGTCTTTACAGTAAGCTATACAGGTGTCAACGGCGGTCTCGTTCTTTGCGTTGCCGATGACCCCGG
>JAZNZV010000122.1:0-4553 GCA_045595105.1 Eubacteriales bacterium | reverse complement strand
TTGACTGGTGAGATTGTCTTCCTAAGACCGCTTGGCCTCCGACTTACGAGCGGCTTGACGTTTTTGTCAGCAACGCTTTTACACTCACACGGTCAAGAAGTGCAATACTTATCGGCGACGGCCTCGTCATGGTTAACGGAGTTCAGAGAAAAAAGAACTATTCCGTTGCATTGGGCGACGTTGTCGAGGTAGCAATGCCTACCCCTGTGGAGATAGACGTAGTAAAGGAAAACATTCCCTTAAACATCGTGTATGAGGACAGCGATTTGCTTGTTGTTAATAAAGAGCAAGGAATGGTCGTTCATCCTGCTCCCGGGCATTATAGCGGTACTCTTGTCAACGCTCTGCTTTATCATATATCGGATTTGTCGGGTATAAACGGAGCGCTTCGCTCGGGAATTGTGCACAGAATTGATAAAAACACAAGCGGGCTGTTGCTTGTTGCTAAAAACGATTTGGCTCATTTTTCTCTGTCAGAACAGATTAAAGAGCATTCGCTGGACAGATTTTACGAAGCGGTGGTTCACGGTACACCTCATCTGTTAGAGGGAGACGTTGACTATTCGATAGGAAGAAGTAAAACAGATAGAAAAAAGATGGAGGCATATCCATCGAATTGCAGTGATGCGGGAGTGAGAAAGGCTTTCACTCATTACGAGGTAATTGAGTCATATAAATCGTTTTCTCACCTGAGATTAAAGCTGAAAACAGGGCGTACTCATCAGATAAGAGTGCATATGAAGGCGATAGGTCATCCTGTGGTGGGAGACGACGTGTATGCCCCTTCAAAGCTTGAAACCTTCGGGCTCTCGGGTCAATGCCTTCACGCAAAGGCAATCGGCTTTACACATCCGAGAACGGGTGAACGGCTTTATTTTGAAAGCGAATTGCCCGATTACTTTACAGGCGTCATAAAAAAATTAGAATTAAAATAATTGCATAAAACTTTGGAGGTAAAAATGAATCAGACAAGAAAAGAAGAATTACGCACAATTGCATCGAAAATAAGACTTGGTGCATTGGAATGTGTTTACAGTGCAAATTCGGGTCATCCGGGTGGCTCGCTTTCAATTGCGGATATTATTACATATTTGTACTTTGAAAAAATGAATATCGACCCTGCTGATCCTAATAAAAAAGACAGAGACAGATTTGTTCTCTCAAAGGGACACACAGCCCCCGCTCTTTATTCTGCGCTTGCGCTCAGAGGCTTTTTCTCAACTGATTTACTTTCTACTTTCAGAAAAGAGGGAAGTATTCTTCAAGGTCACCCCGATATGAAGAAGGTTCCGGGTGTTGACATTTCCACAGGCTCCTTGGGACTTGGCATTTCTGCTGCCTGCGGTATGGCACTTTCGGCAAAAGCTTCGGGTGACAATTACAGAGTATACACTGCTCTCGGCGACGGCGAAATTGAAGAAGGACAGGTTTGGGAGGCGGCAATGTTTGCAGGTCACTATAAGCTTGATAACCTTACTGCATTTGTGGACTTCAACGGACTTCAGATAGACGGAAAAATAACAGAGGTAATGAACCCTACACCTATCGACGAAAAGTTCAGAGCCTTCGGTTGGAATGCACTTGTCATAAACGGTCATGACTTCGACGAGATAGATGAAGCGGTAACAAAAGCCCTGTCACATAAGGGACAGCCTACGGTTATTATATGTAATACTGTTAAAGGAAAGGGCGTTTCGTTCATGGAGAACCGTGCCGAGTGGCATGGCTCAGCCCCCAATAAGGAACAGTATGAACTTGCGGTAAAAGAAATTACCGACGCAATGTGATTTAGGGAGGACGCTTAAATGAAATACGAAATTGGTTCTAAAATCGCTACAAGAGAAGCATACGGAAATGCTCTTGCTGAATTTGGCGGAGATTATGATATACTTGTTTTTGATGCAGACCTTGCTGCTTCTACAAAAACAGGAGTTTTCAAAAAGAAATTCCCCGAAAGATTTTTCGATTGCGGAATAGCGGAAGGTAATATGATGGTAGTTGCCGCAGGCGTGGCATCTACCGGTAAGATACCCTTCGCAAGCAGCTTCGCTATGTTTGCTGCAGGAAGAGCCTTTGAGCAGATAAGAAACGCCATCGGTTATCCCCACCTCAACGTTAAGATTGGCGCAACACACGCAGGCATTACAGTTGGTGAGGACGGAGCAACCCACCAATGCAATGAAGATATTGCACTTATGAGAACAATACCCGGAATGGTAATTCTCAATCCTGCCGACGCAGTAGAGGCAAGAGCGGCAGTGCTCGCAGCTATAAAGCACAACGGACCCGTTTACCTCAGATTTGGCAGACTTGCAGTTCCCGTAATCAACGATCAGGATACCTATGAATTTGAAATAGGAAAGGGTCAGCTTTTAAAGGACGGTAGCGATGTAACGATTATCGCAACAGGTCTTATGGTTAACGAGGCAATTGAAGCAGAAAAGCTTCTTGCGAAGGATGGCATAAGCGCAAGAATTGTTAATATACATACTATTAAGCCCATTGATAGAGATATTATTATTGAAAGTGCCGCAAAAACAGGTGCCATAGTAACTGCCGAGGAGCACAGTATAATCGGCGGTCTCGGAAGTGCCGTTTGCGACGTGGTGTGCGAATGTGCAAACCCCGTTCCCGTTCTTAAAATAGGTATTAAGGATACCTATGGTATATCGGGTAAGGCAAACGACCTGATTCATACCTTTGAAATTGATGCTGAATCTATTGCTAAGAAGGCAAAAGAGGCAATATCGCTGAAGAAATAATTTAAGAGGGGCTTTTTGCCCCTCTGTATTTTTAGGAGACGCTATATGGAAATTTTGATTTTTTTTGAAAAACTCAGAACTCCTTTTTTGACAAATCTGTTTTCTTTTATAACCCACTTTGGGGAAGAGTATGCTTTTCTCATCCTCTCTCTTGCAATACTTTGGTGCGTAAACAAAAGATACGGTTATTCTTTGCTGTTTTGCGGAATTGTAGGGCAGACTGTAAATCAATTTTTAAAATATACTTGCGCCGTTGAAAGACCGTGGGTGGCCTTTGACGAGCTTTCTCCGGTACCTTCCGCAATAGAAAATGCAAGCGGATACTCTTTCCCAAGCGGTCACACACAGATTGCTTCCACCACCTACGGAACGCTTGCTTATTTTTATAGAAAAAAGAGACTTTTAAGCATTTCTTTAACTGTTTTAACCTTACTTGTAGGTATATCGAGATTGTACCTTGGAGTACATTATTTCAGCGACGTGGTCTTTTCACTGCTTTTTGGCGGTCTGGTTGTTGTGATTACCTGTAAATCCTTTGATAAAGGCGTAAATACTAACTGTTACAGAATAATAACTATAACGTTGTCACTACTGCTTTTGATATATACTTTATTGACCGTTGACGTATCACTCGCAAATGAAAACGAATATTTCGCTCTCGAATTCAGCTCGAAGTTTTTCGGTGCAAGCCTTGCTTTTATCTTGTCCTGGCTGATTGATGAAAAGTATATCAGATATACCACAAAAGGGAAGATGGGTTTTCAGCTTTTTAAGCTTTTGATAGGAGCTGGTATTGTTATCCTTTTGAGAACACTGTTGAAAAAGCTGTTTCTTATTTTTACTCTTAATCAAACCATGGCTGACGGAATAAGATATTTTGTTCTCGTAATGTTTGCAGGATGCGTATGGCCCTACTTTTTTAACAAATTATATCAAAAACGCTCTTCAAAGAGTACAAATTGTTAAAAAAATGACAATATTTACAAATTCTATTGAAAAATAGATTTTTTGTGTTATAATATAACATGGATAAAGTTATGAAGAAAACTTTAAACAAAATTAATAGAAAGATGGTAAGCGTTATGACAACAAATAAGTCAGTACTTAATTGGATCGATGAGATTAAGGCACTTGTTGAACCCGATAAGGTTGTTTGGGTAGACGGCAGTGACGCTCAGAGAGACGAGCTTCGCAACGAAGCAGTGGCAACAGGCGAAATGATGAAGCTCAATGAAGAGAAGCTCCCCGGATGTTATCTTCACAGAACAAAAGAAAATGATGTTGCCAGAGTTGAAGCAAGAACATTTATTTGTCCAAGAAAAGAAGCGTCTGCAGGTCCTACCAACAACTGGTGTGACCCCAAGGAAATGTATAAGAAGCTTTACGACATCGCTCGTGGAAGCTACAAGGGTAAAACTATGTACGTTATACCTTTCTCCATGGGACCTATCGGTTCACCTCTTGCAAAAATAGGTGTGGAACTTACTGACTCTATATACGTAGTTCTCAACATGCTTATTATGACAAGAGTAAGCCCCGAGGTATTTGACGTTCTCGGTGACAGCAACGACTGGGTAAGATGCTTCCACAGCAGGTGCGACATCGACCCCGAAAACAGATACATCTGTCAGTTCCCCGAAGATAACACTATTATTTCCGTTAACTCCGGTTACGGCGGAAACGTTCTTCTCGGTAAGAAGTGCTTTGCACTCAGAATTGCTTCATATCAGGGATGGAAGGAAGGCTGGATGGCTGAGCATATGCTTATCCTCGGTATCGAAAATCCCAAGG
>JAZNZV010000121.1:0-24328 GCA_045595105.1 Eubacteriales bacterium | reverse complement strand
TCCTCTTCGGCTTCCTTATATACAACCTTGATGCCGTTGGAGGTAAACTTTCTCATCTCGGACTCTGCCTTTATAATGCTCTTACCCACGAGGCTTGGCATGGTAAGGTAGAGGTTATCGGTATCGAGTCCCGTCTCTCCGTTTCCGTTGCTGACGTAAAGAATTATCTTATCGGAAAATTCGGGAGAAACCACTGTAAAGGGAGCAACGCTCTGCCATACTATGGTTCCTACGCTTGAGGAATTGGAGACGGTGATATACTCAACCTCAAAGTCCTTTAAGTCTATCATAGCCTGTCCCTTGGTTTCTCCAACAAGGTCGGGCATGGATATAACGTTTTTGAGCTTCTTGCCCGAGCTGACGTAGAGGGTAATTTCCTCGGTCTTGGATACCATCTGTCCTGCCTTGGGATAGGTATCGTAAACGTAGCCTGCAAGCACTGTATCGTGAGAGGTGGTAACTACCTCCACGTTATCAAAGCCGTGGCGTCTGAGAGCTATCTTTGCCGCCGCCTCGGTCATGATTGTATAATCTGCAAAAAGTGCACTTCCCTCAAGAGGGTTGACGTACAAAATAAGATTAGTTGTGCCTGTGGAATTCTTAATCTTCTTTACCTCGCCTGCCGAAGGCTTGGTCGCATATATCTCGCCGTAGCCGTAAGAGTCGTTGAGAGTTTCGGCAAAGATTACCTCAATATTGAAGTGCTCGTCACGATACTTCTCTATCATGCTCTCGTCATAGACCTCACCTACAAGAGAGGGCACGGTAGCGTATATTACGTCGTCCTGTCCTTCTGTTCCTGCCTTAAAGAGTCCGACTCCTACAACCACGCCCGAAACGAAGAGAACTGTAAAAAACGCCATAATAATTCCGAGAATTATGGGGAAGAAGGTTACCTTCGCCTGAGGCTTTCTCTGGGGTCTTCTTACACTCTTTTTCTTGTTCTGGGGCACTGTATTACCTGCCTTTTTATCGGGGTTTTCCTTAACCTCGAAAACCACCATTGGATTTTCTTTGAGTATTCTCAGCGCTCTGAGCATTGAGCGTGCCGATTTAAATCTCGTCTCGGGAGTTTTAGCCATAGCCTTCAAGATAATCTGCTCGATGCCTCGTGGAAGCTCGGGGGCAACCTCGGAGGGCTTCTGAGGCTCGTCGCTTATCTGCTTCATGGCAACCGATACGGGTGTATCAGCATCAAAGGGAAGCTTGCCCGTAGCCATTTCATAGAGCATAATACCCACCGAATAAATATCGGAGTAGGTTCCCGTTTCCTTACCGCTTGCCTGCTCGGGGCTGATATAATAAACAGTTCCGAGGGCTTTATCGGTCATAGAAATAGTGTCTCCGCCGGGGGCTTTGGCAATGCCGAAGTCGGTGACCTTTAATTTTCCGTCGGGAAGCACTATCATGTTGTGAGGCTTGATATCTCGGTGAATGACACCCTTTTCGTGAGCGTGCTCAAGGGCAAGGAGTATCTGCTCGGTAAAATTAAGAGTCTCTTCAAAGGAAAGCTTATTGCCCTTTTTTGCCATATACTCTTTAAGGGTTATACCGTCGGCAAGCTCCATTACGATATATTTAAGGTCCCCCTCAAGAGACATATCGAAGACCTTTACGATATTCTCGTGGGAGAGCATAGATATAGCACGTGACTCGTTGATAAAGCGCTTCACCGCATGGCTGTCGGCATCACTTAGCTCGTTGAGTACCTTTATTGCCACAATACTGCCGTCCTTGGTATCCTCTGCCTTGAATACCACCGACATTCCACCGATACCCACCACCGACAGCACTTTATATCTGTCGTCGATAAGCTGACCGATAAGGGCATCGAATTTATCGTTTTTACTCATTTCTTCCTCCGGAATTTACTTTTCGGTATCGATTAAAACCACCGTTATATTATCTGCGCCACCCTCTGCGTTTGCAAAGGAAACAAGGCGCTCAACCTTCTCGGAAATAGGTTTTCCCGAGGTTACTATCTTTATAAAGGTATCCTTGTCAAAATAGTTGGACAAGCCGTCACTGCAAATGAGGTAATAGCCACTTGATAAGTCCATGTGACACACGTCGCACTCAACGTCCTTCGCAATACCAAGGGCTCTTAAAATAACGTTTTTATTGGGGTGATTTTGCGCTTCCTCCTCGGTGATCTTGCCCGAGTCAACAAGCGCTTGAACGAGGGAGTGGTCAACGGTAAGCTGTTCTGCTCCGTCGTCGGTTATATGATAAACTCTGCTATCTCCTATATTAAAGGTCCAGAGTATATCGTCAATAATTACGCAACCCGACATAGTAGTTCCCATGCCCGAAAGACTCTTGTCGCTTGACGACTTTGAAAAGACCTCGGTGTTGGAATTATGAGTGGCTTCGTATATAGCACGGTTTACCGATACGATAAGCTCGGCACGGTGGGATACACTGTCCTTTATTTCACGGAGCTTGGGGCATATGCTCTCAGAGAAGCGCTTACACGCAATTCTGCTCGCAACCTCGCCAGCCTTGGCACCGCCCATACCGTCGCAAACAAGGGCAACAACGATACCGTCAAGAGTATATACCGAGAAATTATCCTCGTTGAGGCTTCTCTTTTTTCCTACGTCACTTGTACCAAAAACCTGCATGACCCAAACCTCCTTTTCTACTTATTGATATGGTCGTTTCTCAGCTGTCCGCAGGCGGCGTCGATATCCGACCCCAGCTTTCTGCGTACCGTCGCATTTATTTTACAATTTTTTAGTGTGTTTGTAAAGAGAATTATATCGTTTTTTGTCGATTTTTTAAAATTTTTCTCACGAATTGCATTTACGGGGATGAGATTTACGTGGCACATGATACCCTTCAGCCTTCCCGCAAGCTCACGTGCGTGGTCGGGTGAGTCGTTGACACCCGAGATAAGAGCGTATTCAAAGCTTATTCTTCTGCCACATATCTTCTGATATTCACGGCATGCTGACAGAAGCTCATCTATATTATATTTATGGTTTACAGGCATCATTGAGTCTCTTATCTTATCGTTTGGAGCGTGAAGGGATATGGAAAGCGTTATGGGCAGCTCTTCTCTCGCCAGCCTTAAAATTCCGGGCACAAGTCCGCAGGTAGACAGCGAAATATGTCTGTACCCTATCCCAAGTCCCCCCTCGTCGTTAACGAGGTGCAAAAACTTCACAACGTTGTCGTAGTTATCAAGGGGCTCACCTATTCCCATAAGCACGATATTGGACACACGGAAGGGCTCCTTGTCCTCCTTATGCTCACGGGTGACTGTCTCAATTTCAGCAAGTATCTCAGAAGGGTTAAGTCCTCTTACAAAGCCGTTTTTAGTGGAGGCACAAAAGGCACAGCCCATCTTACAGCCCACCTGTGTAGAAACGCAGACGCTGTTTCCATGCTCATAGCGCATGAGAACTGTCTCTATTATATTTCCGTCGGATAAGGCGAGAAGATATTTTTCGGTGCCGTCGATTTTAGAGACAAGCTTTGACACGATTTTGGGAGCACAGATTTCATAGCGCTCAGAGAGAGTATCCGCCAAGGTCTTTGATATATCTGTCATCTCGTGAAAATCGGTTATGAGCCTTGAAAAAAGCGCTTTATGTATCTGAGATGCACGGAATTTCGGCAATCCGAGGGCTACTATATCCGCCTCTATTTCTTTCTTTGTCATGCTTTTTATATCGATTTTTGCCATAATTATTCCTTCACAATAATATCGTAGAAAAATCCGTCTTCAAAGCCGTTATCGGGAAAAATCGTGACAGGCTTTCCCGCACGTTTAAAATTTGGGTTTTCCTTTAAAAATGCATCTGTTACCCTTTCGTTTTCATCGGGGTTAAGGGTGCAGGTGGAATAAAGAAGTCTGCCCCCGCTTTTCAGATACCTTGAAGAATTCTTTAAGATAGATAGCTGAATTTCGGGAAGTCTTTCTATTTCCTTTTTGTCCTTGTATTTTATGTCGGGCTTTTTAGCAATAATGCCAAGACCCGAGCAAGGAACATCGCATATAACCTTATCGGCTGTGCCAAGGAGCTCTTCCTTCGGGGTGTTGGCGTTATTCTCGTCGCTCCTTATTATGTCAATGCCCAGCCTTTTCGCTCCCTTATCAATGAGAGAAAGCTTATTTTTATGAAGGTCGAAGGAGAAGAGCTCTCCCACGTTTCCCATCTCTATTGCGGCGGAAAAGCTCTTTCCACCAGGGCAGGCACACACGTCCACAACTCGTTCGCCTGCCTTTGGTGACAACGTCTTAACAGCGGTATAGGAGCTTGTTCCTTGTACGAAGAAGAGCCCGTCCGAGAAGCCCTCAAGCTCCTCAACGCTTCCACCTTGAAGAATGAGTATATCTTGGGCTTTTGGGTGAGGTTTAACCTTGCCCGAAAGCTTTTTTGTCAGCTCATCTACACTTGTTTTTAAGGTGTTGACTCTGAGAGTTACAGGCGGATTTGAAGAAAAGCCCGTGAGGAGTCTCTCGCTCTCCTCTTCCCCGTACCCCTTTGCCCAAAGCTCTATTATCCAATCCGGGATAGAATAAAGTGCGCTCTTACCACACTCACTCAGTATTTCGTCAAAGCGGTCTTTATTCTTCAGCGCTGTGCGTAGCACTGCGTTGACAAAAGATGCCGATGCTCTGTGAGGGGTAGCTTTTACAAGCTCTACCGACTCGTTTATAGCGGCGTGAGGGGGTATTCTATCCATAAATTTCAGCTGATAAATAGCCAGTCTCAGCGCTATCACCACGTCTCGGTCAAGCTTGTGAAGTGGCTTTTCGGAGAAAGCCGAGATAAGTGCATCGAGGGTAATTCTTTTTTCTATTACTCCGTAGACAAGGGCAGTGAAAAGCCCTTTGTCACGGGGGTCAAGGTCGCTTCTGACAATGAGTGAGGATACCTCAAGGTTAGAGTATTTTCCGTCCTTTTCGCACCTTTTAAGGCTGTCAAAAGCGAGTTTTCTTACGTTGTTCACCTGTCGTTATCTCCTTGAGTTTCGGTTTACCATCATAAAGAGACGAAGTAGGTTTGCAAGAGAGACCGCAAGAGCGGCAACGTAGGTCATAGCGGCGGCAGAAAGTACCTTCTTTGCGCTGTTTATTTCGTTACCTACAAGTATATTACCGTCACGAAGAGCGTCAAGTGCTCTGTTTGATGCATTGAATTCAACGGGGAGTGTCACAAGCTGAAAAAGTGACGAAAGCCCAAAGAACGCAACGCCGAGATATGCGAGGGTAGGAAAAGAGAACAAAAGTCCCAAAAGCACCAAGGGAAGAGCAAGATTCGACCCTATCTGTGTTGCGGGGATTATGGCACTTCTTATCTTCATAGGAAAATAATCCACGTTATGCTGAACTGCGTGTCCCGCCTCGTGAGCGGCAACGCCGAGAGCGGCTACCGACGTGGAGGAATAAACCGAGTCGGAAAGTCTTATGACCTTCGCCTTCGGGTCAAAGTGGTCGGTAAGGTTACCGCTAACCCTCTCCACTCTCACGTCGTTCACTCCACCTGCTCTCAGCACCGCCATAGCACATTCGGCACCTGTCATACCACGTGAGTTTGACATCTTTGAAAACTGCTTGAAGGTGGAGTTTACCTTTGCGCTTGCCCACATAGACCAGAGAGCGGCTATGATGACAGGCACGATCCATATATCTAAGCTATAAAAAAACGGCATAGTTTTCTCCTTAATTCAATTTATCGTGAAGGGCTATACGGCGTCCGTTCAAAAAGTCCTTATCCGTCATACGCTTGGAGCCCTCCCCTTGAAGCTCAAGGAGGAGGACGGAGCCTTTCCCTGCTTTTACTTGTATTTTCTTTTTGGCTACTACCACTTCACCGCATTCCCCCTCGAATTCCTCGTCGGAAAGAGAGGCACGGAAAATTTTAAGAATTTTTCCGTCGGGGGTGTGAGTAATGGCTGACGGCTCATCTGAGAGTCCGTGTATCCTTCTCACTATCTCAAAGGCTGAAGCGTTCCAGTCTATCATTTGGTCGGCAGAAGTGATTTTTTCAGCATAGGTGGATTTTGTGTCATCCTGCTTTTCGGGGGTAAGCTCACCTTTAAGAAGACCTTCGACAGCCTTCACCACAAGTCTTCCACCCACCTCTGCAAGGGTGGCGAAAAGCTGTGTGGCAGTGGTGTTATTATCTATTTCCACCTTTTCCTTGAGCAGCATATCACCTGTGTCAAGACCCTTTTCCATATACATTATGGTAACGCCCGTCTCAGTCTTGCCATCCATGATAGCACGGTTGACGGGAGCGGCGCCTCGGTACTCGGGTAGAAGAGAGCCGTGAACGTTTATACAGCCGTACTTCGGAAAATTCAGCACGTACTCGGGAAGTATCTTTCCGTAGGCGGCAACGATGATTATATCGGGTGACGAGGCTTCAAGAGCTTCACGGAAGCTCTCTTCCTTTAAGCTTTCGGGCTGATAGACGTTAAGTCCCAGCTCCAAAGCCTTTACCTTGGTTTCGGACGGAGTGAGCTTATACGCTCTGCCCTTGGGAGTATCTACCTTCGTTACAACGTCAATGGTGCTGTCGGGAAGCTCTTCGGCTATTATTTCAAGGACACGGGCAGCAAAAAGAGGTGTGCCCATATACATTATCTTCATTTATCTTCTCCTTTTACGGCGGGGACTGTCTTCAAATTCTTCGGGGTCGGCGTATCTGACTATCTTGTCAGGAAGAAGTGTGCCGTCAAGATGGTCGGTCTCATGGCAGAATGCCTGTGCAAAGAGTCCTTCAACGCCGTCGAAGGTTATCTCATTGCCCTCTCTGTCAAGAGCCTTGCCCCAAACCTTCAAGGGTCTCTTCTTCACTACCCACACGTCGGGAAAGGAAAGACAGCCCTCGTAGACCTCTCGCTCGCCCTCGGTCTTTATAATCTCAGGGTTGATAAGCTCAACGGGTCCGCTTCCGTCATCTATTATAACCACTCTTTTTAAAATTCCTACCTGTACGGCGGCAAGTCCTGCGCCGTTGGCTTCCTTGAGAGTATCCTTCATATCATCAAGGAGAGTGAATATTCGCTCGTCAATTTTTTCAACGGGGCGTGACTTCTTCTTTAAGATATCATCCCCTGTTTTAACAATATTAAGTATAGCCATTTTTATTCCTTTCAAACAAGTGTAGGTGAAACGTCAAAATAACATCTGACACCCTCTTTTTTATTAAGCTCGGACAGTACTTCACGGAAAAGCTGTCGGGTGCGTGCATTATTTTTAAACTTCACAACAAGTTTTTTTCTGTAAGTATTTTTTAATTTATAGGGTATCGCCTCAAATGGACCGTAAGCAATTATCTTAACGTCGCAAAAATCCTCTCCAAGACTTTTTGTCATAAATTTTTCAAGGCTGTCAGAGGCACTGTTCAAGGCGTATTCGCTGTCGCTTGTGAGATAGAAGGCTCCGACGGAGCAAAAGGGAGGAAACACAAGCGCACGTCTGAGTGCTATCTCCCCTTCAAAGAAGGAGTTATAGTCCTGAGTTGTGCAAAGACTGATTATTTCGTTGTAGGGGTTCATGGTCTGAATGAGGGCACGTCCCTTTTTCTTCGAGCGTCCCGCTCTTCCCACCACCTGCGTCATAAGGGAGAAGGTATGCTCATTAGCTCTGTAATCCGACGAAAAGAGAGAGAGGTCAGCCATAATGACGCCCACCAGCGTTACGTCGGGGAAATTGTGTCCCTTAGCCACCATCTGGGTACCGATAAGAATGTCTGCCTTGTGACTCTCAAAGTCGGTGATAATTGAATCGTGCGACAGCTTTTTGCGTGTTGTATCGGCATCGAGTCTCAGGACCTTCGCCTTTGGGAAGAGCTTCTTCAGCTCTTCTTCAAGCTTTTGGGTTCCATAGCCCCTATACTGCATATGCTTCGACGAGCAGGTAGGACAGTTGAGGGGTGGGTCCATGGAATATCCGCAATAGTGACACATAAGCTTATAGCCCTCTCCTTTTTTGTGGAGGGTCATTGACACACTGCAGTTAGGACAGGTGACAGGGGTACGGCAGTCACGGCAGGTAAGGAGCTTTCTCAGTCCACGCCGGTTGACGAAAAGCACTGCCTGCTCCCCTTTTTCAAGGGTATCTCTCAAAGCCTCTTCAAGCTCACTTCCGATAAGGCGGTCGGGAGAGGTGGTACTGTCCACCATAAGGTCGGACACAACCACGTCGGGAAGAGTTGCGTTGCCGTAACGCTCCTTTAAGGTGATGAGCTTATATTTACCCGACACTGCATTGTAAAAGCTTGTTACCTCGGGAGTTGCCGAGGAAAGGAGCATGAGTGCCGAGGATTTTGCACAAATAAAGCGTGCTACCTCTCTTGCGTGGTAGCGAGGGGTGGTATCCGACTTAAAGCTGTCGTCCTGCTCCTCGTCAATAATGAGAAGTCCGAGATTTTTTATGGGGGCGAATATTGCCGAGCGGGTGCCCAGCACTATATCCTTCTTGCCCGATTTGATAGCCTCCCAGCTATCATGTCTCTCCCCCTTGGACATTCCCGAGTGAATGATAGCAACTCTTTTTCCATATCTTGAAAAGAGCACCTCGGCGCTCTGTGAGGTGAGCGCTATTTCGGGAACGAGCATTATAACGCCCTTTCCAAGTGTCAGGGCTTTATCAATAAGGGTTAGAATTACCGAGGTCTTTCCGCTTCCCGTAACGCCGTAAAGTAGAGCTGCCGACGCCTTGCCCGAGGTAAGGCTCTCTTCGAGGGAATTGTAAGCCTTTTGTTGCTCAGGGGAAAGTGTTATATTGATAGGCGAAACGCTGTCGGGAATTTTATAAAGTGCTCTTTCAACCGAATGCCACGTGACCTTTGCAAGTTCTCTCTTCTCAAAGAAAGAAAGTGAGGCGGAGGTGAGAGAGTAGGTTTCTTCAAGGCTCTTCCAGGATACCTCGTCAGCACCTCTCAGGTGTTCAAGCACCGTCTTGTATTTTTCCTTTTGCTTTGAGCCCTTGAGCTTTTCCTCAATTTCATCGGGGGTGAGAGGAACGTATTTCAGATAGCGTTCCTTCTTCTCGTTTACGTGGCACACTGCCTCGGTCACGCTCTTGAGCTGACCCGAGCGCATATATTTGCGATATTCCTTTTTTTCGTCGGCGTTTTTTATATATATTCTGCCCTCTTTTTCTATAATGCTTTTCAGTTCGGCATTATCAAGAGCATCGAAGCTTTCTCCTTTGACAAGATATTCAACGGTGTCGATATCCAGCCCCGTGGGGAGCATGAGACGTGCGGCATCGCCGAAGGTGCAGAAAAACTGTTCTGCGATAAACTCTGCACAACCAAGCTGAATAGGTGTAAGGCTGTAAAGCTCGGGGAGAGTGAAGAGTATCTTTTTCAATCCGTCCTCCGTTCCTTCATAGCAGGACGTGACAATTCCGTACTGATTTCTGTTAGAGTTGCCGAAGGGTATTGCTACAACAGTTCCCGAAGTGAGGGGTGTATCCGAAAGATAACTGTAAGGGCGGTCAAACTGTGCCAGGGCAGAAAGAAGTCTTACCTCTGCTATATACATTGTACCGCCTCCTTTTTATTAATCTATCACTCTTGTGTCGCACTTAGCTCTTCTCGTTCTTACTCCGTTCAAGGGGCGTCCTGCCACAACGAAGGAGTAAAGGAGCTCGTCTGTTTCGCTGTCATATATGTCGAGGTAGACCTTATTACCACCCACTATTTCGCTCTTCGTTTCGTAGGTAATATTTCCCTCTTCATCTATTCTCTGTACTCTGTTCGTAACCTTTTCGCCGTCGTCGATAAGGATATCATCAACGCAAAGGCGGATATATTTATAGTCAAATCTTGACTCGGTGTGACTTTCAAGGTCGGAGTATACTCTCTCGTTTTCATCTGAGTCCACCGTTCTTATCTGAAAGTAGAAGGGTGTGGTGCTCGTCTTGTCGTAGTAGCTGATGCGATAGCGTACCGTAAGCTGTAATTCGGAAATAGGCTCAACGTAGTAGATGTTTTTTATCTGTATAGAGCCGTCCTCGCTTGTCCAAGAGGTAGGCTGATAGTTGAACAGCGGGTAATCCTCGTCATAGTTGTCAAAGGCCTTCTTCTCCTCGGAGGTAAGAATTATATCGTCGCTGACGTCTGCATCACATGCAACGAAAATTCTTGTGAACACAAGAAGATAAACCAAAAGGCTTATACCCATAAAGGTCCATTTTATTATTTTCCAGCCCGTTATTTTCCTTGTTTTTTCTTCCATTGACCTGACCTCCCGAGACAAAACTATACTTATTGTATATGTTACCACAAATCTATGAATTTTTCAACATCTGACGATAAAAATATACAAAGATGAACGGTTTATGATATCATAAACAACGGTATAAAAACAAAAGGCAGGAAAACCTGCCTTTTAATCCTTTATCACTAATGCCATAAACTCTAAAACGTCGTCTCCCACGTTCTCTATTCCGTGACCCGAGCCCGAGGGAGTGAAGGTTACCGCTCCTTTTTCGATAGGACTTTTTTCTCCGTTATCGTCATACAATGCTTTACCTTTCAGAATATAGTAAATTTCACACTCTCCTATATGCATATGGAAATTTACTTTTTCTCCCGCATTGAGCTTTACGTGGGAATACATTTCTATCTTAGGATTTATTCCCTCAAAATCCCGAAGGTCGGAAAGGGACATTTTCTTTATTCCCTTTTCATTATACTCAAAGTTCAACACAATGTCTTTTTCGTTTTTAATCATTCTTCTATACCGAATTCCTTCTTTAAGGCTTTTTCCATAACGTCCTTTGGTGCGTTCTCCCCTGTCCAAAGCTTAAAGCAAAGGGTCGCCTGATTTACAAGCATTCCAAGTCCGTTAAAGGTAAGACATCCTTTTTCCTTTGCGCTTTCAAGGAAGCGTGTTGTGACTCTGTTGGGTATTACGTCACAGACGGTCATGGTGTCTTTTAAGGTGTCGTAGTCGATATTCGGCATATCCTTTTCGTTGGAGAAACCAACGGAAGTGGCGTTAACGAGAATTTCTGTGTCATCGGGAAGCGCATAACTGCCGTTCCACAAAACGAAATCCGCTTTGGCTGAGGTGCTGGTGTTTATAGCGTCAACAAGGGACATTCCCTGTTTTTCTTCGATATTAACTATTGTGATAGCTCTGACTCCTGCAAGAGCCAGCTCGACGGATATGGCACGTGAGGCACCGCCCGCCCCCAGCACTACCGCCTTTTTGCCTGCAACGTCAAAGTTCTTCTCTTTAAGGCTCATCATAAAGCCCTTTCCGTCAACGTTTTCGCCGTAGAGCTTACCTTTTTTCCAATACACTGTGTTTACCGCACCCATAATGGCGGCATCGGGAGAAACCTCGTCAAGATATTTGAGGACTGTCTGCTTGTGTGGCATAGTTATACCGATACCCGAAAAGTTCATAGCTCTCATTCCACGTATAGCGTCCTCAAGGCATCCGTCACTTACCTTGACGGTTATAAATCTGTAATTGAGCTTCATTGCGTCAAAGCCCGCCTGAAGTATTGCACCCGTAGGATTTTCGTCAACAGGGTCTCCAAAAACTCCCACTAAATTTTCACGGTAGCATTTCATAAAAAAACCCCCTTTTTGTTTATTTTATCACATTCGCCACAATTTGTAAATTCTTATTATAAATCGGGGAACATTTTACAAAAAAGAGGGAGTATTCTTCATAATTATTCTTCTGCTTTACTGAGTATAAAGACAGCACCAACAATCATAACGATGCCGATAATTGAGTCAAGTCCAAGAATTTCTTTCAAAAATATTACACTGAAAACTGTTGCGGACAACGGCTCTATAATGCCGAGGGCAGACGCTGTTCCAACGTCGAGTGCCTTGAGGGACAGGGTGTAAAGGAAGTAAGGAAGCACGCAGGTACAAACGCCACAGGCAATCATAAGGAGCACCGAGGATGGCTTTTCGGATATCACCTCAACGATGCGGTAGGGCTTGGAGAGAAGAAGAGCAAAAACTGCCATGAAAATAAAGCTATACATGCTTGCTGAAACAGGGTGACACTTATGCTTCATTTCAAGCTTTGTAAATATGTTGTAGGCGCTGTACGTAATGCCAGACAAAAAGCCCATGATTATTCCGTAGGCATTGAATTTAAGACCGCCCACTATACCCGATACAAGGGCACAGCCAACTATCATAAGAGCGAGGGATACGCCCTTCAGCCTTGTGAATTTCTCGCCGAAGAAGAGCACTGAGTATATCATAACGAAAACAGGTGCGGTATACATGAGTACCACAGCGGTGGAAACAGAGGATGCCTGCATTGAAATATAGTAAAAGCTTGCCGTGAGAAAAATACATCCACCACTACACATATATAGGAATAGCTGGCGTAAGTTTGCCTTAAAGCACTGTCTGTCGAAAATAAATACGTAAAGAGCCATAAGAATTGCCGAAACGGTGGCTCTTATGGCAACCATCTGCAATGAACTGAGTCCAAGGGGCTTCAGTGCGTTAACGAAAAGTCCCGACGAGCCCCATAAAAAGCCCGCTAAAATTATTAATAAAAACGCTCTTTTCTTCATATTGCCGTTATCCTCCATAAAATACAATGGGAATTATAGCACAATAGCAAAAAAATAACAAGAGGCAGTAACAAAAATGTTACTGCCTACATAAGAGGTGCTATTACTTTCAGTATCCGTCCTCTGATTTTAACGATAAGCTTTTCTTTTTTGAGTGATTCAAGGGTTACTTTTTTACACTTTTTAAGCGTTTTGTCAAAATCCTCTTCCATATCCCCGATGCAAGGAGTATAAGCCATATAGGTGGCGCATTCAAAGTGGTGGTAAAGGCTTCGGTAATCCAGGTTTATGGTGCCCACAACTCCCTCACGTGAGTCAGAAACAAATACCTTGGAATGGATAAATCCGGGAGTATATTCGTAAATATTCACACCCGACAGGAGAAGTGATTTGTAGTGGGTTTTGGCAAGTGACCAGGCTCGCTTTTTATCGGGAATACCGGGTAGAATGATACTCACGTCCACACCACGCTCTGCTGCGAATTTAAGCGCCGTTTCCATTTCGGGGTCGAGTATAAGATAAGGCGTCATAATATGAACGTGGGAGGTGGCACGGTTCAGGATATCCATATACACACGATGCCCTATTTTGTCATCGTCAACGGGACAGTCGGAATAGGGTATGACAAATCCCTTCGCTTCCCTCTTCTCGCTGTCAAGAAAAGGTGTGTAGTCCTCGCCCCTCCCGTCAAGCTCCCACATATGGAGAAACATCAGAGTAAAGCTCTTCACGGCTTCGCCACGCAGAATAACCGCCGAGTCCTTCCAATGACCGAAGCGGGAGCCCACGTTTATATATTCGTCGGCAAGATTTATTCCCCCGTTGAAGGCAACCTTACCGTCGATGACAAGTATCTTTCTGTGGTCTCGGTAGTTGTAGTGGGTAGACAAAAAGGGAGTTATAGGAGAAAACATCTTACATTTGATGCCCATTTTACGCAAAGCCGTGGGGTAGGAATGAGGAAGCTTTGTGAACTCGCAGGTACCGTCGTAAAGGACTCTAACCTCTACTCCCTCTTTTACCTTTCTTTTAAGGGTATCGAGAACTCTGTCCCACATTTCGCCCTCGGCGATAATAAAGTATTCGAGAAAAATAAAGTTTTCAGCCTTTTCAAGCTCATAAATGAGATGTTTTAGCTTTTCTTCACCCGAAGGAAGGTAAACAGCCTCGGTATTTTCAAAGGTAGGGTTAGTTCCCCTTGACGAAAGGTAGCTTGACAGACGGTAAATGCCCTTGTCCAGTTCTTCAAGGTGCCGTTCTGCACCGTCACTACCCTTTATATATTCTTTATTTCGGAGGGCAAGAGAATTATATCTCTCACGAAGGGCACGGTGCCCTATCTCGCTTCGGGTATAACCAAACAAAAGGCACCCAAAGACGGGAAGCGCCATAATAAGGACAAGCCAGGTTATCTTGGCAGTAGAGCTCATCTGACAGTTGATTATATAAAAGACGGCAATTACAACGAGTAAAATACTTCCGCCCCAAATCTCAGGCAGAAACCCCTCAAAAACGTAGAAGGAGAAAAAGAGAAAAGCTATCTGCAAAAGAAACAGCAAAACGATGATGCCAAGTCTTGAAAAAACAAGTCCTTTAAGCCCTCGTTTTGAATGCTTGATAAAGACGTCTTTTTTTAATGACAATATTCTCCCCTCCTTATGCTTATATGTTATGCAGTTTTTAAAATTATGTCAAGAGATTATTTGTAAACAAAACGGATGTAAAAACATTCTACATCCGTTTTGTTTCAGTCTATTATAATTATATTCTTCTTTTTATTTATGTGAGATGAAAAATAGGTTTCAAAAAATCTTACTGCATATTCGCTGTCCATTGCTCCCACCGTTTCAAAAGCGGAGTGCATTGAAAGCTGTGGTAATCCCATATCAACGCCCGTGATAGGAACATTCGATATTGCAATATGACCCAGCGTTGACCCGCCTGCCTTGTCAGAGCGGTTAGTGTAGCTTGCAAAAGGAACGTCTGCCATTCTGCAAAGCTCGGTAAAGACTGCACTTCCCTCTCCCTCGGTGATATATCTCATCTGCGAGTTAAACTTCAAGACAATCCCTGAATTGAGCGAGGCTTTATTGAGGGCGTCGGTGAGCTCGGGGTGATTGGGGTGAACTGCATGGGCGTTATCTGCAGAGACTATAAAGGAATTTGAAAGGAGTCTCAGGTACTCCTCCTCACCGCCACCGAGTGCAAAGCTTATGCGTCTAAGAACGCCCGACATAAAGGCGGAGCCTGCCCCCTCGGGCGTTGCGCTTCCCACCTCTTCGGAGTTAAAGAGTGCGAGAACAGGCATATTCACCTCGTCGGTGGAGAGAAGAAATCCGATAAGAGAGGTATAGACACACTGCAGGTCATCAAGTCGGGGAGCCGAAATAAACTCACCTCGAACGCCCCATACTCTTCCCTTGTCACGGTTAACAAGATAAAGGTCGTGGGAAACGATATCCTCTTTTTCCACGCCGACACTGTCGGCAACAAGAGACATGAGCGCTCCCACGCTGTCCCGTCCTCCCACAAGAGGACACATATCGGTGAGCATAGACAGCTTATCGTCACCCGACAGGTGAGGGGCAACCGAGGGTATCAGCGCAACGTCACGGTCAAGGTCAATAAGCCTTGAACAAATGCTCTTTCCCTCTCTTACCATAACACGTCCTGCAATACCCAGCGGTCGATCAAGCCATGAAGACAGTACCGGTCCACCGTACTTCTCGGTAGAAAGTCTGAGATAAGCAGAGTCCGCAAGCTCAAAGTCAGGCTTTAATTTAAAGGCGGGGCTATCGGTGTGAGAGGCTACAATCTGAAAGCCGTCGAAGCCCTCGTCTGGCACTCTGAAGGCAATGAGAGAGGCGTCCCCTTTGGTAACAAAGTAGGCACCCGAGCGCTCGATAGTCCACTTATCTCCGTCATGAAGCTCGGTATATCCGTCCTCTATAAGGCGCATTTTTACATTGTGAACTGTGTGATAAGCCGTGGGAGATGAGTCAATGAAGTCTATCAGGTCACGGTTTAAATTTTCCATAGCTTAGTTATTCTCCAATTTTCTGTAATAGGAAAAGTGGGCGACGACTGTTCTCGTCTCCCCTTTTTCTTCATCGAAGCCCGAAATAATAATTCCGTTTCGGCTCATAAGCTCAGCCACGTTTATTTCCTCGGCGTTGCCGTGAAAGACTACCTTTCCCTCACAGCAAACGATAAAGGTTTTATCCTTAATGGAAATTGAACCGCTCTTGCCTACAAGTATCTCTTCGTTATCAATTCTCTCGGTTACAGATTCGATGATAAGATTGTTGAATTTTTCTGCCATTTTAAGGTTATAGGCACGACTGCCCGGCTTTGGCTCAAAGAGTCTTGACAAAAAGCTCATAAAAGCACCTTAGACAGGAAGTCACGAAGTCGTGGATTCTTGGGGTTACCGAAGAATTCCTCGGGGGTTCCCTCCTCGGCTATCTTGCCCTCGTCAATAAAGAGCACTCTCGAGCCAACCTCTTTAGCAAAGCCCATCTCGTGAGTAACCACCACCATGGTCATACCCTCATTGGCAAGCTCCTTCATAAGCTCGAGAACCTCCCCTACCATTTCGGGGTCAAGGGCTGAGGTGGGCTCGTCGAAGAGAAGAACGTCGGGTGACATGGCAAGTGCACGCACAATTGCAACTCTCTGCTTCTGACCGCCTGAAAGCTGTGAGGGATAAGCCTTCGCCTTGTCTGCAAGTCCTATTCTATGGAGTAGCTCCATAGCCTTGACCTCGGCGTCTTTTTTGGACATGAGTCCAAGCTTTGTGGGAGCAATGGTAATATTTTCCATTATAGTTTTATGAGGAAAAAGGTTGAAGTGCTGGAAAACCATTCCCATCTTCTGTCTTACTTTATTTATTTCCTTACCCTTATGGTTTATACGCTTTCCGTCAAACCATATCTCGCCCTCTGTGGGGACTTCAAGCATATTAAGGCATCGAAGGAATGTACTCTTGCCTCCGCCCGAAGGACCGATTACAACTACCTTTTCGCCTTTTTCGATTTTTATATCTATTCCTTTCAGGACCTTAATTTCGTTGTCCTTACCGAAATTCTTGATAAGATTTTTAACTTCTATCACTGCGGCGAAGCCTCCTTTCGAGAAGAGATACAAGATAAGAAAGACCAAGTACGAGTACAAGGTATACTACTGCAATGGCTATAAGGGGCATGAAGTTACTGTAAGTGATGCTTCTTATCTTTAAGCCTCCCTGTGTCAGGTCGGCAACGCCTATATAGAAGGCTACCGAGGTCTCCTTGAGGAGGGCGATAAATTCGTTAGCAAGAGCGGGAAGCACCGCCTTTATAGCCTGAGGGATTATTATGTACCACATGGTAGCAACGTAGTTGAAGCCAAGGCTTCTTCCTGCCTCAAGCTGTCCGTCGTCGATGGACATGATACCGCCTCTCACGATTTCGGAAACGTATGCACCTGAGTTTATACCAAAGCAGAGCACCGCCGCCGTAAACTTCTCGATACCGATGGGGAGAAGTATTACGAAATAGATTATCATAAGCTGAATCATAACGGGAGTGCCTCGCATTATGGAAACGTAGAGGCGTGTTATGGTATCGAGGAAGGCAAGCTTACCCGTTTTCTGATAGGTACAACGGATAATAGCAACAACAAAGCCTATTACAAGTCCAAGGAGAAGAGAGAGGAAGGTAATAGAAAGAGTTGTGCCAAGACCTCTGACGAGGTACATATATCGGTTATCTTCTATAAAGTTGCGATAGAACTGAGTCTTAAAGCTGTTATACGCACCAAGAAGCACAGATGAGGTATCGGGCTTTTCGGGGCTGTAATTTTTAAGCTTGAAGCAATCGATACAGCCGTTGCGAAGTGAGGTTCTGTTGGAAATGTCCACCTTCTGTCCGTCAACGGTTATCTCTTTGGTGTTGCTTACAAAATTCTTTGCCGAAATAATTCCGCCGAATACCTTGTCAACCATTGCGTCGTCAAGATAGAGTGTAAGACCCTTGTCCTTGGTTTCATAAAGGACTACGTCCACCTCTCCCGACAGCCTTTCGGAATTCTCTACGAGAGCGAGAAGTCGGGGCTTTATTTCAAGGAGAATTGCCGTTGCGTTCTTGGTCTTGCCTGTCACGGGGTCAGCAAGGTCTATGTTCAGAAGCTCGTCGATATTTTCCTTTACGGGAGTGAATATATCGACAGTGTCGTAAGTACACTTCAGTATGATATCCTTTTCATAACCGTACTCGACATCGCACACACGAATAACAGTATTTTCGGCAACGTACTTGGCGCAGGGTGCGATATTGTTAGGTAACGCCGAAATTTCTTTATCTATAAAAGTCTGAGCCTCTTCTATACTAAGCTCGGTTTTTGCGGTGTTGTTTTTCTTTTCGATAGCTACTGCTACCGAAAAAGCCACAACCAAAAGTGCTATGACCGAAAGGAGTATTACAAGGCTTCTCAGATGTTTATTCTTTATCATTGTAAATTTGCCTTCCTTTTAACGCAAAAAAATAGGAAAGCTCAAGACATTCCTATTTTTCTGCATTATCTTAAAATGTTCTTTTCAGATTACTTGATGTACTTAGCAACTACTTCTGCAATCTTGCCGTTTTCGGTAAGAGCGAGAATTGCTTCGTTGAGCTTGTCAAGAAGCTCTGTGTTTTCCTTGTTAACGCAGATAGCATAGTCTTCATCAGCATAAGAGGTATCAAGGATCTTAAGACCTTCGTTTGCTGCAACAAGTGCCTTAGCGGGCTCGTTGTCGATGATTACACAGTCAACGCTGCCACCAACAAGGGCAAGAACTGCGTTGTTACCGTTGTTGTACTGAGTAACTCTGTCTGCTCCAAGGTCGCCTGAAGCGTAGATGTCACCTGTTGTACCGAGCTGAACACCTGCCTTGTAGGTTGCGCCTTCAGCAAAAAGGTCATCAACTGTTGTGATAGGTGAATCAACGGGTACGATAACAGACTGAACGCCGGTAGCGTAGCTGTTTGTGAAGTTGATTTCAAGAAGTCTGTCCTCGGTAACTGTCATACCTGCCATACCGAAGTCAACAGCGCCTTCCTTAACGGCGGTGATGATGGTATCGAATTCCATATCCTGGATTTCGAGGGTCATTCCAAGGTACTCAGCGATAAGCTCAGCGATCTCAGCGTCGATACCTACGATCTTGTCGCCCTCATAGTATTCGTAGGGCTGGAAGTATGCGTTGGTAGCCATCTTGATAACGGGCTTTTCTTCGGGTACTTCGGGGGTTTCATTGTTTTCAACAACTTCTTCGTTGTTTTCGGGCTCTGCTTCGTTGCAGGATACGAGTGCAAGTGACATAGTAACCATTGCGAGAGCAAGAACCAATGCTAAAAACTTTTTCATTTTTTCTTCTCCTTATTATTTTGAAGTTATATAAATTATACATCATTCCCAAAAAAAATCAACCTTTTTTAATAAAAAAATATTTTTTTATGCCTGCGCTTTCCAAAAAAGCATTATTTTTAAGGGGTTTTACTTTAAAAACGTTTGAATAAATATTCTAAAAGTGCAATTTTATGTAAATTTTATTTTTTTGACACGTTAAATACAAGTTCATAATGTAAGCGTTTACGAATATGAAGGAAAGTTTTTACAGCATTTTTATTTGCTCTTTTTTTGTCCTTAAAAATAGGCTTTTTTCAGTTTTTCTTTGTTAAAAAATTATCAATCTTCACGAAAACAGTTAATATTGTTAAAACTGAGTAAAAAAATTTTGTAATGGGTTGCAAAAACGACAAAAAAGTGTTAAAATATACACAACGTAAAGGAGAGTGAACAAATGGCTTTAACCTTTAAGGGCGGACTTCATCCCGAGGAAAACAAAATAACGGCTCGTTTTCCCATTGAAGCTATGCCCGAGCCTCAGACGGTATGTATCGCTATGTCTCAGCACATAGGCGCACCCTGTACTCCCACAGTCAAGAAGGGTGACAGAGTTTTGAAGGGACAGATTATCGGTCTTTCGGACAGTCCTCTCACCTGCCCCGTTCACGCAAGTGTTTCGGGTACTGTCACGGCTATTGTTGACAGAGTTGGCATTTCGGGACAGAAGGTCGTACATATAGTAATAGAAAACGATTTTAAATCGGAGTATTCCCCCGACATCATAAAAAACACAAGGGCTCTTGCCGACCATTCCTTTGAAGAAATAGTTGACATCGTAAAAAATGCGGGTATTTCGGGTATGGGCGGAGCGTCCTTCCCCACATATTTCAAGATAGCATCGGCGAGAGGCAAGGTATCAAAGCTTATCGTCAACTGCTCGGAATGTGAGCCCTACATTACGGCTAACCACCGACTCATGCTTGAAAAGCCCGAGGAAATAGTAAAGGGTGTCAAGATAGTCATGCACGCTCTCGACCTTCACGAGTGTGATATTGCCGTTGAGGACAATAAGCTTGACGCTGTAAGGGTTCTCGAAAACACCCTTACGGGAGAAAGCGAAATAAAGGTCAAGGTAGTTAAGACCAAATATCCTCAGGGCGACGAAAGACAGCTCATCTATGCTCTTGATAAAGTGGAAATCCCCACGGGCAAGCTTCCCGCAGACGTAGGGCGAATAGTTATAAACGCCGAAACCTCGGCGGCTATCTGCCACGCCTTTTATGACGGAATGCCCCTTATAAGCAGAATAATTACCGTAACGGGTAACTGCGTTGCAAATCCCAAAAATCTCCTTGTTCCCATCGGTACCTCCTTCACCGACATTATCGAATACTGCGGAGGATACACTGGTGAGATTGAAAAGATAATCAGTGGCGGTCCCATGATGGGCTTTGCTCAATGGGATGAAAATGCTCCCGTTGTCAAGGGCACTGCCTCTATTCTCTGCTTCAAGAAGGAAAACAAGAAGCTTGCCACCGAAAACTGCATTCACTGCGGTAAATGTGTAGGCTCTTGTCCTATGAGGCTGATGCCACTATATTTCGCAAGCTTCGTAAAGCTTGGTGACTTCGACTCTTGCCGTGAATTCGACGTACTCAGCTGTGTAGAGTGTGGCTGCTGTACCTATCAATGTCCGGGCAACGTTCCTATCGTTCAGTACATAAGAACTGCCAAAGGCAAGCTGAGAAAGTAAGAAAGGAGAAATAATATGGGACTTTTAAAGGTTTCGGCGTCCCCTCATATAAGGCATGAGGATACCACCCGTGTTCTTATGTCCGACGTTATAATCGCTATGCTTCCCCTTGTTATATGGGGTGCGTACATATTCGGACCAAGAGTTATAACAGTTACCGCCATTTCGGTTATAAGCTGTGTTCTTTTTGAATTTTTATTCAATCTTATAATTAAAAAGCCCTCTCCTGTGGGCGACTTATCGGCGGTAGTGAGCGGAATGCTCCTCGCCTTCAACCTTCCTGCAACTATTCCTCTCTGGATACCCGTTGTGGGAGCGGCTTTTGCAATGATAGTTGTAAAGGGCCTTTTCGGAGGACTCGGCAAGAACTTCATGAACCCCGTCCTTGCCGCACGAGTGTTCCTCTTCGCTTCATGGCCCTCTCATATGACAAATTACAGTGAGCCTCTCATGAGACTTCCTCTTTTCGGCGACGGAGTTGACGCTGTGTCTTCGGCAACCTCTCTTACACTTCTGAAATCGGGACAGCTTCCCGACCTTTCGCTAAAGGATATGCTCATAGGTAATATGGCAGGATGTATAGGCGAAATATCGGCTCTCCTCATTTTGGCAGGGGGTCTCTACCTTATTATAAGACGTGTTATAACCTGGCATATCACTGTATCGTTTATAGCTACGGTTGCAATCTTCTCGCTTATTTCCGCCCCCTCGGAGCTGAATGCGCTCTCTTACATGACCGCTCAGCTTTTAAGTGGCGGACTCATGCTTGGTGCAGTATTTATGTCAACCGACTACGTCACCTCCCCCGTCACCCCAAAGGGACGTATTATCTACGGTGTGGGCTGCGGACTTCTGACTATGTTCATCAGAAAATTCGGCGGTTATCCCGAGGGCGTTTCCTTCGCTATACTTATTATGAATCTCTTCGTATGGTATCTTGACCGAGGCACAAAGCCCGTAAAATTCGGAGGAGGTAATAAAAATGCAAAAGCTTAGCTTCTTAAAGCCTGCACTTCCTCTCACCGTCATATGCGTTATAATTGCTCTTCTCCTCGCTGTTGTCAATGCGGTAACGGCAGACAAGATTGAGGACAACGCAAGAAAAGAAAAGGAAAGTGCTATTGAAAAGATTTTCCCCGAAAGCGAGAGCTTTGAAAGCTCCGACCCCTCTCTTTGGAAGGAGACAGTCTCCGATGCAGGCAGTGTAAGAAATGGGGCGGGCGACGTTATCGGATACTTCGCAGAGGTTTCCCCCGTGGGCTTCAAGGGTGAGATATCTCTCATCGTAGGCTGTGATGCACAGGGTAAAATCATTAAGGTTTCCTGTCTTTCCACCACCGAGACCCCTGCAGTAGGCACTAAAGCCACCGACGAAAAGTACCTTGAGGGCTACACGGCGCTGACAGGTGACGACGTTATGGGAGTTGACACCATAACGGGAGCAACTATCAGCTCCAAGGCAGTAAGACTTGGCATTCACAATGCAGTTCTTACGGCAAAGAATATAATAGAGGAGGGAGAATAAATGTCAAAGATTAAAAAGATTTTTACCGACGGATTATTTGACAAGAACCCTATCCTCGTACAGTTACTTGGAACATGTGCTACCCTTGCGGTAACCACCTCGGTTTCCAACGGTCTTGCCATGGGCCTTTCCACAACGGCTGTTCTCATCTGCTCAAACGTTTTTATATCACTTCTCAGAAAATTTATCCCCGGTGAAGTGAGAATTGCGTCTTATGTTGTTGTCATATCGGGCTTCGTTACTGCCATTGAGCTTCTTATCAAGGCGTTTTTACCCGAAATAAACAAGTCGCTTGGCGTATTTATCCCCCTTATAGTAGTAAACTGTATCATCCTCTCCCGTGCCGAGTCCTTTGCTTCAAAGAACTCTGTGCTCTTCTCCGCCCTCGACGGCGTGTCAATGGGCGCAGGCTTTACGCTGGCACTTGTTATTGTATCGGCAATAAGAGAGATTATCGGCTCGGGCACCTTCCTTGGAATGAGGGTACTCCCCCAATCCTATGAGCCCGCTCTTATCTTTATTATGTCGGCAGGTGCTTTCTTCACTCTCGCCTTTGTAGTTGCGGGAATGAATAAAATTCTGTCTGTCATAAAGAAGAAAAGTCAAAAGGAGGTAAAGTAGTATGAAGGAAATACTCCTTATCGCTTTTGCGGCTATCATTACGGAAAACTTTATCTTCTCACGTTTTCTTGGCATATGTCCTTTCCTCGGAGTATCCGAAAAGCCGTCAACGGCGGCGGGCATGGGCTTTGCGGTCATGTTCGTCATGACGGTATCTTCTGCTCTGACCTGGCTTGTGTATGAGTTCATTCTCGTTCCATCGGGACTTGAATACATAAAGACTATCGCTTTTATCCTCATCATTGCCGCTCTCGTGCAGATAATTGAGATGTTCTTGAAGAAATTCGTACCTGCCCTTTATCAGGCACTTGGCATTTACCTGCCTCTTATCACTACAAACTGTGCGGTGCTGGGCGCTGCTCTTCTCAATATTCAAAACGGGTTTAGCTTCATCGAGTCGGTAGTTTTCGGACTTTCTGCCGCTATCGGCTTTACAGTAGCACTTCTCATCTTCGCTGGAGTAAGAGAAAGGCTGAGATTTGCCACTCCCCCTGCCGCCTTCCGTGGCGTTCCCATTCTTCTAATTTCGGCAGGACTTATCGCTATGGCGTTTTCGGGATTTTCCGGAATAAGTCTGTAAAGAGGTAAAAAACATGAGTGATTACATTATTAACATACTTCTTGCCGCCATGTGGTTTCTCCTTATTGGAGGAGCTTTAGGCGTTGCCCTTTCCTTTGCGGCAAAGTTCTTAAAGACAAAAGAGGACCCCAGAATTGAACAGGTCCTTGAAAATCTGCCCTCGGCAAACTGCGGTGGCTGTGGCTGTGCAGGATGCTCTGCCTTTGCCGAAAAGGTAGTAAACGGCGAGCTCCCTCCCTCAAAATGTGCGGTAGCGTCACATGAAGCGATTTCGGCTATCTCCGAAATCATGGGCTTGAAGGAAGAAAAGCGTATCCGCATGAGAGCACAGGTGATGTGTAGCGGAACCCGTGACCATGCTAAGCTCAAATACGAATACGAGGGAATTCACGATTGCTTCTCGGCAATGAAGCTTGCAGGCGGAAATAAGCTTTGTCCCAACGGCTGTATGGGATTTGGTAGCTGTGTTGAGGCTTGTAAATTTGATGCAATAGCTATTATCAACGGAACTGCCGCAGTAGACTATAACAAATGTCAGGCCTGCGGTGCGTGTGTCACTGCTTGTCCTAAGGGTCTCATAGCTCTTATTCCCTTTGAAGCAAAATATTGGGTTGGCTGTAAATGTACCGAAAAGGGAGCATCGACCAGAACCTGGTGTGACGTTGGATGCATCGGCTGTAAAATATGTGAAAAAAATTGTCCTACCGGTGCTATTACCGTGAAGGACAACCTTGCAACAATCGATTATTCTCTTTGTAATTCCTGTGGAAAATGCTTTGAGTCTTGCCCAAGACACATTATTTGGAGCTCGGAAGTGCACCCAACAGTGAAAAACGAAGAGCCTATCAAAGAAACCGTTTAAAAAACTGTGGACTTTTCGGAGAAAAGATGTTAAAATAAAAACACAATCTCCGAGATAAAAAAACAGGGAGATTAAATCTCCCTGCT
>JAZNZV010000120.1:0-2107 GCA_045595105.1 Eubacteriales bacterium | reverse complement strand
AGAACGACATGGCTAGATCGACTTATCCTTCATCAAATCAAAACGGCGAAACTCACAGCGTGATGAAATGCCGTGATATTCTATATTCGCCTTCGCCCATTTTTCTGAAAAAGGGGAGACGTCAAGAAGGGTTGCACTCAGGTCGGGTCTGCTTTTCAGCACCGATATTCCAAGACATCCGCTTCCCGTACAAATATCAAGAAAATGAGAGTCACGGGGAATTCTCTTTACAGCCTCCTCCACAAGCACCTCGCTGTCGCACCTTGGAATGAGGACTCCCTCTCCTACAAGATATTCTTCCTTGTAAAAGGGAACCTTACCGAGAATGTAGCCGAGAGGCTCTCCCGACACCGCTCTTGCCATATCTGACGTTATCTTTTCCTTTAGCTCATGGGGAATTTCTTTGCCAAGAAGCAGAGCATCTCTTCCGAGGTCATATTTTTCGAGGATAAGAGACAGCGTCTCACGGAAGCTTAAATTCTCTCTTGCGAACTGCGAGCTCTCCCAAAGAGCTTTAAGCGTTTTCTGCATCGTCGCTCTTTTCCTCTTCTGCGGGATATTCGTCGGGGAGTGCCGCCTTGAGGGCAACTATTGCAACTTCTATTTCCTTATCGTCGGGCTCCCTTGTGGTAATTCTCTGAAACCACAGTCCGGGTGCGGTAAGTATACGAAGGACAAAATTGTCGTGTGTTCCCGAAAAAATAGTTATCTCGTAGCCGATACCCACGATAAGAGGAATAATGGCAACCTTGGTCAAAAATCTGAGAAAAAGGTTGTCCCACAGACTTGCAGGCAGGCAGGCGGAAACTACGATAGAGAGAAGAAGCATGACGAACATCATACTTGTTCCGCATCTTGGGTGGAAGCGTGACTGCTTCTTGATGTTCTCAACGGTAAGAGGAAGTCCTGCTTCATGGCAGAAGATAGACTTGTGCTCGGCACCGTGATATTCGTAGGTGCGTCTTATGTCGGGCATAAAGGCAACAGCCCACACGTAAACGAGGAATATAGCGATTTTAGCCACTCCCTCGACGATACTCTTTACAAGGGTAGGCATCTCAAAGACGTAGTTTATAAGCTTTGATAAAAGCATGGGCAGATAGAAGAACAGCCCCAATGCCAAGAATACTCCAAGCACGCCTCCGATGACGGCGGCAACGCCCATAAGGCTCTTGCCAAACTTCTTTTCGAGCCATTTTTCAAACTTTGTAGGCTCTTCCTCAATTCCCTGCATTTCAGCCGAAAGTGTAAGAATGGACATGGACAGCTTCAGCGACTCCACAAAGCCCACGATACCTCTGATAATGGGTATCTTAAAGAATTTGTACTTATCCTTAAGGCTCTTTACCTCTCTTTTGTCAAGCTTTATTTCGCCGTCGGGACATCTGACGGCGGTAGCGCAGGTGTTTTTGCTTTTCATCATTATGCCCTCAAGCACCGCTTGACCTCCTACACGGGAAGAGGCGGTAGGGCAATTTCGTTTTTCAAATTTTTTCATTTTTCCCTCTTAGTTCTTAAACTCAAAAGCTTCTGCCATCGCTGTTACGTCGTCGATATGCGTATCAAAAGCGTCAACGGTAGACGTGTAGGTGAAGATATAGATATATCCGTAGCGGTAGGTTATGTTCTGCATGAACTTATAGTCGGCGCCTGCTATATTTGCGGTGAACACGTATTTTCTTGACTCCACACCGCCGAGAGTAGACACCTCAGCCTCGGTGAGCATTTCAAGCTTAGGGAAGTTAGACTCCACGTAGCCAAGATACTCGCTGTTCAGATATTCTTCTATGTTAGTAACTCCCTGAGGCACTGTAAAGGCAGTAACCGAAACGTTTGAACGGTCGCCCTCGGAAGCATATACACTTACCATACCGTCGTTTCTGTCAAGTCTCCACTCCTCGGGATAATAAAGAAAATAATCAACTGCTTCATTCTCGCTGAACGTCATTCCCTCGGGGATATTCGGGTCCTTATCCTTAGCGCAGGAATTAAGCATCAAAAGAGCGGATATAACGGTCAAAACCAAAATAATTTTTTTCACTTTTTTCTCCTTTTCCAAAGAAACTATACCTATATTATTCTAACATACATTATATCACAAAAAAGG
>JAZNZV010000119.1:0-8434 GCA_045595105.1 Eubacteriales bacterium | reverse complement strand
GACGTGCATACTTATGGTCAACTTCAGCAGACTTGCGGATAGTTTCCTTGTATGCAACCTGAGGCTTACCAACGTCAGCTTCAACGTGGAACTCACGAAGGAGTCTGTCTACGATGATTTCAAGGTGCAACTCGCCCATTCCGGCGATAATTGTCTGACCTGTTTCTTCATCTGTATAGCAACGGAATGTGGGGTCTTCTTCAGCAAGCTTCTGAAGTGCGATACCCATCTTTTCCTGTCCTGCCTTAGTCTTAGGCTCGATAGCAACTCGAATAACGGGTTCGGGGAACTCCATTGATTCAAGCACGATAGGATGGTCTTCGTCACAAAGTGTGTCACCTGTTGTAGTGTTCTTTACACCAACAACTGCGGCGATATCACCTGCATAAAGCTCATCGATATCAATTCTGTTGTTAGAGTGCATCTGCACGATACGTCCAAGACGCTCTCTTGACTGCTTGGTAGCGTTGTAAACTGTCTGACCTGCAGTCATCTTACCTGAATATACACGGATGAAGCAAAGCTTACCAACGAAGGGGTCTGTCGCAATCTTGAACGCAAGAGCTGCGAAAGGTGCATTGTCGTCGGTAGGACGCTCGTCCTCTTCGCCTGTAATCTGGTCGATACCCTTGATATGAGGAATATCAAGAGGAGAAGGCATATAATCGATAACAGCGTCAAGAAGCTTCTGAACACCCTTGTTCTTATAGGAGGTACCACAGCAAACGGGAACTATCTTATTGTCGATAGTAGCCTTTCTGAGCGCCTTCTTAAGCTCGGGAATAGTGAGCTCTTCACCTTCAAGATACTTCATCATGAGTTCATCGTCTGTTTCAGCGATCTTCTCGATGAGGTCTGCGTGATACTCTTCTGCCTTATCCTTCATATCTGCGGGAATTTCTTCCTCGAGGATATCTGTTCCAAGGTCATTAGTGTAAATATAAGCCTTCATGCCGAAAAGGTCGATAATACCCTTGAACTCTGCTTCAGCACCGATAGGAAGCTGAATCGGAACGCCATTAGCCTTAAGACGGTCGTGCATCATTCCTACAACTCTGTAGAAGTTAGCACCCATAATATCCATCTTATTTACATAAGCCATACGGGGAACACGATATTTGTCAGCCTGACGCCAAACGGTTTCAGACTGGGGCTCAACACCGCCCTTAGCACAGAATACTGTAACGGAGCCGTCAAGTACTCTGAGTGAACGCTCAACCTCAACTGTGAAGTCAAGGTGACCGGGGGTATCGATAATGTTTATACGGTGCTTGTTAGCCTCAACGGTTTTTTGGTCTGTGTGGAAATCTGAATGTGCCCAGTAACATGTGGTTGCAGCAGATGTGATAGTGATACCACGCTCCTGCTCCTGCTCCATCCAGTCCATTGTTGCAGAACCTTCGTGAGTTTCACCGATTTTATGAGTTTTACCGGTATAGAAAAGAATACGCTCTGTTGTGGTAGTCTTTCCGGCGTCGATGTGCGCCATGATACCGATATTTCTTGTTTTTTCAAGTGAACAATCTCTTGGCATAATTTTCTCCTTTCAGTTTTATTAAATAATTTCCGATTTTTTCACAAATATTAAAAATGGTAAAACGGAAATTACCACTTGAAATGAGAGAAAGCCTTGTTGGCTTCTGCCATCTTGTGTGTGTCTTCTTTTTTCTTTACAGCGCTACCGGTATTGTTGATAGCGTCCATAATTTCACCTGCAAGTCTTTCAGCCATAGTTCTCTCGCCTCTTGCTCTCGCATAAGTGATGAGCCATCTGAGACCGAGTGTCTGCTTTCTTTCAGGTCTAACTTCCATGGGCACCTGATAGGTAGAACCACCAACTCTGCGAGCCTTAACCTCGAGAGTAGGCATGATGTTCTCAAGAGCCTTCTGGAATGATTCGAGAGGATTCTCTCCGAGTTTTCCCTCAACGATAGCAAAAGCATCGTATACGATACCCTGTGCTATACCCTTCTTGCCGTCCAGCATGATATTGTTAACAAGCTTTGTTACAAGCTTGGAACCATATATAGGATCCGGCAAAACGTCTCTTTTTGAAATTTGACCTCTTCTTGGCACTGAACTTCCCTCCTTCATAAAATGATATCAGCGGTACTCGGAACAACAAAAGTGTCCCGTAAGTGCTTGAAGAAACCTCATAAATCTATATAAAAGTATGCTGTTATATTTCAAGCACAAGCTGTTTTTTGTCTGTGTCAAGTTACGCAAAAGCTTACTTCTTAGCTGCCTTTGCCTTCTTTGCTCCATATTTTGAGCGAGACTGATTTCTGTTTGCAACGCCCTGTGTATCGAGTGTACCACGAATAATATGGTAACGTACACCGGGAAGGTCCTTTACTCTTCCGCCTCTGATCATAACAACAGAGTGTTCCTGAATGTTATGTCCGATGCCGGGAATGTAAGCAGTAACTTCCTGACCGTTGGTAAGTCTTACTCTGGCGATCTTACGAAGAGCTGAGTTAGGCTTCTTAGGGGTCTTGGTTGTAACCTTTGTGCAAACACCACGCTTCTGGGGAGACGGAACGTTTGTTGTCTGCTTCTTGAGGGTGTTAACACCTACCTGAAGTGCGGGAGACTTTGATTTGTAAGCTACCTGATCACGTCCGTGTCTAACCAGCTGGTTAAATGTTGGCATTATTTTTCCTCCTTCTCTTTAATTTTTTTATAGACACACCGATACCCGCAGGGTCTTTCCCTGCGAGCTTCGGTAAAATCTAACTTGTAAATATAATTGCGCAGAATTACTAATACATTTTACATTATCAAGTTTTCAATGTCAATCAAAATGCAAAATAATTTTAAAATTCAGCAATTTGCACAAATACTTTTGTTAAAATTGACGATAGTTTGTCAATCTTATTCTGCCGTTGTAATAGCAGGAATTGTGTCGTTAGGAGCGACCTCGATATCACGGTAGATATTAAGACCCGTACCTGCGGGGATAAGCTTACCGATGATAACGTTCTCCTTAAGACCGAGAAGGGGATCCACCTTACCCTTGATAGCAGCCTCGGTAAGAACCTTTGTGGTTTCCTGGAAGGAAGCCGCTGAAAGGAAGGAGTCGGTAGAAAGAGAAGCCTTTGTGATACCCTGAAGAACAGGAGTGTAGGTTGCTTCTCTGAGAGTCATTTCGCCCTCTTTTACTCTCTTCTCTATGATTTCGTTTTCGGTGATGATTTCAGAAACGTCAACAAGTGAGCCTGCAAGAAGGTTGGTATCTCCTGCGTCCTCTATTCTCGCCTTTCTTGTCATCTGACGGGCAATGACCTCGATGTGCTTATCGCTGATATCAACGCTCTGCAAACAGTAAACCTTCTGTACTTCACGGATGATGTAGCTGTAAACCTCGTCCATACCCTGTATTCTTGCTACGTCTGTGGGGAAGAGCGTTCCCTCAGTAAGCTTCTGACCGTGAACAACGTAGTCGCCGTCCTCGGCAAGAATCCTTGCACTCATAGCAACAGGATAGCTTCTTTCCTCGCCCGAGAGCTCGTTCTTTATGATAAGTCTGTTCTTCTTGGTGTTGTCAATGATTACCTTGCCGTCGATTTCCGCAATGATTGCAGTCTTCTTAGGACGGCGTGCTTCAAAGAGCTCTTCAACTCTGGGAAGACCCTGAGTAATGTCTCCGCCGGCGATACCACCTGTGTGGAAGGTTCTCATGGTAAGCTGTGTACCGGGTTCACCGATAGACTGAGCGGCAAGAATACCGACTGCTTCACCAATGTTGACTTCCTTACCCGATGCCATGTCGGCACCGTAGCAGTGAGCACATATACCATGCTTTGAACGGCAGTTGAGAATGGAACGGATGTGAACACCCTTGAATTCACGCTTCTCTTCTTCACTCATGTTCTTCACAACGTTTTCAATAGCGATAGACTGTTCTTCGCTGATAAGGTCACCGTCATGGGCAATAACGTTTCCGTCCTTATCGGTAAAGTCACCGATAATATATCTGCCCACTATTCTTACCTTCAAGGGCTCGATAAGCTCGTTGCCCTCTCTGATTTCTGTGATCCATGCACCTCTTGTATCTCCGCAGTCAACCTGACGAATGATTACCTGCTGTGCAACGTCAACGAGACGACGGGTCAGGTAACCCGAGTCAGCGGTACGAAGAGCGGTGTCGGCAAGACCCTTACGGGCACCACGGGCAGCGGTGAAGTATTCGAGTATGGTAAGACCTTCACGGAAGTTCGCCTTAATGGGGATTTCCAGAGTTCTACCAGAGGCGGTAGCCATAAGACCACGCATACCTGCAAGCTGTCTTATCTGCTTTATTGAACCTCTCGCACCAGAGTCAGCCATCATGAATATGGGGTTAAAGTTATCAAGGTTATCCTGAAGAGCCTTAGCAACGTCGTTTGTTGCCACCTCCCAGGTCTTGATAACGGCGCTTCTTCTTTCTTCGTCGGTAGCAAGACCCTTGCGGTAGAGCTGGGTGATGTAGTCAACCTTAGCGTCTGCCTTTTCAAGAATATCCTTCTTCTTAGGAGGAACAGTCATATCCGACACTGAAATGGTAATAGCGCCCTTTGTGGAATACTTAAAGCCCATAGCCTTGATATCGTCAAGGAGCTTTGAGGTTCTTGCAATTCCGCAATACTTGATAGATGCATCAATAATATTTCCAAGATCGTCCTTTTTAACCACGTGGTTAACTTCAAGAACGAATGCATCTTCAAGAGTATTTCTTTCAACGAAATGCAAATTCTGAGGAATTACACTGTTGAAGATAAATCTACCGAGAGTACAGGATACGAGTCCTGTAACCTTCTGTCCCTTGTATTCACGCTCTGCTCTGATCTTAATGGGAGCGTGAAGTCCGAGATAACCGTTTTCATAAGCCATATTAGCTTCATTGAAGTCACGGTATACGTTGCCCTCTCCCTTTTCGCCTGCCTTCTCATAGGTGAGGTAGTATGAACCAAGTACCATGTCCTGTGTAGGAACGGCAACGGCACGTCCGTTAGCGGGCTTGAGGAGGTTATTAGCAGAAAGCATCAAAAATCTCGCTTCAGCCTGTGCCTCGCTTGAAAGGGGCACGTGAACGGGCATCTGGTCACCGTCGAAGTCGGCGTTGAACGCTGAACATACCAGGGGATGAAGCTTGATAGCACGTCCTTCTACAAGTACGGGCTCGAATGCCTGAATGGAAAGACGGTGAAGAGTGGGAGCTCGGTTAAGGAGTACGGGGTGCTCACGGATAACTACTTCAAGAGCGTCCCATACCTCTGTCATCTGATGCTCTACCTTCTTCTTAGCGTCCTTGATATTGGTGGACTTGCCTGTTTCAACAAGTCTCTGCATTACGAAGGGCTTGAAGAGCTCGAGTGCCATTTCCTTAGGAAGACCGCACTGATAAATCTTAAGCTCGGGTCCTACGACGATAACCGAACGTCCTGAGTAGTCAACACGCTTACCGAGAAGGTTCTGACGGAAACGACCCTGCTTACCTCTGAGCATTTCAGAAAGAGATTTGAGGGCACGGTTGTTAGGACCTGTAACGGGTCTTCCCCTTCTTCCGTTATCGATAAGTGCGTCAACAGCTTCCTGAAGCATACGCTTTTCATTCTTGATAATGATTTCGGGTGCCTTCATTTCAAGAAGCTTTTTAAGACGGTTATTACGGTTTATAACTCTTCTGTAAAGGTCGTTTAAGTCTGAGGTAGCAAATCTTCCGCCGTCAAGCTGAACCATAGGTCTGATTTCGGGAGGAATTACGGGAAGCACGCTGAGTATCATCCACTCGGGGCGGTTGCCCGAAAGTCTGAACGCCTCAACGACCTCAAGTCTCTTTACAATTCTTGCCTTCTTCTGACCTGCAGCTGTAAGAAGCTCGTTTTTGAGCTCTTCAGAGGTCTTTTCAAGGTCAATTCCCTCAAGGAGTGTACGGATAGCCTCGGCTCCCATACCTGCCTCGAATTTGCCCTCGAACTTTTCCATAGCCTCACGGTATTCCTGTTCGGAAAGAACCTGCTGCTTTTCAAGGCTTGTGTTCTTGGGGTCGGTAACTATATACTGAGCAAAGTAGAGTACCTTTTCAAGCTGCTTGGGAGAGATGTCGAGAAGAAGTCCCATTCTCGAAGGAATGGCTCTGAAGTACCAGATGTGGGAAACGGGAGCTGCAAGCTCGATGTGACCCATTCTTTCTCTTCTTACCTTCTTGGTAGTGATCTCAACTCCGCACTTTTCGCAGACCTTACCGAGATATCTTACCTTCTTGTATTTACCGCAGTAGCACTCCCAGTCCTTGGTTGGACCGAATATCTTTTCGCAGAAAAGACCGTCACGCTCGGGCTTGAGAGTTCTGTAATTGATTGTTTCCGGTTTGGTGACTTCGCCGTGTGACCACGAACGAATCATCTCAGGAGAAGCAAGACCAATTTTAATTTTGGCGAATTCTTTATTATCCATTATCTATTCTCCTCCTCTTCTTATATTTCGTCATCCGAATAATCGTCTGACTCTTCACTTGTTTCGTAGGTATCCTGATACTCGTCGTCAAAGAGCGGGTCATCCATATCGTTGATTTCCTCGCCTATCATGTTGGGGTCGATATTGTCCTCTGCCGCACGTATCTTTGCAGTCTCCTCCTCGGAGTTCTCGTGAAGCTCTATCTCGTTTCCGTCAGCGTCAAGTGCCTGAAGGTTGAGACCAAGGCTCTGAAGCTCCTTAACAAGTACCTTGAAGGATTCGGGAACGCCGGGAGTAGGAATGTTCTGTCCCTTGACGATAGATTCAAAGGCATTTACACGTCCTACGATATCGTCGGACTTAACTGTGAGTATTTCCTGAAGTGTATAAGCTGCGCCATACGCCTCAAGAGCCCATACTTCCATTTCTCCGAAACGCTGTCCGCCGAACTGTGCCTTACCGCCGAGAGGCTGCTGAGTAACCAGTGAGTAGGGACCTGTGGAACGTGCATGGATCTTATCGTCAACAAGGTGGTGAAGCTTTAAGAAGTACATAATACCAACGGTTACGGGGTTGTCGAAGGGCATACCTGTACGTCCGTCGTAAAGAACCGTCTTACCGTCGATAACCTTAAATCTTCCCTCGCTCATGAGCGCATCGATATAATCCTTGTCTGCTCTTTCGTCGGGAGTGAGACGGCGAAGTATCTTGTTTCCGTTTTCTTCAATCGCCTCGTATACGTTCTTACCGTCTACGTTTTCACCGGGAACTACGTCACGGTCGAGACCTGCAAGCCTCTGGAGCTCTGCAATGTTTTCTTCCTTTGCTCCGTCGAATACGGGGGTCATGATCTTGAAGCCAAGCTTCTTAGCGGCAATGCCAAGGTGTACCTCAAGCACCTGACCGATGTTCATTCGGGAAGGAACGCCCAGAGGGTTAAGAACGATGTCAAGAGGAGTACCGTCGGGAAGGAAGGGCATATCCTCGGAGGGAAGTATTCTTGATACGACACCCTTGTTACCGTGACGGCCCGCCATTTTATCGCCGACAGAAATCTTTCTCTTCTGTGCAACGTAAACCTTAACTACCTTATTTACACCGGGTGCAAGCTCATCCTGATTTGCACGGGTGAATACCTTAACGTCGATGATTATACCGCTTTCACCGTGAGGAAGCTTGAGAGAGGTATCTCTTACTTCTCTTGCCTTTTCACCGAATATTGCTCTGAGGAGTCTTTCTTCGGCTGTAAGCTCTGTTTCACCCTTAGGTGTAACCTTACCTACAAGGATATCTCCCGAGTGTACCTCAGCACCGATGCGGATGATACCGTCGGCGTCAAGGTCCTTGAGAGCCTCGGGTCCCACCGAGGGAATTTCACGTGTGATCTCTTCGGGACCGAGCTTTGTATCTCTTGCCTCGTGAGAATATTCTTCTATATGGATTGAAGTGTAAATATCGTCTCTTACAAGGCGCTCGTTGATAAGTACGGCGTCCTCGTAGTTGTAGCCTTCCCAAGTAACGAAGCCGATAAGAGCGTTCTTACCGAGAGCTACTTCACCGTTCTTGGTTGCAAGACCGTCGGCAATAACTTCGCCCTCTTCTACTCTCTCGCCCTTGGATACAATGGGACGCTGGTTGTTACAAGTACCCTGGTTGGTACGCTTGAACTTAATAAGCTTATAGGTATCCTTTATTCCGTCGTCGTTCTTGATGACGATTTCATCTGCGGTAACTCTGTCAACGATACCTGCACGCTTTGCAAGAACGGTTACACCAGAGTCAACGGCAGCCTTGTATTCCATACCTGTGCCGACGATGGGAGAGTCGTTTATCATAAGGGGAACAGCCTGCTTCTGCATGTTCGAGCCCATGAGCGCACGGGAGTTGTCATCATTTGCAAGGAAAGGAATGAACGCTGTGGCAACAGATACCACCATCTTGGGAGAAACGTCCATGTAGTCGATGTCCTCAGCCGCAACCACCACGACTACCACGC
>JAZNZV010000118.1:0-4354 GCA_045595105.1 Eubacteriales bacterium | reverse complement strand
TTAGCCACGTATTGAGCAACAGTACCGCCACCACCGATATCCACCTTTCCAAGCTCTGCCATCTGCCATATAACGCCGTTACCGTCAAAAATGTTCCTCAGCTCTGCCACGTATTCGGCAGACGCCTCGGAGGAACCGCTCTTGCCACGGGCACCCGTGTACTTGGTAACAACGAGTCCGCAGTTAATATAGGAGGCATTGTTCTTTTCATAAACCTCAGCAAAGGCAGGGTCGAAGGCGGCATTTACGTCGGCTGAAAGGCACTTGGAGTTTCTGAAAACAGTTCTTGGGTTTGCTCCGTGGGCCATTGCAAGCTCTTCAATGAAGTCGTAAAGATAGGAGCTGTTCAGTCCCGTGTTGCCCATACTGCCCACCTCTTCCTTGTCGGTGAGACAAACGATAAGGGTGTGCTTTGTGCTTTCTGTGTCAAGTATAGCACGAAGGGAGGGGTACGCACACACTCTGTCATCGTGTCCGTAGGCGGATATAAGGCTTCTGTCAAAGCCCACGTCCCTCGCTTTTCCTGCGGGAACCAGCGATATCTCGGCGGACATGAAGTCCTCTTCTGTAATATCATATTTTTCACGTATCAGCTTCAAGGTGTTGAGCTTCACGGCAGAGGATACCTTTTCGTCGTCAATGGGCTCAGAGCCCACAAGGATATTAAGGCTCTCACCCGAGATGCCCTCTGCAAGGGTCTTCTTCACCTGCTCTCCCGCAAGGTGAGGAAGAAGGTCGGTAATATAGAACACAGGGTCCTTTTCACTCTCACCGATATTTATTTCAACACTCTCGCCGTTCTTCTTGATAACCACGCCGTGCATGGCAAGGGGGAGCGTTACCCACTGATACTTCTTGATACCGCCGTAATAGTGGGTATCGAGATACGCCATGCCCTCGGCTTCATATACGGGGTTAGGCTTTAAATCAAGACGGGGTGCATCTATGTGGGCTGCCGAAATGAGGACACCCTCTTCCATGGGAAGGCTTCCGAATTTTACAAATATTACGGCTTTATTACGGTTGACAAGGTAAGCCTTGTCCCCTGCCGAATACTTTTCGTGGGGGTTCCACTCCTTAAAGCCCTCTTTTTTCGCAAGTTCAAGAGAGGTCTTTACCGCTTCTCTTTCGGTCTTGGAGCGGTCAAGGTATTCCTTGTAGTCCTCTGAAAAGGCATAAGCCTTCTTTATTTCTGCCTTTGTCATTTCACGAAAAGCGTTTTTCCTTTTATATACAAGCTCCCCTTCAAGGGCCTCTATATCAGTCTTTTTCATTCTTCTTCTCCTTTTCAAGCTGTTTAAAATATTTTTCTCTCACGTCACGGAGTTTATTCACGTAGTAGTCGGTGGCGTCAATGGGAATGCCTACAAGCTGACCGTCCTCGTAGTGAGCCGTTCCCTCTTCAAGCCAATTATCCACTCTACCAAAGCCTGCATGATAAGCGGCGTGAGCGGCGTCCCAGTTCTCGTATCGGTCATAAAGGATTTTCAAAAACTTCGCTCCGTAGCGCACGCTGAATTCGGGGTCAACAAGCATTTCTTCGCTGTACTCAACGCCCTCTCTTTCACAAAGCCACTCTGCGGTGTCGGGTAACAGCTGCATGAGTCCCACCGCTCCCATTTCGCTTTTGGCATCTGCCACAAAGGAGCTTTCGGTGAAAATAACGGCATAGAGTATGTGCTCGGCAACTCCCTCTTCAAGGGACACCCTTTCAACTATATCTCGGTACTCCAAGGGGTAAGCCTCTTCACGGTTTACTCTGAATATTACTACAACAGCAACTATAAAAAGAAGCAGGGTGAAGGTAGCAAGGGTTATGGCGGGCATGGGCTTAAGCTTTCTTCTTTTCACTTCACAATTCCCTCTCTTTCGGCAAATTCCAAAACCTTCTCTTCAAGCTCCGAGAGCCCTTTATCGTTTGCAATGACAACGTTGCACAGTCTTATAAGCTCACTTTCAGACAGCTGTGCCGATATTCTCTTTTCGGCAAGAGAACGTGTTATTCCGTCACGCTTTATGATGCGCTCTATTCTGTCAGCTTTAGGGGCGGTCACCGCAAGGGTCACGTCACATATCCTGTCAAGTCCGCTTTCAAAGAGAAGCGGGGCATCGATTACCGCAAAGCGCTCCCCTCTCTCTTTTGCTTCATCAAGCATTTCAAAGATGCGCTTTTTTATGTATCGGTGAGTTATCTCGGTGAGCTTTTCAAGCTTTTCCTTGTCGGAGAATACTATCTCACCTAATTTTTTTCGGTATATTTCTCCCTCTTCCGAGGCAATGCTCTCTCCGAAAACCGAGATGAGCTCCTTTGCGCAAGGGGTATTTCTTTCCATCACCTCACGGGAAACCTTATCACAGTCAATGACGTAAGCCCCCCTTGAGCGAAGTGTTTCAAGGGCGGTGGTCTTTCCTGCTCCGCTTTGTCCCGAAAGTCCGATAATCTTCATTACTTTACCTCAATTACTGTGTATCCCGATGCTTTTATAAGTCTGTTCACTATTGCAAGTCCAAGGTCGCTGTCCTCGGGAAGTCTTGCGTATACCTTCTTTATTTCTTCCTTTGAGTCGAAGGCACGGAGTGCGTCGAAAAGCCTGTGAGCCATTTCCGACTTGTCCTTTTTGGAGCCGAGTATCTCTACACGACCATCTCCGTCTATTCCGTCCTCACGGTAACAGATAACGCCGTTACTCTCCTCTTTAAGTGCACTCTTCATAAAGGAGACAACTGCACCGTCCTCCCCTTTCAGAATAACCACCGAAGCACGTGGGGCGTAATGACGGTACTTCATACCGGGGGCAAGGGGCTTTTCCCCCTCTTCAAGCTTGCCCTTGACAGCACGGTCCACCTGAACCTCGCCAACAGCCTCTTCAAGCATTTCAAGGGTGACTCCGCCGGGTCTGAGAAGAGTTACTCCATCTTTTTTCAAGAGTACAATAGTAGATTCAAGCCCTACCTCACACTCACCGCCGTCGATTATCATATCCACTCTTCCCATCATGTCCTCAATGACGTGACAAGCCTTTGTAGGACTTGGTCTGCCCGAGGTGTTCGCCGAGGGTGCGGCAATGGGAACGCCCGACAGCTCAATGAGTCTTTTTGCTATGGGGTGGGAAGGGAGTCTTACAGCCACAGTATCCATGCCTGCCGTAACGGTGTCGGGGATAATATCACGCTTTTTTTGTATTATTGTAATAGGACCGGGTACAAAACGACCTTTAAGCTTTTCAAAGGCTTCGCTGTTCTCGGGGATACAATATTTTTCGTAGTCCTCTTTTTTTGATATGTGAATGATAAGTGGGTTGTCTGAGGGTCTGCCCTTAGCCGAATATATCCTTTCGGCAGCACCCGAGTCGAGAGCGTTGGCACCAAGCCCATAGACCGTCTCGGTGGGGAACGCCACAAGTCCCCCTCTTTTAATTATCTCGGCTGCCTCACGAAGTGCCCCCTCAAAGTCCTCGACTCTTTCGGGGTCGATACGAACTATTTTCGTTTCCATTAAAATTCACCGTTTGCAAGCTTTTCGGCGGTATCTGCCGCCGCCAAGGCTTCTATAATAGGTGTTATTGCGCCGTTTAAAATATTTTCAAGGTTATAGAGAGTGAGTCCTATTCTGTGGTCGGTAACTCTTCCCTGAGGGTAGTTATAGGTTCTGATACGCTCACTTCTGTCCCCCGTTCCTACCTGACTCTTTCGCTCGGAGGCAAGGGCGCTGTTCTGCTCCTCAAGCTTCTTTTCGTAAAGCTTGGTGCGCATTATCTTCATAGCCTTGTCACGGTTTTTATATTGGCTTCTTTCGTCCTGACACTCTACCACAATGCCTGTGGGCTTGTGTATCATACGGATAGCCGAGTCGGTCTTATTTACGTGCTGACCGCCTGCGCCCGACGCTCTGTGCGCCTCTATTTCAAGGTCGGCAGGGTTGAGCTCAACGTCAACCTCCTCTGCCTCGGGAAGAACTGCAACCGTAACGGTGGAGGTGTGTATTCTGCCCTGTGCCTCGGTTTCGGGAACTCGCTGTACTCGGTGAACACCGCTCTCATACTTCATTCTGGAGTACGCTCCCTCACCGCTTATCATAAATGACACTTCCTTAAATCCGCCAAGCTCGGTTTCGTTGGCAGAAACAAGCTCGGTCTTAAAGCCTTGGGAGTCGGCGTACATATTATACATTCTGTAAAGGACGTAAGAGAAGAGCGCCGCCTCCTCGCCTCCCGCTCCTCCTCGTATTTCAACCACAACGTTTCTGTCGTCGTTCTCATCTCGGGGAAGAAGGAGTATCTTTAATTCCTCGGTTATCTTCTCCATTTTCTCCTTGGCAACGGCTATCTCCTCTTCGGCAAGGGCTTTCATCTCC
>JAZNZV010000117.1:0-5902 GCA_045595105.1 Eubacteriales bacterium | reverse complement strand
TCAACTCCTTGGCTCACAGAACGACATGGCTACGATCCGACTTCGCTCGGCCTTGACGCCTGAGATGACCTTTGTAAAGATGTCGGATGCAATAGTAACAAGCTCGGTGGGAAGGTTATCTACCGAAGAAATTTCGGGGATACAACAATATGAAAGATTAGAGTTGTCATAGCCAACGATAGATATTTCCTCGGGAATCTTATAACCGCCCTCGAGAACAGCCTTCACAGCACCTACTGCAAGCTCGTCTTCTGCACAAAGAATGGCGGTGACGTCGGTATTATGAGTAAGGATATCGGTTATCTGTATTTTAGCGTCCATGTAATAACGGTTGCACCAACGCATTATCTGGTCGTCTATTTCAAGTCCCACCTTTTCTATACCTTCGCAAAAACCACCAAGCTTCATTCTTCCGCTGGGAGAGGTGGTATCGTACAAATATACAAATCTTCTGTGCCCTCTCTCGAAAAGGGTTCTGACCGTATCTATTATTGCCTGTCTGTCGTCGGAGAGAACGGAGTACATCCCCTCGTGGTCAAAATCTGTGTTTATACCGATTACGGGCATCTGCTCGGATGCTCTTGCAAGGATTTCAAGTGCGGGAGACTCCTGAAACTTTGAGCCGACTACAAAAAGAGCATCTATTCTTCGGCTTATCATCATGGAAACGTGCTTACTTATCTGGTCGATGCCGTCTCCGATGTTATAGAGAATCATGTCGTAGCCCTTTCTCTTCATTTCCTTTTCAAGAACAGCTACTATTCTGGAGCCGTAGATATCTTCGATGTCGGGAAGAAATACTCCTACTATTTTCACCGATTGGGAATTGAGGTTTTTAGCGTAAACGTTAGGAATATAGCCCTCTTCCTCAATAATCTCCATTATTCTTTTTTTAGTTTTTTCTTTAACGGGACCGCCGTTGAGTGTGCGTGACACAGTAGCAATGGATACACCTGCTTTTTCAGCTATATCGTAGATGTTCACTTTACTTCTCCTGCTTCTTTTTTGTAATTCTGATACAATTCTAACACACAAATATTAATCTGTCAAATTACTTCTTTATTTTCTTAATAAGCACTATTGCGTAGTGGAGGATAAGTCCTGCCACAATAGCCACTACAAGGTCGAATACAACGGTAAATACAAAGGTTACAAGAAGAACGAGGGTATCTGTGAAGGGTCCCTTCTTTATTATTCCGCCGAACTCCTTCATTTCACTCATGTTGTAGGCTACAACGAAGAGGATTGCGGCAATAGTGGGCATGGGAATAAGGTTAGTATAGGGCATGAAGAGTACAAGGACAGCGAGCAAAACAACAGAGTGTACCATGCCCGAAACGGGGGTGCGTCCTCCGTTTTTGATGTTGGCGGCGGTTCTGGCAATAGCGCCCGTGGCGGGGATACCGCCGAAGAGTGCCGAGCCCACGTTTCCTATACCCTGTGCTACAAGCTCCATGTTGGAGTTGTGCTTTGCATCAATCATTTTATCGGCTACAACGCAGGAGAGAAGAGACTCAACGCCTGCAAGCACCGCTATGGTTAAAGCATCGGGAAGAAGGGAGAGCACCCCGTCAACAGTGAACTTGGGGAATGTAAACGAGGGCAGTCCCGTCTTTATATCAGGATAAAGAGTACCTATCGTATTTACGTCAAGAGAGAGGATTTTAACAAGTGCCGCCGCAACCACTACTGCGATAAGTGATGCGGGAACCTTAGGTAAAATTTTAGGTAAAAGTATAAGTATCAAAAGAGATACAACACCAACTACAACAGCCATAAGGTTAACTGTGCCAAAGGAGAGAACTACTTCTTTAAGCTTATCAACCGTTTCAACGGGAGAATGGGAAAAGGTAAGCCCGAAGAAGTCCTTGAGCTGACCGATTAAAATAGTGAGCGCGATACCCGAGGTAAAGCCCGTTGTTATGGTGTGGGGTATATATTTGATAAGTCCGCCAAGTCTGAGTAGTCCCATTATGACGAGGATAACGCCTGCCATAACAGTTGCCATTGCAAGTCCGTCTATTCCCTTTTCTGCCACAATGCCTGCCACAATGGTAGCAAAGGCTGCAGTGGGACCTGCTATCTGAACACGGCTTCCGCCGAAAAGGGCAATGAGGAAGCCTGCCGCAACGGCGGTATAAAGACCGACCTCGGGACCTACTCCCGATGCAATAGCAAGGGCAATAGAAAGAGGAAGGGCAATTATCGCCACTATGATACCTGCTATAATATCCTTAACAAACTGACCTTTGGAATAGCTTTTCATACACTCGAAAAAGCTGGGGATAAGCTTCATTAAAACGTCACCTTCTATATTTTATTATTACAAGAAGTAAGTTTATCACAAAGTTTTATTTTTTGCAATAGCGTTTTAACAAGGTCAAAATTGTGCTACAAGAAGTCATTACAGTACTACTTTAAGAGTTTCGGCTATGCTATACTATCCTTGGTAACAACCAATATTAAGGAGGATAAAACCATGTTAAAATATGCAATTGTCGGATTTGGCGGTCTTGGTAAGGTTCATTACCGTGCTTCCGCAGAGGTAATCGCAAAGGCTTGTACTGAAGTAAAGCTTGTAGCTCTTTGTGATATCCGTGAAGAAGCTTTCAAATCTCAGACAGCCACAAACCTTGGTGATTCAAATGCAAGTCTCGATTTTTCTGATTATAACATCTATTATGACGTTGACGAGCTCCTTGAAAAGGAAGAGCTTGACTTTGTCGTAACCGCACTTCCTACATATCTTCACGAGAAGATCGGCGTTAAGATCATGAAGAAGGGTATCAACCTCTTCTCCGAAAAGCCTATGGCAATAAATCTTAAAGAGGCTGAAAGCATGCTGAGCACCTCGAAGGAAATGGGTGTTAAGCTCATGATAGGTCAGTGCTGTCGTTACGAAGCAAGATACGTAAAGCTTAAAGAGCTTGTTGACAGCGGAATTTACGGCAAGGTTCTCAGAGCGGACTTCTACCGTCTCTCCCCCACTCCCATCTGGTCTTGGGAAAACTGGTTCCTTGATGCTGAAAAGAGTGGCGGTGCTGCCCTTGACCTTCACGTTCACGACGTTGACATTATAAACTACCTCTTCGGCGCTCCCAAGTCTGTAATGAGCTTTGCTACAAACTATAAGACAAGACACGACTCTATTGTTACAAGATATGAATATGATGATGACAAGCTCATTACCTGCACAGGTGAATGGGGCTGTCCTTCAAACACATATCCCTTCAAGTCAGGCTTCTTCGTAAAGTTTGAGAAGGCTACCGTTGAAATCAGAGACGGCTTCTGGGTTTACACCGAGGACGACCAGAAGTTCAAGGTTGAGCTTGACAGTGTTAACGACTATGCAGCAGAGGTTATCGACTTCATCGACTGCATCGCAAACGACAAGGCTTCGACAATTAACCCTCCCGAAGCTTCTCTTATCTCTTGTAAGATGGCTCTTTGTGAAAAGGAATCCTCTGACAAGGGTGTTAAAGTTAATCTTTAAAACATTAAAGCAGGTAAAGGCTAAACCTTTACCTGCTTTTTTCTATATTGGGTAGGAGTTATTCCGGTAGTATTTCTAAAGGTCCTTGCAAAGTAATTAGCGTCGTCAAAGCCTACGTTCAAGGCTATCGTTGATATTCCTTCGCTTGTATTTTCTAACAGAAGCTGAGCTTTTTTTACTCTTACCTCTGTTATATATTTCGCAAGGGTCATACCCGTGGATTTCTTGAAAAACCGACAAAAATAGCTTTCGGTAACGAAGCACATGTCTGCCAGAGCCTTAGTGGTGAGATTTTCATGGTAATGCTCGGATATATAATTAAAGACTGTATGCAGTCTTTTTATCTGAACGGTGTGCTGTTCGCTTTGAACGTCATTCTTCTCGGAATACCTGCTGAAAAGATGGGCAAAGAGCGAATACACAATGCCCTTGACCTTCATGTCGCTTCCTAAAGCTTTATTCTTGTAATCTCTGTAAGCGTCTTCAAGCTTTGCAAAGCACTCTTTGACAAAGGGGTCACATGGAACGTGGTTAAGTGCTCTTCTGTCATTTAATTGAATATCTAAAAAGAGGTCGGGGGAAACAATGAGAGCATGAAAAAGCACCATGCCGTCAGAGTTAAAGGAATGAACCTGCGTACTGTTGGACACCACCAAATCTCCTGCTTTCACAAGGATTTTTTTACCGTCGCAAAACGCCTCACACTCTCCGTGCAAAAAGAACAACAGCTCGTAATGCTCGTGCCAATGGGGCAAAAGTGCAGTATAGCGCTTAGATGCTATTAATTTTATCGGGAAATTGTTCTCTAAGACGTCCATCTTTTCATAGAGTAAAAGGTCCTTCATTTTTCCACCTCAAGTCAAATATGTGCTACAACTGGATAAAAAAATACTATTAATCAAGGCAATTATATGATACACTTATTACAGAGAAAAGTCAATATTATGGAGGATTAATTATGAAAATTGGTGCTTTCCTCGTTACCAGTGGCAATATGGTAAACGATTATGCCGAGCTTGAAGAAAAATTTCAAAGGCTGACAGGTGCAGGCTTTGACAACTGTCAATTAAACTGTTGGTGTGCCGACAACTACACCGAAGAGAATGCAAAGAAAATCAGTGAGCTTGCAAAAAAATATAACGTAGAAATTACTGCGATGTGGTGCGGTGCAGCCCTTGATAACGGTCCTGTTGTATGGAACAACTTCGACGGTCCCGCAACGCTTGGCATAGTTCCTGTGGCTTACAGAGCCAAAAGAACCGAAAACCTTATAAAGGGTGCAAAGTTTGCCAAGATGATGGGAGTTAAGAACGTAATTACTCACGTTGGATTTATCCCCGTGGCACTTGGCTCAACAGAGTTCAGAGATTTGATGCAACACATAAAGTATATCGCAAGAGAATTTAAAAACCTTGGTCAGAACTTCCTTTTTGAAACAGGTCAGGAGACACCCTATACTCTTCTTCATATGATTGAGTCTATCGGTATGGACAATATCGGTATCAACCTTGACCCTGCAAACCTCATTACCTACGGTATGGCTAATCCCGTTGATGCTCTCTTTGTTTTCGGCAAGTACGTAATGGGCATTCACGCTAAGGATGGAATTTATCCCACCTATAACGGTGGAGGCGGAAACGAGGTTCCACTCGGCGAAGGCATGGTAGATTACCCCAGATTTATTGCAAAGCTCAAGGAAGTGGGATATGACGGTCCTCTTACAATAGAGCGAGAGATAACCGGTGAACAGCAGATGATAGATATTATCAAGGGTAAGGAATATCTCGAAACGCTTATATAAAGATTTACGCACCTTAACAGGTGCGTATTTTTATAAAGAGCAATATATTTATAAAAAAAGTTGTTATTTTACTATCATTTTTTAAAATTTTGTGTTATTATAAGAAAAAAGATATTGGAGGATAAATCTATGTTAAAGTACGCAATTATCGGCTTCGGCGGTCTTGGTAAGGTTCACTTTTCAGCTTCTAAGGAGGTTTGCGAAAAGGCAGATGCAAAGCTCGTTGCTCTTTGTGACATAAGAGAAGAGGCTTTCACTTCCACAACGGCAACAAACCTTGGTGACGACAAGTCTTCAAAGGATTATTCAGACTACAATATTTACTACAACGTTGACGAGCTTCTTGAAAAGGAAGCAATAGACTTTGCAGTTATTGTTGTTCCTACCTATCTCCACGAGGAGCTTGCAGTTAAGGTGATGAAGAAGGGCATTCACGTATTCTCAGAAAAACCTATGGCAATAAGCGTTAAGGCTGCTGAAAATATGCTCAACGTTTCCAAGGAAATGGGCGTTAAGCTTATGATCGGTCAGTGTGTTCGCTATATGAACAGATACGTAAAGCTTAAAGAGATTATTGACAGCGGTAAGTATGGTAAGGTTGTAAGAGC
>JAZNZV010000116.1:0-2685 GCA_045595105.1 Eubacteriales bacterium | reverse complement strand
TACGTGTCTTACAGACAGTGCGGCACCGCCTCGGGTATCGCCGTCAAGCCTTGTAAGGATAACGCCCGTTATGTCGAGGAGTGAGTTGAAGTGTTCTGCCACGTTAACTGCGTCCTGACCCAGCATTGCATCAATAACAAGAAGTATCTCGGTGGGGTCAACTGCCGCCTTTATCTCCTCAAGCTCGTGCATAAGCACCTCGTCTATATGGAGACGTCCTGCGGTATCTATAAATACCATGTCGTAGCCCTGCTTTTCAGCCAGCTTCATGGCATCTTTGGCTATCTTTACGGGGTTCTTTTCATTTTCGTCGGAGTATACCTTAACTCCTACCTGCTCACCTACAACGTGAAGCTGTTTGATGGCTGCAGGTCTGTAAACGTCGCAGGCTACAAGAAGTGGTGTTCTTCCCTGCTTCTTCATAAGAAGGGCAAGCTTCGCCGCATGAGTGGTCTTACCTGCACCCTGAAGTCCGCATAGCATAACTACCGTTGGGGGCTTGGGAGCAATAGTAAGCTTTTCATGCTTTTCGCCCATAATAGCGCAAAGCTCTTCGTTTACTATCTTTACTATCTGCTGAGCGGGCATAAGGCTTTCAAGGACCTCGCTGCCTACTGCTCTCTCTGATACTTTATTTATAAATGCCTTTACTACCTTAAAGTTAACGTCTGCTTCAAGAAGGGCAAGCTTGATCTCTCGCATTCCCTCTTTAACGTCGGACTCAGTGAGCTTACCTTTGTTTCTGAATTTTTTAAATGCGTCGGATATTTTATCCGTAAGGTTCTGAAACATACTCACTTTCCTCCTTTACTCCAAGGCTTTTCTTATCTTCTCGGCGAGGCTCTCGTCCTCTATGCCGTCGGCAATTTCAAAAAGCTTATCACGGGTATTTTTCAAATGCATCAGCCTTTCATATTCCTCAAGCTCGTCGCAGGTACGCTTTATGAGCTCTCTGACTCCCTGACGTGTCGTGCCTGTATGCTCGGCAATCTCGGACAGCGACATATCCTCCCAGAAGGACAGCTCGAAAACAGTTCTCTTCTTCTCGCTGATGAGAGGAGAGTAAATATCGTATAAAAGGCAGACCGAAAAATCTTTTTCTTTCACGTTTTATCTCCATGGGTGTAAACATTTTTTCTTTACACCTTGCATATTTTACACTATAAAATCAGATTTGTCAATAGAAAATTGAAAATTAATTTATTATATCAAGGCTTTGCCCTAATACCCACAAGGAAACTTTTATAAGTTATTTTCATAACCATTACCTATTCGCCAAAAAAAGTCTCCTTACGGAGACTTTTTATCCCATTCTTTATGATTTTTAAGTACTTCCCACAGGGCAAGGTAGCTTTCGTGACGGCTTTTGGGAAGGGTTCCGTCGGCGGTTTTCTCCAAAATAGCGCATCCCTCTTCCTTGGTATGTGTGCATTTGGTGTAACGGCAGTCGCCCACAAGCTTTGAATATTCGGGGAAGGCATGGACAAGCTCTTCCTTTTTCATAAATCGAAATCGGTCAAAGTCAAGGAGAGTAAAGCCGGGAGTGTCAACAAGGAAGGTGCCCTTCTCTCCCGCTTCGTAGAGGGTTGTGGTGCGAGTGGTGTTCTTACCACGGCGGTTTTTCTCACTGATACCACCCGTTTCAAGCTTCAAGTCGGGGTAAAGAGCGTTGATAATAGTGCTCTTTCCAACGCCCGACGGACCCGTAAAGACAGCGACACGTCCTTTTGCCAGCGGATAAAGTGCGTCCTTCACCTCGTGGGTGTTCTCGGCTGCCGAGAGTATTATGACACGATAGCCTGCCCTTTCATATATATCCTTTATTTCCTTTGTGAACTCGGGGTCTGCCACGTCTCTTTTATTAAAGACGATAACCGCTTCAATGCCCGAATGCTCGGCGATAGCAGTCATTTTATCGATAGCAAGTAGTGTGGGGTCGGGAGAAGCGAGAGCAAAGACGATAAACATCACGTCGATATTGGCGACCTCGGGGCGTATGAGAACGTTCTTGCGAGGAAGAATTTCAACAATCATGCCTTTATCCGAGCTATCGGTTTCAAATCTTACTTCGTCCCCTGCAACGGGAGTCATACCGCTGTGTCTGAAAGAGCCCTTTGCATAAATGTGATAGAGCTCACCGTCACACAAAACTGTGTATATTCCTCCTACGCAGGAAATAATTTTTCCTATCATTTATACCTCTTAGTAACATTCAGGGGAAGCACTTTTTATAAAAGTGTTTCCCCCGAACCCTACGACTCACTTCGGGCTCACACACTGCTCGCCCTCCGTTCTCTGTATGGCTTTTACTTTTGCAGGCTCCGGAAAGCTCCTCCACCGCAAAAGTAACCTGCACACCTATGAAAACTAAAATAAATTTCTTAAACTACAATTATTGGTCCCGAGGGGTCGTCCTCGCTCTCGGGTGGTGTCACTTCCTCGGGGTCGGGAGTGACAGTAGGAGTATCGGGAACGGTAGGCTCGGGCTCGGTAATTCCCGTGCCGTAGTAAACTACTATCTCACCCGAATAATTTACCATGATTTTACTGCCTGCCTCAACGCTTTGTGCAGTAACTATTCCTACTTCTGCTTCCTCTTCGGCTTCCTTATATACAACCTTGATGCCGTTGGAGGTGAACTTCCAAGTCGGAGGCCAAGCGGTCTTAGGAAGACAATCTCACCAG
>JAZNZV010000115.1:0-1743 GCA_045595105.1 Eubacteriales bacterium | reverse complement strand
CTCGGGCGAGCCCTTCGCTCCCGGTGCCAATCCCATGCACGGAACAGATATTGAGGGCGCACTTGCTTCTCTTAACTAGGTGGCAAAGCTTGATTACGCTTGCTGTCGAGACGGTATTTCAAATACCTTCTCTATCACTCCCGATGCTCTGGGCTGTGATTATGATGAGAGAAAGAAGAACCTTGTAACTGTTCTTGACGGCTACTTCGTTCAAGAGGCTCAGCACCTTAACGTAAACGTGCTCGACCGACAGAAGCTTATCGACGCAATGAATAACCCCGACCTTTACCCCACACTTACTATCCGTGTTTCGGGCTATGCAGTAAACTTCAATAAGCTCACACGAGATAAGCAGGAAGAGGTTATAAAGAGAACGTTCCACGAGAGCATGTAAAATGTAGAATTGTGGTAAATTTAGATTTAGCTAAATTTACCACAATTCATCTTTCAAAAAACCTTGGAGGTTTTTAAAATGTTAGTTCATTCCTTTGAATCTATGGGGGCGAGAGACGGAGAGGGGATACGCTTTATCGTCTTTCTCTCAGGCTGTCCTCTCAGATGCGTTTACTGTCATAATCCCGACACCTGGGAAAGGACGGGACGGGACTGTTCACCTGAGGAAATAACAAAGAAAGCGCTCCGATACAAGCCCTACTTTAAAAACGGGGGAGGAGTTACCTTTTCGGGTGGCGAGCCTCTTTTACAAAGCGAAGAGATTGTAAAGACAGCAAAGCTCTTGAAAGAAAAGGGCATCGGTTACGCTCTTGATACCTCCTTGGCGTTGCCATTGACGGACAGCGTTAAGACAGCCATTGACGGGGCGGATATGATACTTGCCGACTTGAAATTCCCCGACAGTGAAATGATGAAGACCTATACACGAGGTACTCTTGACTTCACTCTCGAATGCCTCGACTATATAAAGGATACAAAAAAAGACCTTATCATTCGCACAGTTGTTGTTCCCCATATAAACGACAGGGAAGAAATTCTTGAAAAGTATATCTCTCTTGTAGAAAAGTACTCTCCAAAATATTGGGAGCTTTTACCCTTCCATACTATGGGATTTTTCAAATACGAGGAAAATGGAATAGAAAATCCCTTGAAGGGCACTCCTGCTCTCGAAGCTTCAAGACTGAAGGAATTAAAAGACTTTCTGAGAGGAAAAACGAATATTATTATAAAATAACGCCTGAAGGGAGACGCTTCGTGAGGAAGTTGTCTCCCTTAAACTTTATATAATGTATATTCCGAAGTTTAAAATTCCCAAAATTTAAAATTTATTGATTTTGGGAAACAAGTGTGGTATAATAACTTTGCGAGGTGATTTTCTATGAAACTGATCGAAAGAAAACAATACTTAGATAAAATGATAGGCGTTATCGGAACTCCCGATATTAAGGTGTTAACAGGTGTGCGCCGTTCCGGCAAATCAAAGTTGCTCGAAGCATTCAAAGCCCATGTGCAGAAAAATATTCCCGACGCTAATATTATTCATATCAACTTCAACCTGTCTAAGTATGATAACCTTAAAGAATACAAAGCACTAAATGAATATATCGAAAACAACTATGCAGAAGGCAAGGAAAATTTCGTTTTAATTGACGAGATTCAAATGTGCGATAATTTTGAGCTGTGCATAAACAATCTCCACGCAACTGAGATGTACGATATTTACATCACGGGTTCTAATGCTTTTCTACTCAGCTCGGACTTGGCAACATTGTTTACCGGCAGAACATT
>JAZNZV010000114.1:0-36113 GCA_045595105.1 Eubacteriales bacterium | reverse complement strand
GTTTTCTGCAGTTCGCTATTGCTTCTCCTACTATTTTAGAATCAAGATATATTTCTGACATATTATCACCTCTGCAATAATTGTAGAGTTTTTTTATGAGTTTTATGAACACATATGTTGACAAAAGAACACATTTGTGTTATAATTTTGCCGATGGAAGAAAAAGCTATGAAAAAACACCATAAATTTATCTGTATCTTGTTATGTCTTATTTCGCTGACTTGCGGATTTCTGGCATATGTATTTTTTAGACCTGATACATATTTTCACGACAGTGTAAAAAAGATAGTCAAACTGCCAGAAAATATTGCTGATAGTTTGATTACCTACATTTTCAAATACTATTTTTCAGACTTTGCTTGGGCTTTCTCTTTAAACGTTGCTTTATCGCTGATACACAGTTTAAAGACTTCTGCCATTATTTCTTTTTCCTTCGGAGTAATATGGGAAATAATGCAAAAAATGAAAATTGTTAAGGGCACATTCGATATAGTTGATATTTTGGTATGTTTCATCGCCGTAATAATTTCTGTTCATACTATCAAATCAATAAAAAGGAGAATATTATGAAAAAGGTAATTAAAAAAATTATCCCTGCACTTTTAACTGTAACGGTACTTTTTGCTTTTGCTCTTATGGCAATGAGCAGCTCTTCGGAAGGCACAACGGAAGAGCAAGAGGCAGGAGAAACAGAAAACACAGTTAATAATGACAATGAAACTCTCGGTAACTACACTGTCACTATTGACAGTTGCCGTCTTGCTGAGGATTGGGAAGGAAATCCTATTGCTATTGTCAAATACACATTCACTAATAATTCCGATGAGGCATCATCTTTCAGCGTAGCTTTTACGGATAGTGCGTATCAGGACGGAGTAGAGATGGAGCATTGTTACTTTGCAGATGAAAGTGCAAACTATTCTGCCGACAACCAATCAAAGAAAATTAAGTCTGATACTTCTATTGAAGTAGAGGTGGCATATACCTTAAATGACACAACCACAGACATACAAGTGGAGCTTGAGGAGTTCATCAGCTTCAATGACAAAGTGATTACAAAAACCTTTAAAATTGCACAGTAATAACCAAAAGCCGTCTTATGACGGCTTTTTTGATTACGGTCTTTATTTACCCCTCAAGTCCGAAGCTGACAGATATAGCAGAATTTACCCTCTCCATGGTTTCATCCTCTAAATGTCCCATTTTTTCCTTCAGTCTTTTTTTATCTATCGTACGTACTTGCTCCAGCAAAATCACTGAGTCCTTTGCCAGCCCGAACTGAAATGCCTCTACCTCTATATGTGTGGGGAGCTTGGCTTTATCGGTCTTACTTGTTATTGCGGCGGCGATAACGGTGGGGCTATGACGGTTTCCAACGTCGTTTTGTACTATAACAACAGGTCTCACTCCCCCTTGCTCTGAGCCGATGACGGGACTGAGGTCTGCGTAAAATATATCTCCTCTTTTAACTGTCATATTTTTTCTCCTTTCTTTTCTTCACTCTTATTTTTTTCATACATCTTGTGTTTTATTCAAGTTTTGGGTTAAAATACTAAGCGACTTAATATTGTCTTTTTTATGTCAAATATTGACATTATGCCTTATTTATGGTATCATTTAACTTAATCTATACGTGAATGGTGACGTTATGAAAACAAAAATACAAGATTTTTTAAAAGAACACAGAAATGACATTGTAAAGGACGTTTTTGACCTTGTTGCAATACCCTCCGTAAAGGGTGTACCCAAAGAGGGCGCTCCTTTTGGGAAGGCGTGTCTTGATGCCCTTTTGCATATCGAGAAAAAATATACTTCCGACGGTTATAACACAAAAATAGAAGAGGGTAAGCACTACGTTACGGCAGTGAGTGAGGGAGACGATAAGCTTATCGGTATCTTTTCCCATGCCGACGTTGTTCCCGTAACCGAGGGCGACTGGGTTTACACGAAGCCCTTTGAGCCCATAGAAAAGGACGGCTTCATTATAGGAAGAGGCTCTGAGGACAACTCCTCGGGTGTGGTTGGCGCTATATGGGCAATGCGTGCCTTGAAAAATGCGGGTTATACTCCAAAAAGCAGAATACTTCTCTTCTCAGGCTCCGACGAAGAAAGCGGTATGACCGACGTTTCCCTTTATGCCAACACCGAGGAAATGCCCGACTTCTCTATCGTACCCGACAACTCTTACCCTGTATGCAGAGGAGAAAAGACCGTTATGAACTTCTGGGCAGAGTCAAGACAGCCCTTCCACGATATCGTTGGGGTATCGGGCGGTCAGGCGTTCAACGTAGTTCTTGACAAAGCCGAAGTGAAAATAAAAGACAAAGACGGGCTTTTTGATGAGCTTGAAGATATAGTAAAAGGCATGGAGAATGCCACGGTTACAAAGAAAGATGACGTCATAGTTCTCACAACAAGCGGAATGAGTACTCATGCGGCGGCTCCCGCAAATTCCCTTAATGCATTTTTAATAGCAATAGACGTGCTCACTCTTTCTTCTATATCCGAGAATGACAAGAGTATTCTTAAAAGAATAAGGCCTCTTCTTTCAGAGCCACATCTGAGAGATGCGGGGTTGTTCACCACCGACTCTGAGTTTGGAGATACTACCTGTGCCAACGGAATTGTAAAGCTTGAAGACATGAAGCTTTCGGTAAGCTTCGACTTCCGTTTCGGACTTGAGCTTGACGAGGATGAGCTCATTGAAGGAATTAAAAAGTATTTAGACGGTATCGGCTTCGATTACAAGCTAAAATATGGGCTCAAGGGCTACGTTATCAAGGAGTCAGACACTCTGGTTCAGGCAATGCTTGACGCTTACAGAGAAAACACCGGAGATATTGAGAGTGCTCCTTACCTGAGTGTGGGTGGTACCTATGCGAGATTTTTGAAAAATGCGGTGAGCACAGGCTCGTATACAGGTAAATCAAAGCATCCGCCCCTTCTTCCCGGGCATGGCAACGTTCATCAGCCCGACGAGATGCTTGACATTGAAGGATTTTTGCAGGGAATTGAAATTCTCTCGCATATGATAATAAAGGCAGACAAGGTACTGCACAACGAAATAAGTGAGGTTTAAGATGGAATATTTACAGCTTGATAAAGATGCTCTGAGAGAAGAGCTAAGAGAAAAGAGAAAAGAATATGAGAGAATAAGAGAAAAGGACTTAAAGCTTGACATGTCAAGAGGTAAGCCTGCCGCCGACCAGCTGAACCTTTCCGACGGAATGCTGAACATTCTCACTCACGAGGACTGCGTAAATCACACTATCGACTACCGTAACTACGGTATTTTCGACGGTATTCCCGAAGCTAAGGAGATATTCTGTGATCTTCTCGGTGCCGAGAAGGACGAAATAATGATTCTCGGAAACAGCTCGCTGAACATCATGTACGATGCTATTATCCGTTCATTCGTGCTTGGTGTTAACTCCTCATGTCCTCCTTGGTCTAAGCTTGAAAAGGTTAAGTTCCTTTGCCCTGTTCCCGGCTATGACAGACATTTCAGAATCTGTGAGAGAATGGGCATTGAAATGATAAACATCGATATGACACCCGACGGTCCCGACATGGATACAGTTGAGAGGCTTGTGTCAGAGGATGAGACAATTAAGGGTATATGGTGCGTTCCCAAATACTCCAATCCCGGCGGAGTTACCTATTCCGACGAGACTGTAAGACGCTTCGCAAACCTCAAGCCTAAGGCCGGCGACTTCAGAATTTTCTGGGACAACGCATACTGCATTCACGACCTTTACGATGACGGTGACAAGCTTTTGAACCTCTTCGAGGAGTGTAAGAAGGCGGGAAATCCCTCACTTCCATACATTTTCGGTTCAACCTCAAAGATTACTTATCCCGGTGCAGGCGTTGCATTTATCATTGCAAGTAAGAATAACATCAGAAGAATAGTTGACCGCTCGGGAGCTCAGACTATCGGCTATGACAAGCTCAATCAGCTTCGCCACGTTAAGTTCTTCAAGAATGCCGATGGCATCAAGGCGCATATGAAAAAGCATGCAGAGCTCATAAGACCCAAGTTCGAGACCGTTATTTCGGCTCTTGAAAGGGAGTTTGGCGAAAACAAGATAGCAGAATGGACAAATCCCAAGGGTGGCTACTTCGTCAGTGTAAACCTTCTTGACGGCTGTGCAAAGCGTACTGTTGAGCTGTGTGCCGAGGCAGGCGTTGTTCTCACGGGAGCAGGCGCTACCTTCCCCTACGGAAAGGACCCTCGTGACAGGAACATAAGAATTGCACCCACCTTCCCCACAGTAGCAGAGCTCAGCGAAGCAGTTGAGGTATTCTGCCTTGCTGTAAAGCTTGCAACACTTGAAAAATTATTGAATATATAAAAAGAAGCACCCTTCTGGGTGCTTCTTTTTATGCTGAATTAAGGAATTTTCACTACTCTCTTCAGGTTATCGTCGGTAATAGAATTTGCCTCGGCAAGGGCTGACAGGGCGACTCCGTAGCGTTTTCCCACGCTCCATAGACTATCCTCGGTGGACGGATAGTAGAAGACCTCAAAGTCATCGCTCTTTTCCTTTTCGCTAAGGGATACAGACGAGATAAAGCTCTCTTCACCTTCGCTGAAGATATGTGCTGTGGTCACAACGTTAAAGGATAGCTCAGCCTTACCGCCCTGAGTCTTGCTGTCGATGTATCCTAAGGAAGTGGAGATTACGGGCAGAAGGGCTTTATCGGAGGTTGAAAGGTCGGTGGGAATATTGAAGGGAATATGGAGGCTGATACTCTCTCTCACTCCCCTCTCACCATCGGGAGTACAACCAATAGCGGTTATATCCATTTTATAATCGGCGTACATCTTGCCGTTGTCACAGCCCCACCTTTCAAGCTTTACCTCTCCTCGACAGCCCTCCAGTTTCGTTATATCGTCTTTAAGAGATATGCTTTCACGAAGGGCGGTATTTTCCTTCAAGGTGCCCTCATACTTCAAAAGGCATCGTTTGTCATCTGTCAGCTCTGCTACGTATCCCACTCCGTAAATGTCCTCTGCTAACACTGTATCAACGTTTTCCATAACGTCAAAGGTTGCGGTGTAGCTTCCGTTTACCTTCAATATGCGGTTGTCACCTAAATTATCGGGTATTATCTCAAAGGTAAGAGCCGAGGGGATAAGCTCTCCCATTGCCACAGAATTGCCGTCGGCGTCTTCACACTCCATTCTTTCGGATATTTCCACGGGCTGATAAAAGCTTTGAAGAGGAAGGTCCCTCTCCCCCTCGCTTTCGGGAAGATACACGCAGTAAATTCCCAGCGTTCCCCAAAAGTTTACTGAGTTAGTTCCCACAGAGGTATTTTCAAGACTTATATCGGGAACGCAGGACAAGATGCGCTCCATAGGGGGAAGGGACGAGGGAAGCTTTATTTCCTCCGAAAAATCAAAGGTGTCTGACGCCGACGAGGTAAGGGTGCACAAGGTTACTTCTTTTTTCAGAATCTCGGTTTTGCTCTGGTCGGTGCTGTCGGTATCCACACATTCAAAAAAAGTGTTTCCACGGGTTACAACGTCAAGCACGATATCACATCTCACGCTTACCTTTCTCGGGCTTTGCACCTTGCAGGAAAGGTTTTCCACCGACGGTATCACGTGGAGAGATATACTATCAGGGTCGGTATCCTTAGGTAGGGAATTTTTCATATTTTCGGCGAAATTACAAGAAAAGCTGTGAGACTCGCACCTTCCGTCCTCACCCGAATAAATAACTGTAAAATCCACCTTGCCCGAGGCTTCGATACTCATGCTGTCTTCCTCGGCACGAAGCTTTCTGTCATTGAGGGTGGGGGTTGCGTTGACCGTTATAATTCTGACTATATCCGAGCAGTAATCGGGGAAAAGCCCCTCTTCCTCTACCCTTATTTTCCTCACGCTGTGACTGATATCCGAAAGGTTTTTGTTTATCCGCAAATTGTTCATATTGTAGCTCCTTTATATCTTTTTGCTACATTTTATGAAAATGGGTCACAATTATTCCTTTTTTCGTTGTCAATAAGTGTAAGAAGTTTTCTGTACCAGCTTGCAGACCCCGTATACCAGCTCCAACCGCCACGTCCCACGTTATCGGGGTTTGAATAAACGTCTCCCGACATAACGTAGGGCTCTGTGTTATATTCTTCTCCTTTTTTCATTGGGTCAAGAAGCTTTGCCAGCGTTACGGCTCTTTTTTTATTCTCTTCCTTTTTCTCGGGGGCAACGAGAAAGCCTATGGCAGACCAGACGGCGCCGTGGGTATACTGTCCCCCGTTTTCTCGCATACCCTCGGGGTAGGAGGTCAGATAGCCGATGTGAGGGTCATATGCCTTAAAGGGAGGGGTAAAGAGCTTAAATATTCCATTATTTCCGTCGTAAAGCTCACGCCATGCGCTGTCAAGGGCAAGGGCTATCCTTTTTTCGTTTCCGTCACCTAAAATGCTGTGGGAAATAGAAGCAAAGGCTTGAGAAAGGGCATCTATTTTCATGGAGGTGCATTCCTCCACCCCAAGGACTCTGCCGTCGGGAAGAAATGCTCGGGCATATCTATCGGAGAAAAAGGCGTTATCCTCTATTCCTGTCCTCACTCTTTCGGAATATGCCCGCAGCCTCTCAGAGTCACCGATAACTTCAAGGTACTCGCCAATTACAATTCTCACGAAAAAGCCAAGCCAAACGCTTTCGCTTCCCTCGGGAAGTGAGCTCAGCCCGTCGTTCCAATCTCCATCACCTATAAAGGGCAAGGAGTGTTCTCCAAGTCCTCGTGACAAAAGCAGGTCGAGTGCTCTTGTCAAATGGTCTTTAAGGCTCTCTTTTATTTCACTTCTGTTATGAGCTTTATATCTGTCCTTTTCTTTTGGTGACAGAGGCTTATCGTCAAGATAGCTTATCTTAACACCGAGTATACTTTTGTCCTTCGTCCTTTTTATATAAAGGCAGGTAAGCCACACCAACCACAAATAGTCGTCGGAGCACCTTGTTCTTATTCCTCTGCCGTAGTGCCACCAATGCTCCACGTCGCCCTCTAAAAACTGATGAAATGCCATGCGGAATATATGGTTTCTCACGGCGGTGGTATCCATATCGATGACGGTGAGGCAGTCCTGCGCCTGATCTCTGTACCCCCATGCGCCACCCGACTGATAGGGACCCGAGCGAGCGTAAAAGCGAGAGGTGAGTACCTGATAAGGAAGCCAGAATTCAGACAGCTTCACACCGAGGCTGTTCTTGAAGGAGGCTTTTTTTATTTTCTCCTCAAAAAAGGCGTGGGACTCCTCCCAAAGGTGTGAAAAGGTATGGGTTGAAAAGTAATTCTTTACTTCATCAAGATGTCTCCTGCTTCCTGAATAGCCCAAAACGAAGACCACCTCTCCCGGCTTTGTGCAGTTCACTCTGACACCGCTGTCGGATATTTCCATTTCGTTTTCAAAGGGGGTATAAATATATCCGCTACCCTTCAGGCTGTCCGAAAACAAATTTCTGAACAGACAAACGTTCTTACCGTCCAGGGAATACTCGATTACCGTAGATGCCTTAGGAAAGTCGTCAAGGAGGGGGATTATCTTATACAAAAGTGAGAAAACATCTTTCTCCACACGCACGGATACTGCCTTGAAAAGGAGTCTCGGGTGAATGGCAAGCTTAATATCAAAGTTATCTCCCACGTACTCTGCACGTCCTGCAGAGAAATGAACGGCAGAGGATGAAAGGCAAAGGTCACGGTGAAGAGCCGAGTCGGAAAGGATAATCTTCTCTGCGCTTCCCCCTCCGACAGGATCGTTTTCAAAGTAGGTGAGTCTTGAAAGCCTCGAGTTATACACCCACGTAAAGCCAAGGCTTCGGTGATTTGGCATGGTTCCGAAGGTGGGGGCTGCAATAACGTGGGAATAAAGCACGCTCGGGGGCAATTCACAGGGCTTTACGGTGTAGCCCTCATCCTCAAAGTGCGGTAAGCTCTCCACAAGTCCACAGCGCTTGACGTAGCGACAAGGCTTATAAAAGGACAGCCTTTTTTCTCTTGGAGGATAGGTCGCCACAGCAAGGGCATCGAATATCTCACTCACACCGCTACGGCTTATATCGGCAAAGAAAATTCCCCCCTTTTTGCTCAATAGAAATCTGCACCCCACCGAGTCTATCACACGCTCTACCTCGTGACGACCGCCTCGTGAATAGCCCAGGTCCGCCACCTCAAGGACTAAATCGTACCTTGCACCTAAGACGAAGTGTAGCTTTTTATAGCTTAAAATTCTTTTTAGTACCTCGCCTTTGACTCCTGCCTTTACAAGAAAAACGGGCAGGTCTCCCGATATGCCAAAGGAGTAGAGCGACTCTTTTCCGAAAAGCTCTCTTCCCCTCTTCTCACCTTCCCATCGATATTCGGGTCGGAATACCGAGAGCATGTTTTCATATAGCTCACGGTTTATTTTTTCGTTTATACCCCCTGCGCTGATTGCACCTCTGTAAAGCTCTCGGCTTTTCTCAAGGCTTTTATAAAGAGTGCTCGCCCTCTCATCCTTTGCAGACCATATTGCCTCGGCACGGCTCTTGCCGTAACCGATGACGAAAGTGGTATCTGTCTTTGAGGTATAGGGCACCTTTGCCAAAAGGCAAGGGCTGACAGGCGTGGAGGTGGAAAGGCTTCCCGAAAGGGGCTTTTTTACGGCTTCGGCAAGGGATGAGACGTTAAACTCCTCTCCCTTAAAGAGCCTGAGTCTTGACACCTCAAAAAAGAAGGGAGAGGTGCAGGCAAGGGCAAGGTGAGCCTCCTCCCCTCTTGACAAAACAATAACGTCATTCTCGTAAGAGGCTTTAAAAAACAAATCGTTATAAGAAGGGTGGGAAAGGTAGGCGTTCATAGTGTTGAGGACGGGCTCAAGGTAAATGCCTACCTCCCCCTCTCTTCCCGTCATCTGAAGTCTTATTCTTGTAGCGCAGGTTTTTGCCGAAAGGCTTATGCTGACCCTCAGCATGCCCGTCTTATATTCGGCAATAACGGGGTCAAACGAAAAGCTTACGTCCTCAGAAACCGAGGGTGAATAAAGGTTATCTCCCTCTGTTGCAAAGGCGAAAATGCCCGACGGATTGAAAGCCGAAACAGGCTTCACTACCGAAACGTGTTCTCTTGAAGAAAGCTTTATCTCCTCAGAGACTATTCCCCTTTCAAAGAGGGTCACGGTGTGCTCTCTGCCAGACAGAATTCCAACCGAGGGAGCTGTGCGGAAAACGCCCTCCTCCCCTCTTCTTTCTCTTAAAAGTGCAGGCTCACGGATAAGCTTTACCGCTTTTTTGCGTTTTCTGAAGCTTATGGCGTCGGTAGGCACCGCTTCCTTGAGCAGCTCTCTTACTGCCCTCATTTCACGGTCGGACATGAAACGCTTGACGAATATGTCACCGAAGGAAGCGTTGGCAAGGGCGACCATGCTCATGCCAAGGTGATGACACATGAAGCTTTTTACTGTGGATGGAGTCTTACCCACCCTCTTTTCACTCAGGTCAATGGCTTCGTAGAAGCCACATTCCCCATACATTCCAAGTCTTTCAAGAGCTCTCAGGTTTTTAAGGCAGAGGGGAACGTTCTCCCTTAGCATGAGGAAGGTGGAATAGGGGGATATGACCCTTTCCCCCTCGCTGTCACGGCTCCTTGAAAGAGTGGGCACGCCAAAGGCTCGGTACTGATAGTTAAGTGCTTCGTCAAAGGCAAAATAACCGCTTTCCGAAATGCCGAATATCCTCTCTCTTCCCACGCTTACCCCGAATTTGTACTGCTCGGAAAAGGCGTAGGAAAGAGCCTCGTGAGAAAAGCTGTTCTTATAGACGGGTAAAAACAGGTGTGGCATGAAAAACTCAAAGGCTGTACCGCTCCAGGACAGTGCGCCCACAGCGTATTTGGTTGAAGTGAGAGGACGGGAGAGAGCCGACCAATGACTGCTCTTTACAATTCCCCTTGCGATGGCATAGTAGTCGGTGGTTCTCGCCTCGCTCATATACATATCGTAAACCACGCCGTCCTGATCGTTTTTGTCTCCGAAGAAGCCCAAGGCAAACAGGTCACGCTTTGAGTTATATAGAAATCTAAAATCCGACTCCTCTTCTATTTTTTTGATGCGCTGACGAAGAGGGGTTATTCTTTTGTCCTCTCCCTCGTAGTCGGAAAGTCCTTCATAGAGGGCAACAAGGCAAGCAATGAAGTTTCCGCAGTCAACGGTGGAAATATACTCGTTTCCAATGACCTCGAGAGTTACAATGCTATACCAATTATAAAGCTGACCCTTGAATTTGGGGAGCTTTTCGATTGTGCTTACAGCCCTTTCGAGCCTTTCTACGGCAGAGGAAAGGCTGATGAGCGAGAAGTCGAGGGCAGAGAGCACGCTGACAAGATAAAGTCCTATATTTGTAGGTGAGGTGCGTGTGGCTACCTCTCCCGAGGGAAAGACCGACACGTTATCGGGGGGCAGATAATTGGTAGAGGCATCCACGTACTTATCAAAGTAGCGCCATATATCCGAAGCGTATTTCTCAAAAAGACGGCGGTAACGGTGAGAGGTGACGTGAGCTTTGTTTTCAAGGGAAAGAAAATAGGACATGACGGGAAAGAGACACCAGAGAATGCCCATGAGACGGCAGAGGGAAAGCCTTGCAAAGGTGAGCATGAAGGCACCTGTGAGAAAGGAGGGAAGGGTATATAGAAAGACCGAAAGAAATGAGTTTTTCCTTCTTGCATCTACCCCTGCCGTGGTCCATTCCAAAAGCTTTTGACGTGAGATGAGCATTCGCCACAAGGAACGAAGGACTGCGTCCGAGTTTTTATAGGCGAGAAATGCAAGAGAGGACAGTCTGTATCCCGCCATTATTACCTCTCTTGTAAGTGCCGTTATGCTATCCCCGAAAAATCTTCTGAAAATGGTTTTCAGCGTTCCTCTGAACAACGCTCTTGTAAGCTCTATGGCAAGTGAGATTATATTAGGTGACAGAAGAATAAAAGATATGAGAGTTACCCTTTCAAGCTCAAACCACATGACAAAGAAAAGCCCCAGCACCTGAAAAAGGGGTAACAGCAAATTCAAGGCGTTATTTATAAAGACGCTACGTTCTCCCCACGTCATGGGGTTTTTCACCTTGCCGTGAGGGGTGGGTACAAGGGGGGTGACAAATCTCAGACTTTGTATATCACCTCTTGCCCAGCGGTGAGCACGGTTATAGTAGGAGCGGGTGGTTGCGGGAACCGAGTCGAAGAAGGTAATGTCCGACAGGTGTCCTGCTCTCAGCCTTGTGCCCTCAAGAATATCGTGGCTGAGAATAATGCCGTCGGGGAAGGCGTCAAGGAGTGTTTCTCTGTACGCTTCAACGTCGAACATTCCCTTACCGCAAAAGATACCCTTTCCCGACAGTATATGACCAAGGTTGAACACTGCTCCGTGGTAGGCGTCAACACCTCCCGCACCCGACGTAATGGAAGAAAATCCCGTAGCGTGAGCCGATTCAAGGGAGGTGGCGACGGTTGGTGCAAGGACACCGTACCCCTTTGTCACCACCCTGACCCCCCTTCGCTGTCCAATAAGGGGAGCGTTCAAGGGGTGTGCCATAGTGCCTATCATTTTATTTAAAGCGCCAAGCTCTATATCTGTGTCGCTGTCAAGGGTGAGCACGTACTTTATGTGGGGCAGAGTCACGCCGTAAGAGTCAAGGGCTGACTCCATCGACGACAGGCTCTTCACAAGCTCGTTTATAGCCCCTCTTTTCCGTTCGTGGGCAATGAATTTTCCGCTTTTTTCGTCCTTTACCCTCTCTCTTGTAAAAAGGACAAAGCGGGAGCCGTAAGCTTTGTTGAGTCTGTCCACCTCGTTTTTTGCACGTCTTATAATCTTTTCGTCAAAGCGTGTTTTCTTATCCTTTGATTCGGGCAGGTCGAAGAGTACGCCATAGTATAGGTTTTCGTCGGCTTTACCTCGGCTGAGGGTTTTAAGGCTTATATTTTCAAGGCGGTTGAAGGTCTCTTTCACCTCCTCGGCAGAGGTGAGAAGAGAGGTGATGACGGTGAGGGTGGCGTACTGCCTTGGAACGCTGGTCATTTCAAGTCTCGGTAATATTTCGCTTCGCTCGAAGGACGCTACAATGGGCAGAAAAAGAGAGAAGGCGCATTCCTTCAAGGGGAGCACCGACAGTATGAAAAGAAGTGTGCCGAGCACTCCCGAGATGACCGAAAAAATTACCTTGAAGGATATAAAGAGAAGAAGAGCGAGAATGACAAAGTACACGGCAAGCCAGCCTTTTTTGTTTTTTCTGAAGGGCAAAAGCTCACCGATGTGGCACTTTTTTTCCTCGGCTTCAAGGACAAGACTTTTTACCGCTGAGGTAAAGCTGACCCTTCTCCTTTTGGCATATTCCTTGATTTTCCTTTTATATAAGGCTTTGCTTTCCCTGTCAAGCCTTGGGTAGATGCCTGCAGGGTCACGTCTGAGATACTGCTCGTAGGAAAAGTAGCCGAGAAAGAATGGGCTGAAATCAAAGGCTCTCAGCTTTCTTATAAGGTTAATTCCAACGCTGACCTCCTCCCCCCTCTCGAGAGCATTTGCAATAAAAATTATACCTTCGGCAAAGAGTGCTTCTCTTATGCTGTCAAGCTCTTCGTCCTCCACCGTCTCCGAAACGGTTTCAAAAAAAGCCGAAACAGAGTCGTAAACGTCCGAGTCTGCCATGACCCTCACCATAGTCTCGGCGTAGCATCTCATTCTTTTGGTCGTGCTCTTTCCACGTGCGTCGTTGAAGGACTCGTCTATGAGATAGAAGTTTTCGTATATCCACTTTCCGCTCTCGCTCTTCCTTCCTTCTTCCTTTTTTACGTAGGACGAAAGAGTGCCATAGGCTTTTTTATAAGAGAGCGTTTTGTGGGAGAGGTAAGACTTATCCTCTCTCATTTTTATAAGTAATTCTTTTATCTTGCTTTTTTCCATAAAGTCAACACCTTTCTCGGCGACAGTATTCTCAAATAGGTGAAAATTTATGCAAAAGAGGTAAAGACTTACAAAAAAATGAAAGTTAAAAATCCTCAAAGCCCCTATAAAATAGCACTTTTTACCACCTTCCAAAAAGATGGCAGTCTTTGGCAGTGCCATGTCATTGAATGGCAGTGGACTTTGTGATATATTAAAAACGTCAGGAGAAGGGAGGTGAATTTATGACGGCATTGATACTTATTCTTTTGCTTCTTGAGGGATTGTGCTTTTTGGGGGTAGTTAAGATAATAAGACTTCTTCAGGAAGAGAAGACCGAACCGTCAGTGGAAAAACCACGGGGCACCGACTTCTGGCAAAACATCATATCCTATGACCATAAAAAAGAAAGGAGGCGATAAGGATTGAAAATGAAAACAAAAGAAGTCCTCTCTGAAGACTGGAAGCTTCTTGAAAAGGGCAGAGACTACAACAGGAGCATTGGCTTTTACGAAAGCGTGAGTAAAAACGAACGTTTCTGGCGTGGCGACCAATGGAACGGAGTAGTCAGCGGAGGACTTCCCACACCCGTCTTCAATATCTTCAAGAGAGTAATCGGCTATTTCGTATCGAATATTATGTCGGCGAAGGTTGCCTTGAAGATTGATGCTGAGAGTGCAGGGGTCATCTACAAGAAGGAGACGAGAGATGAGCTTACAAGAGTATGTAACCTCATATCCTCTTACCTTAACTACCGATTTGAAAAGGACAACCTGACTGCCCTTCTCTACGAGGGTGTTAAGGATGCGGCTCTCAGCGGTGATATGTTCCTTTACGTTTACTGGGACAGAAACAAGCGAACGTCTCAGAAGTACAGAGGGGATTTTGCCACAAAGCTTCTTGACTCCACCAACGTTTTCTTCGGAGACGTCAATACCTCTGAGGTTCAGTCACAGCCCTACATTCTCATTTCGGGAAGAGGACTTGTGGAAGAGCTGAGAGAAGAGGCAAGGATTAATGGCGTAAAGGACGTTGAAAGAATAACCGCTGACAGCGACACCACCGACGAAGCGGGAGACAACGGGAAAAAGGAGCTTTCCGACACCAAGTGTACCTACGTTATAAAGCTTTACCGAAAGGACGGAAGAATACACTATCGCAAGAGCACAAAAAACACCGTTATTTGCGATGAGGTTGATACCAAGCTCTCCCTTTACCCCATTGTTCTTATGAACTGGGACTCTACCAAGAATTCCTATCACGGAACTGCAGCGGGAACAGGTCTTATTGAAAATCAGATATATATCAATAAGGCGTTCGCCATGGTAATGAAGCACATGATAAACGTGTCCTTCTCAAAGGTGGTATACAACCAGAACGTCATTGACGAATGGACCAACGAGGTAGGTGAGGCAATTGGTGTCAACGGTCCCGTTGACAGCGTTGCCGAGGTGCTCTCCCCCGGTGTCATGCAGTCGGGATTTCTCGACGTAATAAGTCTTACCATGAACATGACACGAGAGCTTATGGGAGCAACCGATGCGGCTCTTGGTAACGTTGATGCCAACAACACCTCGGCGATAATTGCTCTTCAGGAGTCATCGTCGGTGCCTCTTGAAATTCAGAAGAGAGCGCTTTATATGGCGATTGAGGAGCTGGGTCTTATCTGGGTGGACTATATTCTGAATTACTACGACCGACACCGCATGATGATGTGGCGTGACAAGGGAGAGCTGAGAGGAGAGATGGCAGACGTTGAAGTATACCGTGACGTCATCTTCTCCTGCAACGTTTCGGCAGGTATGACGGGATATTGGAGTGAGGCGGCAAGTCTTGCCACTCTTGAAAAGCTCTTGACTGCAGGACTCATCACCTTAGAGCAGTATCTTGAAAGATTGCCCGAGGGGTACATTGCGTCAAAGGAAGCCCTTATCGAAGACTGTAAAATGCGAAGGGAGGAGTCTTATGACAGCACGACAGGTTTACACCCGAGCGCTATCCCTTATAAATGAGCGTGACGGAGTGGGTGCATACCATACCGACGTCACCGACTTTGAAAAAAATGCCCCTGAAATAATCAACACTATCATAACTCTTCTCCTGCCCTCGGAGTGCATTATAAGAGGAAAGAAAATAAGGGACCTTGATACTCCCTTTGAGGGGATAAAAGCCCTCGACGACACTATTCCTCTCCACGATGCCCTCACCTCGGGAGTGATGCCGTTTTATCTGGCGTCGGTTATGATACTTGAGGAGGACAGCGTGCGTGCCGACTACTTCATGAGCCTTTTCAGAGAAAGTGAAGAGAGAGTAGTGAAGGGTTACTCGGTAGCCTCTCACTCCTCGGTCAAGAACGTGTATTGAGGTGATATAGATGGCAAAAAACTTCAGAACTGAAATACACAAGTTTCTCGGTCTCCACGAGCCCTTCTCGGACACCGTTCTGAGAGTGGGAGAAAGTCCTCGTATGAAAAATCTGAGAGTTACCGAAAGCTACACCCTTGCCCTGAGAGAAGGCTTTGAGGTTTTGGGAAGGTTTGAGGGTGTGCCACGAGGGGTCTTCGCCTTCAAGGACAGCATCTTCTTCGTAGCAGGAAGCACCGTTTACCGTCGGTATAACGGGGAGAGTACCCCTGTGGGAGCGCTTGAAAGTGACAGTGGAAGGGTCACCTTCCTTCCCTTGGGAGACAGTCTTTATTTCCTCGACGGAACGAAAATAAAGGTATGGCAGGGAGAAGAGGTGAAAGACCTTCAGCCTTACGTTCCTCTCGTCGCCATATCCACAGACGTTAACGGCGGTGGCATCGCCTTTGAAGAAATAAATCTTCTCACTTCCGAAAGGCGTCAGTCCTTTACCATGGACTCGGACCACCGAGACCTTATCCTTGCCGAAAAGGATATTGACGAGGTCATAAGTGTCAGTGTTCTCGGAGAAGCACTTGCGACAAACACCTATACCGTTGACCTTGAAAGCGGTATTGTCTCTTTGAAAAACGAACCAAGCTCTACCGACCCGAATGCTTTTGAGGTAAGGTACTCAAAAAAGCCGTCGGAGGGGGAGGAGCTCATACACAAAATGAGATATGCCACTCTTTGGGGAGGAGACAACGATACCCGTATCTTTTTGTGGGGAGATAAGGAAAATCCTGCAATTTACAGATATTCGGGAGTTCACGACGGCGTGTCGGGAATGGAGTATTTTCCCGAGCTTTCCTTTAACAAGACGCTGTCGGGCAATGCGGTGACCTCTATTTTGAGGCATTATGACAGGCTTCTCATATTCACTGAAGCCGATGCCTATTATTCTTACATTGAGACGAAGAGCGATGCCAACGGAAAGGAATATCTCTCCTTCCCCGTCAGAACTCTGTCGTCAACTGTCGGTTGCAGTGAGGAGGGGTGCGCTGTCCTTGCGCTGAACACTCCCCTGACCGTTCATAGCGGTAGCTTGTACCGCTGGGTATCTACAAGTATTCGTGATGAAAGGAACGCTGAAAACATAGGAGAACGCATCAAAGCGGGACTTCACGAAATAAGCGAAAGGGGTATTTCTCTCTTCGACAGAGAGAGCATGAGTGAGCTCTATTTATGGAGCGGTGATAAGCTTTACGTTTATAACTACGCCCTTGACCTTTATTATTACTATGAGGGGCTGAATGCCGCATACTTTACCGAAGCACCGTCCTCCGACGTTTATTTTCAAAGAAATGACGGAAGTCTTTGCCGTTTCATTTCCGAGAGCCTTGACGGTGACAAGAAAATTGATTTTCATTGGGAAACAGGCTACGAGGATATATCGGGACTTGACACCAAAAACATACATTCGGTAGAATTTGAGCTTCTTCCCGTCAGCGCAACCTCCTTCGATATACTTTGGGTATCCGACAATGCTACTTCTATTGCCCATAGCGTTGGGCTTGATTATAAAGTGTTTGACTTTGACAGCATTTATTTTGATTTATTCAGCTTTAAGACTGCCATTACCCCCGTCAGGCTTTCAAAGAGAATAAAGCTCAAGCGCTGTCGTGGCTTTAAAATCATCTTAAAAAGTGACGAAAACAACGGTGACTTCCACCTGTTGTCACTGAAAATCAAGGGCAGACTTACTGATGCCAAATAACTTTACGAAAGGAAAAAACATGAATAAAGAAACAGAAAAGATTTTAAAAGAAATCGATGCTTTTTCTGAATCCGATATTGAAGAATACCGTCTCGAAAAAATCGTGAAGAAAAATCTTGAAGAAGAGCTTAAGACCCTCTTTGAGATTTTCCCCGACGTAAACGTGGACGATATTCCCGATGAGGTTTTTGAGAAAAGTAACAATGGCAAGGGACTTGCCGCAGAGTACGCTCTCTTCTACCTAAAGGAAGAGAAAAAGAAGGGTGAGCAGAAGGAAAAAGAGGAAGAAAACCTCAAAGCTGCTCCCCCTGACGTAAAAAATGCCACAGAGGATGCCTTCTTCACTCCCGAGGACGTGAAGGGCATGACCGAGGCAGAAATAAGAAAGAACTATCACACAATAATGAAATCCATGGAGAAATGGAACTAAAGAAAGGATTACGGAAAAACCGTAGAAAGGTAAAATAATATGGCTATTAATAATTTTATTCCCACAGTATGGAGCGAAGCACTTTACGATGAGCTTCAGAAGAATTACGTAGGCGTTAAGCTTTCATCAAGAGAGTATGAGGGCGAGATAAAGACACAGGGTGACAGAGTAAAGATAAACGGTCTTGGTCCTGTAACTGTGTTCAACTACACCAAGAACACCAACATGCCTGCTCCCGAGGTGCTCTCGGACAACACAAGAACTCTCGTTATCGACCAGGCGAAGGGCTTTAACTTCTGCATCGATGCAATCGACGACGTGCAGTCCTCTCCCAAGCTTGTTCAGGCGGCTATGAAGAAGGCGGCTGACGCCCTCAGTGACGTAGCAGACCAGTACATCTATTCCCTTGAGGACGACAACGTTACCGCCATTATCAAGGAAGGGCTTACTGCCGACAATATCGTATCGGTAATAAGCAATGCAAGAAGAATTCTCATGGAAAATAACGTTCCCAATTCCGCAACTATTTCCCTTGAGGTACCCCCTGCAGTTGAGCAGTTACTCGTTATGGCAAATCTTCTCACCGATACCAACAACTCAAACGCTCTTTCTAAGGGCTACATCGGTAAGATGTTCGGCTTTGACATTTACGTGACCAACAACATTCAGAAGGCTCCCGACGGCTTTTACAGATGTATTGCCCGTACAGAGCGTGCTATCGCTTTTGCAGAGCAGATAAACTCTATCAAGCCTTATGAGCCTGAGCTCAGAAACGGTACTGCTGTAAAGGGTCTTCACCTTTACGGTGCAAAAATCGTTTACCCCAAGGAAATGGTATTTATCGACGTTTCCCTTGCGGAATAACAATTCTTTATCAGCCTCCCTCTCCTTTTGGGGGGAGGCTGATAACAAAGCGGCGAGCCGCCGCTGGCAATTCTCGCCTATCCTTGTGTTTTATAAATCTAAATAAAACAAAACGGCGAGATTGTTTTTAGTAAATAAAAAATAAAGGAGAGACAATTATGAAGCTTACAAAACTAACAAAAGACCTTGATAATATTTCTAAGCTTCCCGACCGCCCAAATCTCGAACAGGGCTACACCGCCAACGACATGAAGGCACTTTTCGATAAGGCGGGAATTGATATAAAGGATTATATCAACAACACTCTCATAGAAGAGCTCGCCTCCTACACCAACGGACGGTCGGGTGCGGACATGATAGGCTCGTCGGAGATAGACATAATTTCGGGAGACACTGTTCAGGACAAGCTCATATCCATTTCCGAACAGATAAAGGAGCTGGTAAACGGAGTTATTCCCGACGGCTCGGTGAGTCCCGACAAGTTTTCCGATGAAATCTCCGACTTCCTCACCTCAGCGTCTATAAGGTGTACCCGATTTATGACACCGGGTGAGCACACCTTTAACGTGGAGCGTTCGGGCACCTACAAGATAACCATGGTAGGAGCAGGCGCAGGAGGAGGTATAAACCCCTCCAATGCCATGGTAGGAATTGGAGGCGGTGCAGGTGCAGGAGTGGTAAAGTGGCTTGACCTGACGGCAGGCGACGTTTGTACCGTCACTGTGGGAGAGAAGGGCAAGGGTCTTAAAATAGACGAGGACAGCGTGCTTGTGTCAAGTGCTACCGAAGGCGGTGACACCACGCTTTCCCTCAACGCAAAAACAGTGCTGACGGCATCGGGTGGTGTCATTGGATTTGGAGCAAGGGCAAGAAGCGAGGGCGGTGACCTGAATTACAGCGGAGGATATCCCGAGGTGACAAGGTTCTATAATTCATCTACCTCCCCTGCCATACTCTTCCTTGCGGGAGGAAACTCAATTCTCGGAAACGGCGGAGCCTTTGAAGGAGACGAGGCAGGTCCCGGCGGTGGCGGATATGGGGCATCAAGGCTTAACGGCGACAAATTCAAGACGGGATATGACGGCGGTGACGGTGCCGTTATTATTGAATACATTAAGTAAGAAGGTGAAAATTTGGCAGTTAAAGAATATTCGTATAAAACAAACGGAAACGACAAGTTAAGTGACCATTTCAGAGTAAAGGAGTTCCGTGCAAGACGTGGAAATTCTCTTGACGGAGATAAAATTCTCATTTCGGAGGAGCTTATCATCATGCTTGAAAAGCTCTCGAGGGCAGTAAAATACAAGCCCATAATCGTAACCGACGGTTATAGGACCGAGGAATACGACAAGCTTCTCACGGGAAAGGCAGGTCAGCACACTAAGGGGCTTGCCGCCGATATAAGAGTGGAGGGCTATACCTCCTATGAGCTTGCGGCAATTGCCGAGATGCTGGGCTTTGACGGAATAGGGGTTATAAATAACAGAGCGGTACATCTTGACGTGAGAGGATATAAGAGCTTTTTCATTGAAAAAAGTGCCTCTGTCACAGACACATACAGCGTGAAGACCTTTCTGTGTACCGAGACCTTTGTAGCACTCACCAAAAAGCTTTTCGGGCTGGGTGACAACACTATTGAATACATGAAAAAATGGAAATGGTTCGACCTTTTGTTTGAAAAGCTGGTGCAGGGCACCGTATATGCTTAAAGGGGAGGTGATATTATGGCAATTTCAACCAAAGGACTTGCAAAAAGCGTTCTTGACGGCTACTCCTCTTCCCTGTCTAAGCTCACCGAAAAGTACATGGCAACTCTTTCGGGGATAGACCGTGAGATAAACTCCAAGAACAAGGAGATAGAAAAGAACGCTCACAAAAAGAAAAATTCTGCCGACGCTTCGGCTAAAATCGCACTTCATAACACTAAGGCAGGACTCCTTGAAAAGGGGCTGTCGAGGTCGGGAGACTCGGTACAGGCAGAGCTTGACAACAACCTGCAAAGAATGAGTGCAATCTCTCAGATAGAAAGTGACTCTGAGGCTTCTATAAGACAAAACGAAGAGAACAGAGCAAAGGCTAAGAATTCGGCTTTTATAAACTATCTTGGGGAGGTAAGCTCGCTTGAAAAAGAGAAGAACAACGCTTATATGAGTCAGCTTAACCGTGACCGAGATTACGAGGCAGAGCGTGATGATGAAAAATACGACCGCTTTGCAGATAACCGTGACTATGAAGCGAAGCGTGACGATGAAAAGTACGACCGTTTCGCCGATAACCGTGATTACGAGGCAGAGCGTGACGACGAGATCTACGACCGCTTTGCCGACAACCGTGACTATGAAGCGGAGCGTGACGATGAAAAGCATGAACGCTACGTAAACAGCCTCGAAAAAGAAAGCGAGGGTAAAAGCGCCTCTTCTGACGGCTCGTCGAAGAGCTCGTCGGGCAGTGGCAGCTCATCGTCGGATCGTATTACACCCGATTACAACGCCAGAACGCTGGTGGATAAAATAGTTCTTACCTATCAGAATAAATATGGCATGGGTGAAAAGACGAAAAACACCATATATGATGCTATAAAGGCGATAGTTCAGGACTCATTCCTTGACTACTCTTACAGATATCAGGTCAAGCTCTATGCAAAATCTTTAGGCTATTATTAAGGGGCTTAAAAAAGGTTAGACCAAAAAACAAACAAATCACCACCCGAGAAAAAATTTTTTCGGGTGGTAATTTTTTTTGAAAAAACTATTGACAAACATTTCCTTTCGTGATATTGTATAAGTGTACTAAGTCAATTAATACACTTAGGAGGTGGAATATGATACCTATCAATCCTAAAAGCGGTGTGCCGTTATGGGAACAGATAAGAGACGGACTTAAAAATCAGATAATGCTTGGTGTGTGGGCACCCGGGGAACAGCTACCCTCGGTAAGGAGCCTTGCAACAGACCTTGGCATTAATCCTAACACCATAGCACGAGCCTTCAGTGAGCTGGAGCGTGAGGGGCTTTGCTACTCGGTGGCAGGAAGAGGGTGCTTCGTTGAAGATAACCTTGAGGTGATAAAGACAAAAAGGAAAAGCGAAGCTCTTGAAAGGCTTGACGAAATACTCCGAGAGCTGAAGAACGCCGACGTTCCCCAAGAGACGGTGATAAAGAGAATTGAAGAACTTTACAAGGAGGATGAGAACTGATGATAAAAATTGACGGTATAACGAAAAGATACGACAACGACGTCATATCGCTTGCCGACGTATCAATGAACGTAAAAAAAGGCTCGGTGCTTGGACTCATCGGCACCAACGGAGCCGGAAAAAGTACGCTGCTGAGAATTATGGCGGGTATATATAAGGCAGAAAATGGTAAGGTTTTCATCGACGGCGAGGACGTGTTTGAAAATGACAGAATAAAGGCTAAGGTGTCCTTCGTATCAGATGAGCAGTACCTGATACCTCACTTTACGCTAAACGACATGGCTGGACTTTACAAAAGGTTTTATCCTTCCTTCTCTCACGAACGCTTTGAAAAAATGTGCGCTGATATAAACCTTGACAGAAACCGTAAAATCTCCACATTTTCAAAGGGTATGAAGAGACAGGGCGAGGTGATACTCTCCATTTCTACCTGCTCGGAGTACCTGTTCTTCGACGAGACCTTTGACGGACTCGACCCTATTGCCCGTGACTATGCAAAAAAGATGATAGCAGAGACGGTAGCGGAAGAGGGCAGAACGGTTATACTTTCCTCCCACAATCTTTCGGATATAGAGACCATCTGCGACAGTGTAGCTCTCATTGACGGCGGTCGCCTCATACTCCACAAGACTATCGACGATATAGTTCAGGGCTGGAGCAAATATCAGGTGATATTTAAGACTCCCCTTTCGGATATTACACCTATAAACGGCTTCGCAACTCTGCCTCAGATAAGCGGAAAGCTTTTAACATTTATTTCTTCTCTTGGCGAGGATGACGTGACAAAAAGACTTTCCACCATTATGGGAGAGGACAACTCTATCGTTTACTTTGAAACGGTAGACCTGACCCTTGACGAAATATTCACTCTTGAAGTCAGCCGAGTTAAAGGAGGGGAAGCAAAATGAAAAAGATAAGCTTTAAAAAGGTTCTTCTGCTTGTCAGAAACAACTACTCTATAAACCGCTCACTGCCCATGATTTTAGCACTGGGGCTGTGCATTCTCGGTGCAATCGTTGGTGCCATGCCAATATCCGACCTTGAGTCAAGATACGCCATGCGCCTTGAAGCGGGCTTTACTACCTATGAAGAGTATCACAGAGACGTAAGATATCTCTTTGACGAAATGCTTGGCATTGACGGTGCCTTCTCCATAATGTTTATGATAGTTGTATTTGCCCTTGCGTTCTTCTCCTGTATTGCTCTCATGGGCTACATGAGGGACAGAAGCGGTGTTGACTTCTATCATTCACTGTCGGTAAACCGTGGAGAAATATACCTCGCTCACTATATTACAGCCTTTATAAACAGTGCTGTGACAGTAATTCTCTCTCAGACTTTAGGACTCTTCTTCATGGACCTTATTGCAAAACATCCTGCCTATTCCTTTGGAGAAATGATAGTTATGCAGCTGCCTGCCATAGGAACGGCGCTACTCTACCTTGCCCTTTTCCTTGCAATTGCAATGATAGCGGCAATTATTTCGGGCACTATCTTTTCAACCCTTATTTCCTATGCAGCTATTAACTTTTTCGTACCTGCCACAGTACTTGCCACAGCGGTAGCGGGCTCTCAGCTTTTCAATTCAAAGCTCCTCGACTACCTTGACCACAAGCCCTATATCTACCCCTACTCCTCCCCTCTCATCAGATACATTTTCGGAATAGATGATACCTACATTCCCTTTACTGCAAGGAGCTATATTCTTGTAGCACTTGGTACGGTGGCTCTCATTGTGCTTGGCATATTCCTTTATTCAAAGAAGAAAAACGAAAACTCACAGCGACCCGTGGCGTTTTCTATCCTCAAGAGACCCTTGCAGTATCTGCTCGCCTTTGACGTGATACTTCTGGGCGCAACCTTCTTTGAAGTTATAACCGACTCTTTCATATGGTGTATTGTAGGCGGGCTCATTGCTCTTCTCTTTACCTTCATTATCACCAACGCTTTCTTTGACAAGACCTTTACGGGAGTATTCAAGAAGAGCCGTCACATGGCGTTTATCCTTATTGCCACCCTCATACTCGGTGCAGTCTTTGTGGCAGATATCTTCGGTATCTACCGTGACGTGAAGCCCGACGTCAAGAATATGGAAAGCTCTTATATCTACTTCAATCACAATACCGCCGACAAGGGATACACCAACTACGACTTCTCCTTTGAAAGCGAAATGGAGGATTACTATTCCGACGTGGTGAACAAGCTTGATGGGGAAGCGAAAAAGCTTATAATCGATGCCTTCAACCTCATCAAGGAAATTGAAGAGAAAAGAGAAAAGAACAGCGCTTCCGTTGAGCAATACAACGGAAGGGAAATATACAACGAAACGCTGTCCATATCGCTGAATTTCAGATGTAATGGCGACTTCTCCTCCTACTACGAGCATATATATCTGTCAAAAGGAGAAGAAGGCTTTGATGAGCTTATGGCAATACTCAACTCTTTGAGTGAAATGTATTCCTACTCCATCGGACAAAACGACCCCGAAACGGGAGAGTGGACACACGAGGAAATAATAAAGAAAAGAAATATCGACCGACTTTTGTCGGTCGATATTTCTTTATCTGTCCAAGCTTTTGCTGTCAATTAAAAAATCGTATACGTTCATTGTGAGTATTCCGTTTTCATCATAATAAGAAGGTACTATATCCTTAGTAATAACAATTTTCTTAAAAGAATCATTGATATGTGTAAAAGGTCTCGTTTCCTGTTCTCTTTTCTTTTCATCGGGAATGGAAAATGCGGACTGTATATAATACTTCTTGGAGCCGAGATTACAAACGAAATCCACCTCCAACTGTTTTCTGACTGATTTGCCGTTTTCATCCTTCTGACTTACAGTAACTACTCCAACGTCAACCTTATATCCTCTCATACGCAGCTCGTTGTAAATGACGTTTTCCATAGCGTGTGTCTGTTCAAGCTGACGAAAGCTTATTCTTGCATTTCTAAGTCCCATGTCTGAAAAATAATATTTTTTAGGAGTTTCAATATAACTCTTACCCTTTATATCGTATCTGTTTGCTGATTCAAGCAAAAAAGAATCTTCAAAATAATCAAGATACTTTTTTACTGTCGCTGAAGTGATTTTAGAGTTTTTAACAGACCTGAAGGTGTTTTTTAGCTTTTCGGGATTTGTTAGTGAGCCTATTGAAGATGACACAATATTCAATAGATCTTCAAATTCAGAGACGTTCTTCACTTTGTTTCTTTTCTGAATATCCCTGATATATATTTCGCTGAATAGGTTTTCAAGTGCAGAAGCTTTATTTGAATGTCCTTCACGAATAACGACAAGCGGAATTCCCCCGTAAAGCATATATTCGGACAGCCCTTCATACTTATCACCTTTATAAACGGTCATAAATTCGGAAAAGCTAAGAGGGTACATATGAATTTCATCCCCACGACCTGCAAATTCAGTAATAATATCCTTAGACAAAAACTTCGCATTACTTCCGGTTACGTATACGTCCATATTTTTTTTACGTAAATAACCGTTCAGCACAGCCTCAAAGCAATCAAGCAGTTGTACCTCGTCAAGAAGAAGGTAGTACATTTCATGATCTTTAATCTGTGAACGTACGTATTCCATAAACTTCTCGGGGTCAGCCTTCCGCTTATTCTTTTCCATATCAATAATGCTTTCACCAATCATGCTAAGGTCGTCTGCAGAATCAAATGCAAAGCGGATGATATGACTCTCGTCAACCCCCGTTTCTATTAAATGATTGTAGAAAAGTTCATTTAGCAGATAAGATTTTCCACACCTTCTTATTCCTGTAATGATTTTAATTAGTCCATTGTGCTTTAAGCTTATCATTTTGTTTAAATATAAATCACGTTTTATTTCCATCAAATTCACCTTTTGGAATAGATTTTTGCATACTTTTGCACTTTTCTATTATAGATATTAGCATATTTTTTTATTCAAGTCAAGGGTTGGAATAGATTTTTGCATATTTTTACACTTTTCTATTATTAAAATTAAGGACTGTAAAAGCCGTTTTGCTTTTACAGTCCTTTTATATTTTTATGCTTTTTTCTTTTTACCTATGATAAATCCCAGAATAAAGCCAACGATTACCACTACCGCAACGGACACTACAACAAGGAGCCACATGCTCACATCCTGTTCTTCCTCAGGTGCTTCGGGGAGCTTTTCGATGTCAGTTGCCGAGGGATTTTCTCCTATAACCTCCACTTCAAAGGTGAGAGTGTTTTCGTCATTATAATAGTATTTATTCTTTACAGTAGAATAAAAGTCGGTGTTTACCGTCTTTCCGTCGTCTGAGAAATAGAGCATAGCAACAAGTCCGGAGGGTCCTTGGGTCACGTCTATTGACTGAGGGTCAACGAGAACCTGCGCTATCTTGTTGCCTTTATCTCCTGTCTCGTAGGTGACAACTATATTGTCACAGGGGCGATGACCCGAAAAGACCATTTTAATGTTTTCATGCTTTTTAATAAACTTTTCGCAGATTACGTCGGAGGTATAATCGCTTCCGTAGTTAGTTGCGGGGGTGGGGTCTGTTCTGTCAACGGTAGTTCCGTCTGAATGAAGATAGATGTGAGTTGAAACGATAACGTTTCTATCGGGGTGAGAGGAAACCACCTCGTCAGCCCAAAGAAGGGTTTCGTCGTTCATGGCAAGGTCAAGGTTGAGGACAAGATACTTGATATTTCCCACCTCGAAGGTCTGATAGGTATTCAGCATACTGTCGTCATAGCTTCCCGCTATCATGTGGGAATACTCGGAAAGAGGGAATATTTCACAATAGTTCTGAATTCCGTCGTGATTTCCCCGAACGATAGAATAAGGCAGAACGCCGTTCAGCTTATTTATAAGCTGTTTTGCAAGTGCCCATTCCCAAAGAAGATTGTTATCGGTAATGTCACCAAGTCCGAAAACAAACTTCATCTTTTTGCTCTCGGCATTATCTACTATCCAATCGTAGAGCAGATGGAACTTCTGAGGATAGTTATAGTTAAGGCTCTGCGTATCTCCCACAAGTGCGAAGGAATAAGCGTATTCACCCTTGTAGCCACCCTCGGTTGTCCAGTTTTCGTTGATAAAAAGCTTGATATCGTGTCCGCCTGTGCCAAGGTCTTTAATATGCTCACCCGATAAGCTGTCCCATCCTGCAATGAGAGAGTCGCTTGAAGCACCTTCACCCGCTATCTCCTCGGGAGTTTTCACGGCAGAGTAAAGAGAGAGGTCGAATATCTCACCCTTAAAGTACTGCGCATTGCCCGAGCGGTTGTCTCCCCCAAGTATGAAAGAATTTTTAAGGGGAATGCTTTCGGGGAGTGTTTTCATCTTCTTTCGCTGAATTTTCTCGCCGTCAACGTATAAGAAAAGCTCTCTTGTATCATAGTTTATGGTAACTGCTACGTCTACCTTTTCACCTGTTCTCACGTCAGCCTTATCGAAGATGACGTCGTAGGACTCTCCGTCGGCTACTATGTAAATTCTGGGGTTTCCGTTGTTATGAATTTCAAAGTTAAAGCCGTTGTCGGTGGTATTCTTGTAGTTACCGATAACAACGCCTCCTCTGCCCTGAAAGGACTTGGGGAACAAAAGTGTTGCCTCTACGGTAGACGGAAGGGCAAGCTCTCCATCCACTACGTACTTGCTCTCAAGCTCAAAGGTCAACCCCTCTTCTGCCAGAGCAGGAAGGGCAAAGAGTAAAAGGGTCATAATAAAGACGAATACTTTTTTCATGATGATACCTCTTTTATTTGATTTTTATAAGGCATTATAACATATTGTCAAAACATTTGCAACACTTTCACAAAAGTTTATAACTTTTCAAGAGAAGTATCGATGCTCTGTATAAACGAACCATAAATTTACAATAATAACAATATCCGAATTTATGGAGGTAAAAAGTTTTGAAAGATAAGATTTTTTCTGTCCTGCAAAGAGTAGGCAGGTCGTTTATGCTACCTATTGCTCTTCTTCCCGTTGCGGGTCTGCTTCTTGGTATCGGCTCATCCTTTACCAACCCCACCACCCTTGAAGAGTACAATCTCACAGGTCTCATCTCCGAGGGAGGCATTCTCTACACGATCCTTGACATCATGGCAAGAACAGGAAGCGTTGTTTTCGACAATCTTCCACTGCTATTTGCTATGGGTGTTGCCATCGGTATGGCAAAAAAGGAAAAGGAGGTTGCAGCCCTGTCGGGTGCCATCTCCTATCTCATAATGAACACCGCCATTTCCACACTTATTCGTTTTTCGGGTGGCGTTGAGGCTATGGGCGAGAACACCACTACGACAACTCTCGGTATAACTACCCTGCAAATGGGAGTTTTCGGAGGTATTATCGTAGGTCTTGGTGTGGCGGCACTTCACAACAGATTTTATAAGATAAAGCTTCCCACCGTTCTCTCCTTCTTTGGAGGAACCAGATTCGTTCCCATTATATCCTCTCTTGTCTACCTTTTAGTAGGCGTTATTATGTTCTATATATGGCAGCCCGTTCAGTCGGGAATAGCGGCGCTGGGCAGTCTTGTATTGAACTCGGGGTATATCGGCACCTGGATATATGGTATTATTGAGCGAGCACTCATTCCCTTCGGGCTTCACCACGTTTTCTATATGCCCTTCTGGCAAACCGAGCTTGGCGGTGCTCTTCTTATTGACGGAGAGCTTATTCAAGGTGCACAGAACATCTTCTTTGCAGAGCTTGCTTCAAAGTCCACCGAGGTCTTTTCGGTATCGGCTACACGCTTTATGTCGGGCAAGTTCCCCTTTATGATATTCGGTCTTCCTGCGGCGGCATTCGCCATGTACCGACTGGCAAAGCCCGAAAAGAAAAAGCTTGTGGGAGGTCTTCTTCTCTCGGCGGCTCTCACATCGGTGCTGACGGGTATCACCGAGCCCCTTGAATTCACCTTCCTCTTTGTTGCCCCCCTCATGTACGTGGTGCACTGCGTTCTGGCAGGACTTTCCTATATGCTCATGCATATATTTAACGTGGGCGTTGGTATGACCTTCTCGGGAGGCGTTATCGACTTAACCCTTTTCGGCATACTTCAAGGAAACTCCAAGACAAATTGGATATGGGTGGTTATAGTTGGTCTCGTATATGCAGTTATCTACTATTTCGTTTTCTATTTCCTTATAAAGAAATTTGACTTCAAGACTCCCGGAAGAGAAGAGGACGGAGAGGAGTCAAAGCTTTACACCAAGGCTGACTATCTCACGAAAAAGCACGAAGCCGACAACAAGAGCCCTCTCATTCTGAAGGGGCTTGGAGGAAAGGAAAACATTTCCGACCTTGACAGCTGTGCCACAAGACTGCGTGTAACCGTCAAGGACCCGAGCAAGGTTGACGAAGCCTCTCTTCGTGAAAGCGGTGCGTCGGGCGTTATCAAGAAGGGTCAGGGCGTTCAGATAATCTACGGACCTCAGGTGTCGGTAGTAAAATCAAATCTTGAGGACTACCTTGACAAAAGTCACCCTCCCCGACTGTTCTCCCCCATAAAGGGTAAGGTGGTACCCCTTGACAAGGTAGAGGACGAGGCGTTCAGTAGCGGTGTACTTGGGCGAGGCGTAGCGTTTTTACCTGATGAGGGTAAGCTGTTCTCCCCCTGTGACGGCAGAGTGGAAAGCGTCTTTGACACCTGTCACGCAGTTAATATAATTTCTCAGCAAGGGGAAGAAATACTGCTCCACATCGGTCTTGACACCGTAAAGCTTAAAGGTCTTCACTTCAAGCCTCACGTAAAGAGCGGTGACAGTGTGAAGAAGGGCGACCTTCTCATTACCTTCGATATGGACGGTATAAGGAAAAGCGGTTACAAGCTCACAACCCCCATGGTCATAGTAAACTCAGACGAATTTGAAATAAAGGTATTGAAGGACGGAGAAGTAAACCCCGGCGACGAAATTGCAGAGGTGACTAAGAAATGAAAGAGTTCAGCTATATCATAAAGGATGAGATAGGACTACACGCCCGTCCTGCAGGAAAGCTCTCCTCCCTTGCAAAGGAATGGAAGAGCGAGGTAATTATCGAAAAGGGCGGAAAAGAGGTAAATGCGTCAAGACTTATGATGCTCATGTCCCTTGGAATAAAGAAGGGAGACGAGGTAAAAGTCAAGGTGACGGGAGAGGACGAAAAAGAGGCAACAGCTTCTATAAAACGTTTTTTTGAAGAGACGCTTTAAGGGGAAATTATGCTTAAATTTATTGGAAAAGGTGTATGCGGAGGCACTGCCATCGGTCCTGCCGTCATATATAAAAAAGAGGAGCTAAAGATAAAGCGCATTGCAGTAAAGGACCCTGAAAAGGAGCTTTTGCGCTTTGAGAGGGCTAAGGAAAAAAGTGCCGTGGAATTACAGAAAATATATGAAAAGGCACTTGTAGAGGTGGGAGAGACGGGTGCTGAAATCTTTCAGATACACCTTATGATGCTTGACGACGAGGACTTTAACGCATCGGTAAGGCGGATAATAGTGCACCAGACCGTAAATGCTGAATACGCCATATCGGTGACGGCAGAGAACTTTTCTCATATGTTTTCATCTATGGACGACCACTATATGAAAGCCCGTGCCATTGACGTGAAGGATATTTCCGAAAGGCTTATTCTCTCCCTTAGCGAGACAAGAGGCAGTGACGCCCTTGAGCGACCTTCCATTATCTGTGCCCGAGACTTGACCCCCTCCGAGACGGTGCTCTTTGACAAAGACAAAATTCTCGGCTTTATAACAACTCACGGCTCGGCAAACTCTCACACGGCAATCCTTGCCCGAAACATGAACATTCCCGCCGTTATCGGGGTGGGAGACTCCTTCCTTCTCAACGTAAAGGAGGGAGACCTCCTTGCGGTAGACGGCAGAGCAGGTGAGATTTTCGTTGAGCCCGACAGCGAAACCGTAATAAAGATACGTGAGAAGGAAAACGAAAACAAAGAAAAAACAGAGCTTCTAAAAAAGCTTCGTGGCAAGGACAACGTTACTCTTGACGGCAAAAAAATAAACCTCTATGCCAACATTCAGGGCACAGAGGATATAGGGGCAGTGCTTGCAAGCGATGCAGGGGGCATCGGACTTTTCAGAAGTGAGTTTCTCTATCTTGACAAGGACACCTTCCCGAGGGAGGAGGAGCAATTCGAGGCATACAAAAAGGTGCTTGTGGCAATGTCGGGTAAAAAAGTCATCATACGCACCCTCGATATAGGTGCCGACAAAAAGGTGGGGTATTTCTCCCTTGACGAAGAGGAGAACCCCGCTCTCGGGCTGAGGGGGTTAAGGCTTTGTCTGAAAAGGCCCGAAATTCTGAAGGCTCAGCTAAGAGCTCTCCTTTCGGCATCAAAATTCGGAAGTCTTGGTATAATGTTCCCCATGGTGACAAACTACTGGGAAGGCGAAAGGATAATAGATATAGTGAATGAAGTCAAGGCGGAGCTTGACAAAAGTGGCGTTCCGTACAGCCGTGACGTAGAGCTTGGCATAATGATAGAAACACCTGCCGCCGCTCTTATCAGCGATAAGCTCGCCACCCTTTTCGACTTTTTCAGCATCGGCACAAACGACCTGTCCCAGTACACTCTCGCCTGCGACAGACAAAATCCCAATATTGAGGAATTCTTCGACCCCTATCACGAGGGTATAATGAGGCTTATAAAAATGTCAGCAGACAGTATCCACAAAAAAGGTGGCTGGATAGGTATATGCGGAGAGCTGGCAGGGGACCTGAATATGACTGAAAGCTTCCTTGAAATGGGAATTGACGAGCTGTCGGTCTCCCCCTCGGAGATACTGAAGCTTCGTGATAAGGTGAGAAAAACGAGAGTTGGGAATTAAAAGTATAAAAGAAGATTTCGGTTTTTACACGAAATCTTCTTTTTATCTATTTCTTATTTGGATTGAAGCTTATCCTTGACCACATATAGACGATTATCTGTGCGGGAATTCCAAGGGAGAATATAATGAGCACGTTGTAGTTAAAGGCGAGAAGTGTAAAGTATATAACAGCGAGCACCGACCATATGAGAAGGGAGACTATAATAAAATTCAGTCTCGGATTGAACCATACCGAATTAAAGACCAGCCATATAATAATAGATGCGGGAACTGCATATATAAAAGAAAGCCAGTCCAGTCTCGGGTTATCCATCACGATATTTACTGCCACGAACACGATAGTCGCAAGGAGCAACACCGAGAAAATACTTATCCCCATAATAAGATAATGGTTGAGAGTAGGATTGTACTGAGGACGAAGGGAGAGCTTCTCCATTCGGGTCATCTCCTTTTCCTCGGGCAGAGGCTTTACGGGGTGCTCCTTCTCTACAAGATAGTCGAGACTGACCTCAAAAATCTCTGCAATTTTACAAAGCACGGTTATATCGGGGATAGACTCCCCTCTCTCCCATTTGGAAACCGCTTTATCGGAATAACTGAGCTTTTCGGCAAGCTCGGTTTGCGTCATGCCACGAAGAATTCTCAGCTCTGCTATATTGGCAGACACGTTTTGCTTTATATCTTCCATAAAAAATCCTCTCGAATTTTATTCTACTAACTTATTCTACCATAAAATGAAAATTTAATCAAGAATTATTTTTATCGCTATATATAGTCGCTTTTCTCGCTCTACTCACAGTAGAAGGGTGACTCTACTCCTCTACCGACCCCACTTTACCAACAGTTTAGCGGTATACCAAAGAAGTAGGTTGTCATTTTTGGTAAGTTTATGTAGAATTCTCATATAGTAAACTTGGGAGGTGTAAAATGAATATCCTTTATTCGGGTGACAGTGGAATAAAAGAGGGGATAATTATGTCCGCCCTCTCTCTTTCACGCTACAACGATGAGCTTAGCATCTACATACTCACCTCTTTTTATGAAATGAAGGGAATTGACAGGGACTTCGCCACAAGGCTTGAAGAGAAGCTGAAGGAAAAGAACCCGCAAAACAAGGTTACCCTCATAGATATAACCGAAGAGTTTAAAAAAGATTTTCCCATTAAGAACAGCCGTACACGTTTTACACCCGCTTGCATGCTCAGGCTTTTTGCCGACAGGGTAACGTCTCTTCCCGATGAAATACTCTACCTTGATGCCGACGTTATCTGCACTGCCCCTCTGAACCTCAACCTTGATATGTCGGGAATAGAGGTTGCGGGAGTCCTTGACCGATATGGCAAGTACTTTTTCAGAAGAGCACCCTTTACTATGAGCTATATGAACTCGGGAGTGCTTTTCCTAAATCTTGACGAAATAAGGAAGTCGGGACTTTTTGAAAGGTGCCGTGAGCGTTGCAAAACGAAAAAAATGTTCATGCCAGACCAGTCGGCGCTAAACCGTGAGGTAAAGCGCAAAATACTTCTCCCACGGTGCTACAACGAGCAAAAAGCGCTGAGGGAGGACACCGTTTTCCGACACTTCACCACCTGCTTTTCCTTGAAGGGAAAAATATCGGTCAAGCCCTGGCAGATAGAGAAGATGCACTCGGTTTTAAAGGAATACCGATTTGACGACCTATATGACGAACTGAAAGAAAGTGAAAAGGAGATACTGAAATGAACACAATACCCGTTTTTTTCACCATAGACAACAGCTACGCCCCCTACCTTGCGGTGGCGCTGAATTCCGCTATAAAAAATTCCAATCCCACTCGCTCCTACAAGGCATACGTTCTTCACGAGAAGGTATCAGAGGAAAATCAGAAAAAAATAAAGGCTCTCGAAAAAGAGAATTTCAAAATAGAGTTTATCCCTATGACGAGAGGATATGACCTGATAACCGACAGAATGTCCAACAGACTTCGTTGCGACTACTTTACGCTGACTATCTATTTCAGACTGTTCATTCCCGAGATGTTCCCTGAGCTTGACCGTGCTATCTACATCGACAGCGACGTTATAGTGACAGACGATATTGCAAAGCTTTTCGATACCGACCTTGGAGACTGCCTTATCGGTGCCTGCTCGGATTTATCGGTGGCGAAGGTGCCCGAGCTTATCTATTACATGGAAGAGAGCTTTGGCATAAAGAAGAGCGAGTATATAAACTCGGGAGTCCTTCTTATGAACCTTGCGCTTCTTCGTGAGAAGGGCTTTACAAGCCATTTTCTATCCCTGCTGTCTACCTATCACTTTGACTGCATCGCACCCGACCAAGATTACCTCAATGCCATATGCCGTGGCAAAATAAAGTATCTCGACTCACGCTGGGACGTGATGCCCGAGGAAAACACCCCCGAGAGAGAGGACACGGGCATCATTCACTACAATCTTTTTTCAAAGCCTTGGTGCTATGACAACGTGCAATATGACGCCCCGTTCTGGCATTATGCCGAGGACAGCGGATTTATCGAGGAGATAAGAGAACACAAGGCAGGCTACACCGACGAAAAGAAAGAGGCTGACAGAAAGTGTCTTGAGCTACTTTTAAAGCGTGGCAGTGAAATTCCAAAAGAAGATATCACCTTCAAAAAAATTATTGAAAGCGGAGCGAGAGTTATTCTATGACGGACAGAGAAAAGGTCATTGAGAACATAAAAAAAGCAGTAGCCGAGGGTGACTTTCACCGAAAGGTGGAGCTTCACGACCCAATTCTTACAAGAGAAGAAAAGGACAAAATCGTGTTCGGTTACTTACAAAAAAGAGGAACACTGTCCTATAAAATAAAGAACGTGACCGCTCGGAGGCTTGCAAGCGTTCTTACCTCTGTAATTACGAAGAGCACCGAAATAAAGGGACTTGAAAAGCTTGAAAGCTTCAAGGGCGGTGCCATTATCACCTCTAACCACTTCAGCCCCACCGAGAACACCGCTCCAAGGCTACTGTCACGTCGGATAGGTAAAAAGAGGCTTAATATAGTATGCGAGGAGACTAATTTTGCCATGACGGGTATTATCGGTTTTCTCATGAACTATGCCGACACCCTTCCCATTACCGACAATCTTCACTATATGCAAAAAAGCTTTACTCCCACTTTGAAAAAGCTTTTAGATAACGGTGAGTGCGTTCTCATCTACCCCGAGCGTGAAATGTGGAGTGGCTACCGCAAGCCGAGACCCGTTATGGAGGGAGCTTACTACTTCGCCTCAAAGCTCTTTTCCCCTATTATCTCCTGCTTTGTGGAGATAAGAAAAGAAAATGGGAAAATATGTCACACGCTACACGTGCTCGGTGTACTTTTCCCCCACCCCGAAAAGAGTGTGAGCGAAAACTGTCGGGAGCTTGCCTTCAAGGACTATGAAATGAAGGTGAAGGCTTATGAGGAAATATATCACAAAAAGCTTGACTATACCTTTGAAGAGGACGACGTTGTGATATGAAAGAGACACGCTTTTACTCCTCCTTTGAGGATGACTTCACTACAAGCTCGTGTCAAGACTATAAAATACCCGAAGATTACAAGTATATAAGAGGCACGGTTTTTTTTACAAACTTTCTTTACTACCTTATATTTGTGCTTGGAGCAATATATTTAAAGCTTGTTTTACACGCAAAAATAGTAGGTAAAGAAAAGGTGAGGGAGTGTGAGCGATATTTTCTTTTCGGCAATCATACTCAGCCCATAGGCGACGTATTTTTACCTGCACTTATCTCTTTCCCGAAAAGGTTTTTCGCTATCGTTTCCCCTGCAAATTTAGGTATCCCCATAATAGGGAAGCTACTTCCCTTTATTGGGGCTATTCCCCTCCCCGAAGCCTTCAAGCAAATGCCTGCATTTTCGTCGGCTGTTTCGGGAAGATATAATGAGGGCTATCCCATCGCCGTTTACCCCGAAGCCCACGTGTGGGAATATATGAAGGATATACGCCCCTTTTCGGATGCTTCTTTTCAGTTTCCCATAAAAGAGAATGCCCCCGTTTTTGCCTTTACGTCAACATATCAGAAAAGGCGTTTTATGAAAAGACCGAAAATGACGGTCTTTATAGACGGTCCGTTCTATCCCGACCCCTCTCTCAGCAAAAGAGAACGCCGTGAAAAGCTTCACAGTCAGGTGAAAGGCGCCATGACTGAACGTGCCAAGCTCTCCGACGTGGAGTATATCGCCTACCGACCTAAAAAAACTTTTTAATTTTTCAAAAAACCTATTGACAAAGACTACTCTCGGGAGTATAATTATGCACATCAAATGAATGAAAGGAAAAAGACAGATGTTCTCAACACTTTTTGCAGGCTTCTTTTTTTATTTTAGCGCAGTGTTTTTTTACTGTGCTTATTTCGGCGTGCAAAGGTTACCTGTGAGACATTAAGTTTTTGACTTTTAAAATTTTTCAGCCTCACTCGTAGCTTCGGGTGAGGCTTATTTTTATGAAAGAAGGACAAAACAATGAGTATGATTTTTGAAAGAAAACTCCCTATCCCTCAGGAGGTAAAAGAGCTTTATCCCCTTTCTCACGACCTTGAAGAGGTTGTGGCAAAAAGGGCTTGTGAGCTGAAGAGCATTTTCGCAGGAAAGACAGACAAGCTCGTTCTCGTTATCGGTCCCTGCTCTGCAGACAACGAGGACAGCGTTATCGACTATATTTTAAGACTTCGTGAGGTTCAGGAAAAGGTAAAGGACAAAATATTCATTGTTCCGAGAATTTATACAAACAAGCCC